>JAAYTO010000087.1 GCA_012523755.1 Clostridium sp. | reverse complement strand
GTTGAAGCATACTTTAAAGACGCAGAACAAAATGATTTTCTTGCCTGAATATTAAATGCTGAAATGGCATTTTAAAAAACTCTCTTGTGAGAGTATTGGCAGGAGATGGGTTCATGCTTTTACCGTGCCCACAACAAGTCTATAATTGCAGGAACACAAAGTATATGATATAATTCTGAATGTACTCAAAACAATGGACAAATAATCCAGATAAAAACCTATCATTCTTTACAAAGGGGAGTAGCAATGCCAATTTACACATTCGCACTATTTGACGACAAAACTGCAGAATTGGTAAATATTCGTCCATTATTTATTTCAACAGACAAACCTATACAAATTTATATGCAAAGTTTTAACTCTCCTAAGGTTAAAGAATCAGCCAAAACAGGAATAGAGTGTGCTTATGAGGCATTGTTTTCCTGCGAAAATATAAAATACAAACAAACCGAGTACATCTCGGTAATTCCAAAAGACTTCAAGCGTAAAGTCGACGGCAGTAGTGCCGGGCTTGCATATGCCGTAGCCTTTATAACCCAGCTAATAAACTGGAATAAAATCGAATGCCCCGTTCAATTGCCTAGAAAAATTGCAGCCACTGGCGTTATAGATAACTCAGGCAATATCAGCGGAGTCAATTTTATGCAGCAAAAAATACTGGCGGCCATAGAGCATAATGTTGAATTAGTTCTTTTCCCATCCCAAAACTATGAAGAAGTTGAAACACTTCTTAGGACAAATTCTGAGTTTAACACAATGGTTAAAAATAGCCAGATAAAACTTAAACATGTTTCAAACATCAATCAGGTTTTATGTGAATTAGGTATATTTACAAAACCGTATATTGACATTAGTTGCTCAGGTATTTCAAGCAGCAATGAAACTTCCTATAAAATAATTTTATATAACCAGGCAAGGCTCGGATTTTATAACTTTCAGTTGGAATTTAACTATGATAATACTTGCCTTGAGCTTGCTGAAGTTTACATTAATAATAATCTTATTAAAGGCATCAATAAGAATCCAAATAAAATTTTACTCACTTACGATTGTGAAAATGATATCTCTTATATGATAAAAGATAGTATTACAATTGCAGAAATAGGGTTTAGAGTGCTATCAATGCCCATTGATGTTCAAAACACTTTTGCTATTAAGGCAAATGAATGTAGAATCAACAGTTATCCTTGTAAACTTATGGGGGGAATGGAGTTCTGTTCTAATGCAGGTTACAAGAACAATGCAATAAATATTGCTGCAGTATCGGATAATAGACAGAGGCTTGAATATACTGATATAGACAAATCCATCAATAGTAAAATACACACCAGAAAAAGCAAATTAAAATATATATTAGGGATTTTTGTATTTGTATCTTTATTTGTTTTATCCACATTAGTTTTTAATTCAATGAAAAGAAGAAAAATATCCCTAATACCCAACTCAAACGCAACTACTATCTCACAAGCTCCAACTGATCAAGCAAAACAAACTCCATTAAACACTGTATCATCCGTAGTTAAAACTTCAAATTCGCCATCTGTTGCTCCATCGTTAACAAAAAACCCAACGTCCCCGGAGCCTACTCCCGGTGATTCTCCCGGTCAATTCCATACACCTTACGTAACGGAGACTCCTTCAATGCCGGTCAATACGGTTTTGACCCCTACAAAAACACCAAGACCTACTCCTACGCATACACTCGTACCTACAAACACCCCTGAGCCTTCGAATGTACTCGCACCTGTAAAAATTACAGGATTATTGGATCATGCAAATTGGGCTGTTGCTGGAAAGAGTAATGCAACCATTAGTCTCGAAAGTACACAAATAAATTCAAGGAATGTATTGTCCATAGACTATAGTATAGCCGGCAACGGAAATGCCTCCATAAAAACAAGAGAAAATTCTATAGCATTTCCTGAAGACCGCAGTAAATTGATATTTGCATATAAGTGCTCGTCTCAAAACAGTTTAAGGGACAGTATCACAATTATCATTAACTACTTCGACAATAAATCGGAGCGAATTAATCTTGGCAGTTCGGAAGAAATATCAAGCCTTAAGAATTGGGCTACCAAGGAAATCCCTCTCAAGGGCACTAGCAAAGTCAACTCCATAGAAATCTTTATTGGTAATTTATTTAATCAAGGTACCGAAACCAACAAAGGTGTCCTGATGCTTTCTGAGTTTTTTATGTATTAGTATTTACCTTACCCGTTTAGTCTCAGAGAGTTCCAGTACCTTTGCAGCCAGAGTGAAAAACTCAGCCCTTGTTATACTGTTGTCCGGCCTGATGGTTTTATCCGAATACCCTTTTATCAACTCTATTGAAAATGCCATATCCAGATATGCATAGGACCAGTGAAATTTTGAAAAATCCTTGAACTCAACTATGCCGCTATGTATTTTATAGTCTTTGGGTATTCCCGAAATTTCTGAAATGCTTTTATCCATACCTCCTGTGAGGGATAAAACTTTTAAGAAGACAACTGAAGCCTGTGCTCTTGTAAGACTGTTCTGTCCTCTGAAACTGTTATCCTCAAACCCCACAATTAAACCGTAGTTTTGAGAAATCTTTAAGTAAGGCTTAACCCATTCCGGTATCCTATCCGCATCACTAAAGCCCAAAGCAATATCGTCTCTTGGCTCCAATTTCAAAAGTTTAGCCAATATTACTATAGCTTCATTTCGTGTTATATATTGGTCAGGTCTTATGGTGTTGTCATCATAACCCACTATTAAATCCTTCTCAAGCAGCTTGACTATTGATTCTTTTGCCCAGTGATTATTTATGTCGCTAAAACCAACTCCAGGATTTTCTAATGGAGGTTCAATTGTTTCAGTGGGTTCCGGCGATGCCTGCATTGTCTGGGTTGGTGTTGGCGGTAGTGGGCTATTGCCTTTATTATCTGTTTTGTTTTCCGTATTTTTGGGTGGCATCGGAAAATACGGTGTCCTCGTAGGCTTTGGAGTTTTATCATGCTCAGGAGTTTTCGTAGCACTCGGTGTCTTTGTGACATACGGTGGATCTGTAGGTTCCGTAACCTTCGGTGTATTCGAAGGACTTGGGGTTGGTGTAACACTTGGTGTTGCTGTCGGCTTCGTTGGTTCAGGATCAAATACTATCCTTTGAGGAAGTTCTTTGTAAGCATTTCCATCCCCTAACTGTCCAAAATAATTACTGCCCCATGCCCATAAGCTTTTATCTTCCTTTATCACAAAAGTACTTCCTCCACTTGAAGAAATGTTTGTTACTTCCTCCATTACCTTCGCCGGTAAATATTCAATTGTTGCATTTGTCCCAATTCCAAGCTGGCCATTACTGTTATATCCCCAACCCCATAAGCTTCCATCCTCTTTTATTGCAAAGGTGTAATCCGTTCCCGCTGCCACATAAACCACATTCTTTATTGATTCTATTTCTACAGGCACGTTTTTGTCTATTGTAGTCTCATCACCTAATTGTCCGCATCTATTTCGCCCCCATGCCCATAAGCTTCCGTCTTCCTTTACTGCAAGGCTGTGGGAAACCCCCGCGTTGACATTTACCACTCCTTCGCCGATTATTTTCTTGGGTTTATGCCTGTCTTCATTTGTTCCGTCACCTAATTGTCCATAGGCATTCCATCCCCACGCCCATAGACTTCCGTCGTCCTTCACTATCAAACTGTATTTGTTTCCGGCAATCGCTTTTTTTACCCCACTGTCCATTATTTTTTTAGGGTGATTGCTCTGAGCAGTTGTTCCATCGCCTAATTGTCCCCTATCATTATTTCCCCACGCCCATAGGCTCCCATCCTCTCTGACTGCAAGACTATGCGAAGTTCCCGCCGAAACTTCAACCACTTCGCTCATGATGTATAAAGGTCTGCTCTTATCTTTGTTTGATCCATCTCCCAACTGTCCGTATCTGTTATCCCCCCATGCCCACAAGCTCCCATCTTCCTTTATTGCAAAACTGTGTCCATTAGCCGATACTTTCTTAACCCCACTAGCAATTATACGTATATGCCTGTTTTTATTATCAGTAGAACCGTCTCCAAGCTGTCCATTCATATTGTAACCACATGCCCACAAACTTTTATCCTTTTTTACTACAAGACTGTATCCCCATCCGCCCCCTCCGGATGCTACCTCAACTACTCCCTGCATTATCTGATTTGGCAGAGTTCTATAGGCTTCTTCTCTTCCTAACTGTCCCTGAGAATTGCTGCCCCATGCCCATAGATTACCGTCTTTTTTTATCGCAAGGCTGTGATTTACACCAGCGGTAATCATTATTACTCCATCTGCTATTTTTTCAGGCTTCGTCACCTTTTCTGTTGTTCCATTTCCCAATTGTCCGTAGTTGTTGCCGCCCCATGTCCACAAACTGCCATCCTCTTTTATTGCAAGACTGTAGTCATACCCTGCTGCAACTTTCTTAACCCCTTTCATTATCTGTATCGGGCTTATGTAATAGTTTCTGTTTGATCCATCTCCCAATTGTCCGGAAGTATTACTGCCCCATGCCCACAAGCTCCCATCCTCTTTTATTGCAAGATTGTGATTTGCCCCTGACGCAAATTCAACAACACCAGATAATATTTTTTCCGGTTCGTTTACACCGCTTCCCCACATCCATAAACTGCCATCTTTTTTCAGTGCAAGGGTGTGGTTCAATCCCGTCGTCACTTTCTCAACTCCATCCATCACTTTTTTTGGGACACTTCTATTAGTATTTGTTCCGTCTCCCAACTGTCCGTATCTGTTATCTCCCCATGACCACAGGCTCCCATCTTCCCTTACAACAACCCAGAAATTCCTTCCAATGGCTGCGGTTTTTACTTTATTCATTATCGCAACAGGTTCTCCCTTGCTTTTCTCATAACCCTGCATACTAAACATTTCGCCGAATACCAATAGGGTTCCGTCTTCCTTTACGGTAAAACTATGATACTGTCCTCCAACAACCTCCAAAACTCCCCTCATAATTAGAGTTGGCCGTGAACTGTTTTCGGTTGTGCCGTCTCCCAACTGTCCATAACAGTTACTTCCCCATGCCCACAAATCTCCTGTTTCATCCAGTGCAAAGGAATAAGAATCACCAGCCGCTACCTTTAGCCATTTTATTTCCCCATATACCTCTTTGGTAACTGCCGCTAATATAATTGTCAAGAAAAAAGTAATGACAGTAAAACATGAAACTATCTTCCTTGTCATTCGAATCCTCCCCAAAATTAGTATTTATATAGGCGTTATAAAAAATCGCAGCAACAACTTAAACTAATAATTTTGCGATTTATATCATTGAAGGCATTAATGTTTGCAAAATGTAAAATGCATATTGTATCGTCCATATTCATAAAAATTATATCATATACAGGATACTTCCACAGCCATCTAATCACTTTATTTTAGATAAATTAATTGAAAATACAAAAATAGAGTGTATATTTTTCTTCACATATATTTAATTTACCCTTTATGAGATACAATGAAAAAAGCATATATAATAGAAATATAAGCATTTTCGTGATATAATTT
>JAAYTO010000086.1 GCA_012523755.1 Clostridium sp. | reverse complement strand
TCCCGTTTTCATCTATAAAAGGCTGTTCATCGGGAAATTCAAGTTTTGATCCGTTTACCACTACACGAAGGGGTAATTCTATAGCCGAAGAGGCCATCGAAAACAATGTTACAAAAGTGCAAACCAGGGCAATAATCAAAGCAATTCTTTTCATTTTAAAAATCCTCCCATAATATTCATTATTATTGATTGCAGGCATGGTTTTATATAGAAGTTAATAACTTAGCCATAATATCCACTATATAACATTATATGATATGATAATTATTGTTTCAATTAATCGCAGTAATTCAGAATACATGGTAACCAATTATCCTAAATCTTACAGAAAGTTTTTAGTTCCGGAATATCATACTCTGTAACAATCTCATTTTTCGAACCCTTTTTACCGGCACTTTGTCAAGGTACCATAAAATTCAGTGTTGAATATAAAAATTTTAAGAAAGAATTATTTCCCGGCTCTTTTCTTCATATAATTTTATAAACAGAAAATCAGTAACAAGGAGAAATACAATGTTTATATTTCTTACACTCAAAAAATCCATGCTTATAGGTATAACATTTTTTGTAATAGTTTTTGTCTTAAGCATGTCGCTATACAGTACCAGTCCAGTGACTTCGAGCATAAGCATCAATGAAGAGCATATAATCATGCTAGACGACATATTTAAAATCCGGAACAAAGCCTTTCTCGAAGGCGATATGGAAATGATAGGGTCATTATACAACAAAAAAACCAAGCTGGGAACCTGGGCATATGAACACCAAGCCAAGAAAATGAAATACCTCCACACTTGGGCCGACAAGCAGGGAATAAAATTTACCGATATAAAAACCAAAATAAAAATCCGCTATGTCAGGGAAAGAAACTCCGGTTACCTGTTTAATTTTATCGCCTCAACAGAATACTATTACAACTATGAGAACCAACCCGGCACCACCGATTTCTTCAGAATAGGAACATACCACTCCTTAAATCTCGATAGCATTGGCGGCAACTGGCTTATTTCAAAGGAATGGTACACCGATCCCTTTGCAGATTCTCTAAACCCTGACAATATAAAGGTGGATGAGTTTAAACAATATCTGTTGGATTCCGATCCAAGAAACTTTAGCAATCTTAACAAAAGGAGGATGGATGCGGTGGAATATGCCCACCGATACTGCGGTGCGGCAGCAGATGAAAAGTATGGATTTAGCTACAATAAAAAATACCGGGACTATAACCCCTTAGGGGGAGACTGTGCAAATTTTGCATCGCAAATTCTGTTTGAAGGAGGTAAATTCAGGCAAACCGGTGAGTGGAGGTATGAAAAGGATGGAAGCAAAGCTTGGGTAAACGCTCACGCTTTCAACAGTTTTATGCTTTACAGCGGAAGAGGCTCATTGATTGCAAAAGGTAATTATAATCAAGTCTTTAAAGCTTCCTTCAAACTGCTTCCTGGAGACTATATTGCCTACGAAAAGAAAGGTAAGGTTACTCATATATCCATGGTTACGGCTACCGATTCAAAGGGCTATGCACTGGTCACCTGCCATAATACCGACCGGTACAAGGTACCCTGGGATCTTGGCTGGAGCGACAAAGGCATAAAATTCTGGCTGGTCAGGGTAAATTATTAGCCACAAACCCCATCATTATGTCGTGCGTTATTTAATAACAGAAAAAAGACCGCACGTTTCAAGGTGCCGCCTATGTCCGGTACGAAATTGGGCTATTTAATAATATAAAAAGACCACAACCGCCTTTACTGTGTGACCTTACACATTTATATCAGCATATATTTTTAGAAAAGTTTTCTATAGGCATAACTCATTTCGAATCTCTCTTGCTTCTTCATCACTAACAAGTTTTTCCGGTAAATCATTAAAAAATAAAAGTTCTTTTTTTAATTCTTTATTATGTGGTTCCAATTCTATAGCTTTTCTAATGTGATATAATGAAGTTTGATATCCCCCATAAATATGAGGAAATGCAATATTTAGCAATTTCGAAGCCAAACAATGGTATTCAACGCTTTCTTTTTCTAATAATAAAAAGCAGATAAATGAGTAAGCACAAATACTTTCCTCATCACATCCAATCTCAAAAATAGCAATTTCCAATTCTTCCTTTGTTATGCAGTCCATAGTAACTCTGGCTTCTAAAAACTCTCCTCTTAATATCAATTCTTTAATTTTTTTTATCATTTCACCCACGCATCCCCAATCCTTATTCTTCCGTTTGGCATTTTTGCATAAACTACCTGCACTAATTCATCATTAATTATTTTAACTTTTGATGCTGTATTTTTATATGGAACATCACCACCTGTTTCCATAACTTCTGCGATAATTCTTTGTATATCATTCCAATTCTTATTGGGTACCAGTTTTTTCCATTGATGATCGGATCCTTTACTTCCTTCAATTATATGCTTAATTTTATTGCTACTCAAATTATCTAATTCTTTGTAAATTTGGGACTGTTCAAGTAGTAATGTCTTATTCGTTTCCTTGCTGTCATCTTCCGGTTTGTCTTCATCCGAATCATTTACACTTTGTTGATACAAACACTTGAGTTTATCAAATGCATTGTTAAACTCATCCCTGTCTATCTCTCCGTTTTCTAACTTTTGTTTTAGCTGTTCTTCTATGATGAGAAACTGCTCAATGGTAATTTTATTTCCGCCAACTGCACCGGTTTCACTTACTGATGACCTCTCCCCTTCACCTCACAAGTTAGACTGGCAGTACTGAAAGCTTTATAAACTCCGATATCTTAAGATGATAATATTATAAGTAGTAATTCCTGTCAATAAATATCAAAAAAAAATCAAAGGGCAATTTCCCTTTGACTTATTTATCATCAGTAATACCAAATCTCTTTTTAAATTTATCAACTCGTCCACCTGCATCTACCAACTTCTGCTTTCCTGTAAAGAATGGATGGCAGTTTGAACAAACGTCAACACGCATTTCCTTCTTAGTGGATCCTGTGTCATAAGTCGAACCGCAAGCACATTTTATAACTGTTTTTACGTAATTAGGATGAATACCTTCTTTCATCTTTTTCACCTTCTTTCATAAACCTTATCGAAAATGCATTTCCGACGCATTTTCATAATTTATTGTTATTTCATTATTCCACAGTTTAATAATTTTTTAAAACGCAAGTGATATTTTAACACAAATGCAGTGTATGTGCAAGAACTATTTTTCAACAAAGGCAACATTTATGCCATTTACAAATTCAATATTGTTTTTGGTCTGCACCAGACGGTTGATAAGCATTTCTGTAACTTCCGCCGTTCCCATATTGCTCATTGCCTTTCTGATTGCCCAGATACCTTCAAGCTCCTTCTGATCAAGAAGCAATTCTTCTCTTCTGGTTCCGGACTTGTTTATGTCTATGGCAGGGAATATTCTCTTTTCAGACAGCTTTCTGTCAAGGTGAAGTTCCATATTGCCCGTACCCTTGAATTCCTCGAATATAACGTCATCCATCCTGCTGCCAGTCTCAATAAGTGCAGTTGCCATAATTGTAAGGCTGCCACCGTCTTCAATATTTCTTGCGGCACCAAAAAATCTTTTTGGTTTATGAAGGGCACCGGGATCAAGACCTCCTGATAAAGTTCTTCCTGTTGGAGGAATTGTAAGGTTGTATGCCCTTGCAAGCCTTGTAATGCTATCTAAAAGAATTACAACATCCTTTTTTTGTTCCACCAGTCTCTGTGCCCTTTCAAGCACCATTTCCGCCACTTTTATATGGTGTTCCGGCACCTCGTCAAACGTAGAATAAATAACCTCTCCGTTTATTGACCGCTGCATGTCCGTTACTTCTTCAGGTCTTTCATCAATAAGAAGCACAATCAGCTCCATTTCAGGATAATTAGTCGTAATTGCATTTGCAATTTTCTTTAAGAGTATGGTTTTACCTGCTTTAGGAGGTGAAACGATCATTCCTCTTTGACCCTTTCCTATTGGTGCTATTAAATCAATTAACCTTGTTGATAATTCTCTTGGAGATGTTTCGAGAGTAATCCTCTTATCCGGATAAATTGGCGTCAAGTACTCAAAAGGAACTCTTTTTGACGCAGCCTCTGGCGGATCCCCATTAACAGTTTGGACATATAATAAAGCCTGAAACTTCTCGCCTTCTTTTGGTATACGTCCCTTTCCTCTTATTTTATCTCCTGTTTTTAGATTGAATCGTCTTATTTGTGAAGGTGAAACATATACATCTTTAGGACCAGAAAGATAATTGTCACTTCTCAAAAACCCATAACCATCAGGTAATACTTCCAAAACTCCCTCTACTGGGTCATCACTTTCTATCTTTTCAAAACCATTGGATGGTTTTTCATTTTCCTTCTTCTGTTCGTGATGTTTTTTCTCTTGCTTTGTTTTTTCAACTCCACTTTCAACCACCGTTTCCTGATAGTTGGCAGAATCTTTGTTTTCTATAGGTTTTAAAGTATCGTTCTGTTTAGCAGAATCGCCCTTTAAAACAACTTCTTCTCCCTTTGCTTCCTCATTTCTCCCATCAAAAGAAGCTGTTTTTAAGTTCTTTTCTGCCTCATCCTGTATATTGACTTTCTCACTCTTTGTCTTAATCTGACCGGTATTAAATTCATTTTTTTCTTTAACAATAGGCTCGGCTTTCTGCTCAGTTTTTTGTTCGATTTTTTCAGACTCTGTTTTTTCTTCGTTGGATTTGTTTAATCTGGGTCTGCCTCTTTTAGATTTTCTCAATACAGGAGCAACTTCCCCTACCGATTCTCCTTCTTTACCTTCAGAAACCTTGCCTTCTGAAATCCCTTCATTGCTGTGAGTGCCCTCTTGAACTCCAGTGTTATTTTCTGAATCTTTAACATTTTGAATTTTAATTTCGCCCTGCACACCGTCTAAACCAGCATTGCCGGCTACTTCGTAAATTTTTTCAATAAGCTCGCTTTTTCTATACTTGGAGATTTTTTTTATCCCCATCATCTTTGCAATGTACCTTAAATCCTCCAGCGTCTTATCTTTGAGCTTAATATCGTCCATGTTACACCACCTTATTTATACATAATATATATTTCCAAATTAGTAGGGAGTTCATTCAATTAGATAATATAAGTAAGCCCTTTATACCTGGAAAGGTTAATACTTGAGGAGAATTATAGAGTATCACACTATAAGCAATAAACATTATACCAATACAAATCACATTTGTCAATTGTGCACCTAACTGAAGTAAACTGCCAATAAACTTACACTTTTCATATTGTCAGCATAACCCATGATAAAGTCTGGTATGATAGAGATTTAATTGAAACTCCTGCAATATGGATGTGACTATTGCAAATAGTTAAAATGTACCATCATAATTCCCCAAAAAAACAACTCATCAAACAACCTATCTTTTTATAGCTTATTATAATAATATACCATATTTATCTAACTGTCCACCCCAAAATATAAAATAAATGCAAAAAATATTATTTCCTATCCCCTTTTTTGATGGAAGACTGTAATGCTCTTGTGTCCAAAGGCTCCTTCTCATTTAAAAGCACAATCTGCTTTATCTGCAAATTGTTTTTAAGGTGTTCGTTTGATGAAGCAAAAATTGTTTTATTGGCTAGACATCTTTTGCACCTTAAATAAATTTTATCAGAAAGTAATAATAATTCAATATCATTATTGCCACATTCACAGGATAAATTACCTTTCTCGGCAATATCATGAATAATATTTACTGTATCAAACATAACCTGTGTGTTAATAAAATAGTTATCATAACCAAACATGTCTATAAGTTCATCAAATTCCTTCTCCAGATTGTCTATTTTTTGTCTTACATCCCGGTCATTGCCTATAAAGCACTGCTGCATACCAGTTTTCGGGCAATTGAGCACATTGACTTCCGAGGAAATAAACTTTTTTCTGCTAAGAAGATATATATGGTCTGCCCCGCACCCTATACAAGGTATGATAATCCTGTAGCTCATCGGGTTTTCCCTGGCTATAACCAGTGATGATCCATTGCACCTGCAATTAAAGCAAATTTCTTTTTTGTACGCCATCTCAAAAAGTGATATGTTGATAAACTGAAATGTACCGCAGGATGAACACTTATACGCAATGGTTTTACTGGTACCTATTATCATTTTACCCACCTCTATAATATATAATTCGTGAAGAATATGAAAAAATCCTTTTTTTCCTGTTTTATTTTTACTATTTTATTTTTTAAATATAGTATTATTACTTTTTTTTTATTATAATGATGGTTAAGCAAATATTCAAAAGGAGAAGCACCATGAATAAATTATTTTCTGGTTTTTTAAAATATTTTAAGCTCTTATTAAAGCCCTCGGCCTTTATACTGCTGTATTTATCCATATACTTTGCGGCACAGACAATAATAACCTTTATCGTCTCGCTGCCCCTCGTAATCATCAATGTTCTTGAAAATCCGGAGCTCGTTAATAATACCAAAGCCTTTGAAACATTAATAAATAACAAAATATTCGAGTTAGCTATTCCCTGCACACTTATTTCAATATTTATTTGTCTTCCCATCTATTTTTTAATTTCAAAAATACGCAAACAAAACTTTTTACAACACTGTAAATTTACCAAAACAGGATCTGCAACTGTCGGTCTGAGCTTGATACTGGGAGTGTCCATGAATATTTTTATTACCATTGCCCTAAACTATATAAACAACTTTATCCCACTCGAGGAAATATCAAGCAGTTATCAGGAGCTCTCAGAAATAATCATGAGCAGTAATACCATCCTTATATTTATAACAGTTGGGATTATGGCTCCATTAATAGAGGAAGTAATTTTTAGAGGTCTGGTTTACAGCGAATTAAGGAAAGTATTAAATGCCCCAGCGGTAATAGTTATACAAGCCTTCCTCTTCGCAGCTTACCACATGAATCTTGTACAGGGATTATATGCCTTTTTTATGGGAATTGTTTTGGGTATCGTTGTCTACAAAACCGGTTCAATATGGCCTCCCATTATGATGCACATTTCATTTAACAGCATAAATGTAATGATGAATAAAGCAATGCCCAAAAACTTGGAACTGTATTTCGAAAAGTATCATATCCTTCTGTTTGCCGTAAGCATATTGCTGACAGCATCTACCCTAATGTTAATATGGGTTTCCCCCCGAAGGAATTCAGCCTATATTGAGGAGAATAATCCGTAAACCCTCTTGCTGTTTTAGTAACCGCAGGGTGTATATCAACAAGATATATAATTTATTTAGGTTTCCGTAATATCTTTATCCATATTTTGGCATACTCTTCTTCACACCGTATAAAAGAGGTAAAACAGGGTTGTATCATCCTCGGTTTATGTCAACCCGGTAACGATATTTAAACTTTCGCAGGCACAGCCTTATAGAAGATATAACGCTGTGTTTGCAACACAAGAGCACACTATTCCTTTCTGTGAATAAAATTCGTTATATTCCTTTAATAAACTTTATGAAAACAATCACCTTTTATACTTCAAATCATATTATATAATATAAACCAAACTTCAAAACATGAAAGGAGCAATAATCCATGCTAGATTTCAATTACAACGAATTAAAAAACCAGCTTATGGCTGAAATTGAAAACGAACTCGAAGCTAAACTGAAAGCTAAAGCTGATGCTGATGCTGATGCTGACGCTAAAGCCAAGGTTAAAGCTGAAAATGAAGCTGAAAACGAAACTGACGTTCAAGTAAAAGAAAAAGAATTCCACAAGCAAATAAATAAGCAGCTCAACTACAACTTCATTACACAAAAACAGTACCAAGGCCAGAAGGCTGAAAACGAAGCTAAATCTGATGCTGAAGCTGAAAACAAAGCTAAGGCTGATGCTGAAAACGAAGCTAAAGCTGGTGCTGAAGCTGAAGCTGAAAACGAAGCTAAAGCTAAAGCCGATGCTGAAGCTGAAGTAGAGCAAGAAGGCGGAAAAAAGAAATAACAATACCTTAAATAGGGTGTAGCTAGTGGATTAATTCCACTAGCTTCATATAAGTATGAATACAGGATCATCCCGTTAATAAGAATATAGGATCATCCCGTCATCTCGCTTTTTGACCCTTTTCACTCTGTAACCGCCAATATAAAAGCTCATGGACACCGGTAAAACAAAAGCAAGCACGACGGTAATGGATCAGGAGGTTTAAATATGATAGAGCAAGACAGGGCACTTGAAAAGAAAGATAATATGGAAAATATTTTGGATAAAATCACAAAGGAAAGCTTTCAATACAATTCTCAAGACCTAAGCCAGGATCAAAAAATGGATGTCAATCCAATCCAGCTAAACACACAAAATATCCACATTCATCTTGATCATGAAATCTACAGATTATCGGGCAAAATTACAGGAACCACATGCCTTAAAGACAGCTTAGATGCTGTTCCAAATGCCTATATATTCTTGTATTTTGGTGATGACCATGGGATCCCGGTTTATAAGACATCTTCCGATAAGAATGGTAACTTTACAATAGATGATTTGCCTCCCGGATTTTATACCCTTTATGCACAAGCTGGAGACAATCTAAATTATCATTCCCATTACATTAAGCTTTTGCCCGGTCAGCAGGTACATGAATCCGTATTACTAAAATAAAGAATTGGAACAAAGTTAATCCCAGTAATATAAAAAACCCCGCAACAACCATAGTTGCGAGGTTCTGGAGCTGGTGGACGGACTTGAACCCCCGACCTGCTGATTACAAGTCAGCTGCTCTACCAACTGAGCTACACCAGCACATATTAAGCGTTACAGGGTTAAAACCTTTGTTCCCCTGCTTGCAAGGCGGTACTCTACCAACCGAACTAAGTACCCTCATTGCCCTTCGCTCTCACGCAAGAGTTATTATAGCATTAAGTAATAGAAAAAGTCAATCAAAAAATTAAATGAATTTTTTTCTTACCCCGTAAACATATTTGGAGAATCTCAAAACCTAAATGGCAAATCAAATAACCACACCGGCGAAATCGTCAAGGGGCAACGACTGTTTAGATTGATTGGGGCAGCCACACTCAATGCGACAGCCCCATGGATTTTCAGCAGAACTTTATTTAATTTGTGTTATTTCATATATACCTTCTTTTTCTAATTGTGTAATGATACCTGTATCACCAAACATATGTCCTGCTCCAACTACTACAAAGTATGTATTTTCAGAATCATTAAGATATTCCTTTACTTTTTTGGTCATATTGTTGTCTCTTTCTTCCCACATTTTATTATTAAACTCTTGTAAACTTTCATTTCCTCCATCGTCATTGCCTTTGACCAATTTCCCTAATTGTTCTGCATCTCCGGATTTCCAATATTTCATAAGTTCAGCCATGCTTTCCATAGATTGATTCTGCTCTCCGGAGCTTAGAGTACTTTGTAAAAATTCCAATTGAAGCTCTTCTGAAAAGGAATCAAACATATCTATCTGAAATTCCATTCCTTCTATTTCAACAATTTCTTTTGTTCCCTTTGCTTTTGATGTGAAATACAAGTCAATTCCCAGACCTGCACTGTAAGAATTTGCTTCCACGCTCAAGCTTGTAACAAGCAAAGCTGCATACCATGGCTTTAGTTTGTTGTAAAACTCTTCCTGCAATCCATAAGGTTTCATTACTTCTGCAAATCTTTCATAAACTTCTTCCGGTACATTCTGCTGCAATGTGTTATCATCCTGATACATTCCTTTTGCCAACATATATGTTGCTGCTTCTTCCGTTTTTTCCAAATCCGCCTCGACAGCTAAAACATCGGATGCATCAAATGCATTTAAAATATCCTTTGAAAGCGGATATGTCGAACTATCAGCATAATGAACAGAACCTAACAGATATACTTTATTACCGTTATAACTTACTTCCCAGAATACACCTTTCGAAGCCAACCCTGCTTCGTATACAACAAACTCATATGCGTTTTTTGTATAAACCAATAATTCCTGTCTTGTACAAGCACTTGACAAATCCAGTATTTTATCATTTCTTCCATTCAGTATGCCTTTTGATACAGAGTATTTTACAATACTGAGTGAACCTTCCGATAAATTGCTTACATCCTCAAATTTAAGCGTTATATCCGATTTAAAATCAAAATTGGGCTGTGCTTTTCTTATTACGTTGTATACTGCTTCTACCATTTCAAGTCTTGTTGCATCTCTCTTTGGATCCGATAACTCAACCAAACTGCCGGGTAAGATTTCTTCTCCCGTAAGCTTTTGGTATAAATTTGCACTAACCTTAGCAAGTTCTTCACAGGTTACTCTCGAAGTATAGTTCGAATACATTTCCTGCTGGGCAAGACCATATATGGCCGACCACTGAACGCTTTCCACCGCCCAGCTACTAGGCTGTCCCACCTCTGCAGACTGTTGTGCAAATATCCCTGTCGTCTGTAAGGAAATCACCATTACAATTGCTAATAATAATGCTGCTACACTTTTTGTTTTTTTCATTTGCAACCACATCTCCTTATTCTTCGTTTTAAATATATAATATATTAAATATATTATACCTTTTCACTTAACATGTACAACGTTTAGTATCTATTTATATGAATTAATCTTTTCTAATATTTACATCCATATTAGTTTTATAAGTTTCTACTAATCCCTCAGGTTTATCTTTTCAAGCAACCATCTCAGAATACTTCTTGATTTTGTTACAATTTGAGCATCGCATACCATTCCGGCTTTTATTTCTTTTATGTCTCCTTTGTAACTTTCCATTTTTGTATCTTCCAATGTTGCTTCAACAACATAATAGCTAATACCAGTCTCGCTATCTATCCTTGAATCATTACTTATCTTCTGTACTATTCCTTCAACTTCTCCATATTCCGTAAAAGGAAGTGCATGAAAATGATACTTTATCTTTTGTCCCATATCTACCTCTGCAATACTCTCATTTGGAACCATTAACTGTACTTTATATTCTGTTGAAACATCAGGCACAATAGTCGCTATTTCTAAAGCCCCTTGCAAAAAATCCCCTTTATTTATTTCTAAATAAACATTAACGATACCATCTATAGGAGCTCTCACACTTGAATTATCTATGTTTATTTCAATATTTCTAAGAGATACTTTTGCATTATCAAGATTACTTTTATTTGCAGTAAGTTCAGCATCTATTTGCACCAACATGTCAAACTTCATTTTCTCAAGTATAAGCTCTTTATCTATCAACTTACCATCATACATTTGTGCTACTGAGCTTAGCTTTTCTATTGTAGCTGCTATTTCCTCAATATTTTGATTAGTTTGTCTGATATTGGATTTAATATTAAGTACATATTCATTCTTATATTTATCTAAGTCCATCACTGCTTGTTCCATCTGATTTTTAGCATCTTCCAAATCTTTTTGCGATATTCCTCCTACTTCAAATAGTTTTTTCAACTTATTATAATTATCTGTTTTTTGTTTTTTTTGCATTTCAAGCTGTTTCACATTCATTTCGTATTCAACGTACTGGTTGTAAAATTCTATATCTTTTGGATCAAAAAGATTTTTATTCTCTTCTATAGATCTTTCCAGAAGCTTATATTTTCCCAATTTTCCTTTTTCTTGCTCTATTCTGCTTTGACTGAATTTTAAATTTACACTGGACTCATTTTCAAACTGTGCTATTTCGATTCTTTGGCTTTCATACTGTTCAACACTTACCAGTCTGTCTGTTTCATATTTTCGGTATCTGTTATAAAAATCAACTTCATCTATATTATCATTATCAAATAAGTTTTTATTTTCAAGCACACTTTTTTTAAGTTTTAGCAAATTTCTATTCTCGGTTTCGAGTATATTAATCTTTTCTTCTAATTTCTCTTTTTCTGAAAGAAGTCCATCAACTTCTATTGTATAAAGTACATCTCCTTCTCTTACTCTCATTCCTTGATCAAAATTCACTTTATCTACTTTTCCTGCTACTATATTTCTTATCGTGCTTATCTTTTCGCCCGGTCTTACCGTCCCTATTGCCTTTACGTAATCATCTATCTGTCCGTAATAAGCCCATATTAAAAAGACTACAAAAATGCCAATTAATATATATGTAAACCATGCTAAGAAAAAATGTGGTTTTGATTCTAACATCTCTCTACTGTCCGTTATATCTTTTAAGTCCTGTATATATGTCTTCATCTTAATTCACCACCTTTTATAGCTACCGATTGGTCAAATCCACCTATAAAAGGAACAAAAGACGCTTTTTCATTTTTATCTTCTTTTTCAATATCTTTTTCTGTTGTTCCAGGTAGTTGTTCTTTCCATAGTTTGTAGTAGAACCCTTTTTTCTCTATAAGCTCTTTATGAGAACCAATTTCTACGAACTCTCCCTTATCCATCACATAAATTTTGTCACATCTCATAATTGTAGATAATCTATGTGCAATTATAAAGGTAGTAATACCTTTGGTATGCTCATTTATAGTTCTTTCAATAGCTTTTTCTGTAATTGAGTCAAGATTGCTTGTTGCTTCATCCATAATAAGAATATCCGGTTTTTTAAGTAAAGCCCTTGCAATTGCAAGTCTTTGTTTTTGCCCACCTGAAAGGTTTGCACCATTTTCGTCTAACATAGTTTCATAGCGAAGGGGCATTAAATTAATAAAATCATGTGCTTTGGCCATTTTTGCTGCTTCAATAACATCTTCCATATTAGGATTTTCTATTCCTAAAGTTAGGTTTTCATAAATTGTTCCACTGAACAAAAATACATCTTGTGATATGTAAGCAATCCTGTCTCTCAGGTAATTCATATTAATATCATTGATATTATAGCCATTTATAAGTATTTCTCCTTTTTCAACCTTATAAAGATTTAAAAGCAACTTCATTAAAGTTGTTTTTCCCGAACCACTTTCTCCGACAAGTGCTATCTTTTCGCCGTTTTCTACTTTTAAGTTTATATTTTTTAATACTATCTCCCGTGTACCATATCTAAAGTCAACATTCTTATATTCAATAGTACCTTTCAATGTAACAGGAGCAATCTTTTTATCTTCATTTTCACTCTTTTCAAGTTCTAAGTCTAAAATCTCTCCAAGCCTGTCAGATGCTACTATTGCAGTTTGCATCATAGGCTGTAATTCAATTAGATTTTTTATAGGGTCTAGAAAGTATGCAAGTAATGCATTAAAGGCTAAAAGCTGTCCTATTGTCAATTCACCTTTTAAAACACTATATGCTCCAACCCAAAGGATTACAACATTACCAACTAAGGCCACAAATCCGCTTAAAGAATCTTTAAGATTATATATCCATCCACCTTTAAATATGCTTTTTAAAAACTTTACAAACTTCTTTTCTGTTTCAATATTTGATTTTCTTTCTGCATTAAAAGACTTTATTGTCTCTATACCGTTTAATGATTCAACAAGGTATGATGTAAGCTGGGCATTGTTTTCCATCTGTTTTCTGTTTATATTTTTTATTGGCTTATTGAATGCAAAAACTATAACAGCATAAGCTATCACCATCAAAAAGGCAATTCCAAATAAAAAGGAATTTTGAACATATAAAATTATACCTCCGGCTACTGCCATTAACGTATCTATCATAATGGTAAGTGTAGCTCCCGATATCGCTTCCCTAACCTTTGATGCATCCATAAACCTTGATATAATTTCTCCAACCTTTCTAGTTCCAAAAAAGTTCATTGGAAGCTCTAAGACATGATTGTAATACCCTAATATCAAAGATATGTCAAGCTTTTGGCTTAAATATAGCATTAAATGTGACCTAAAAGCATTTAACAAAATTTTAAATAAATTCAAAAGTATTATGCCTATAGATACAATATGTAATGTTTTTGTCAAATTATTTGGCAATATGTCATCCATCATAAATTTAAAATAAAATGAACCCAGTATCCCTAATACTGTGTATATTAAAGATGTAAAAAATATATTTATAACAAGTCTTTTTTGAGGAAGTAACAGTCCAAAAAATCTTGAAAATATACTTTTTGTTTCATCACCTTTTTCAAATTTTGGTGATGGTACGAGTAATATTAAAACACCTGTCCATAGTTTAAAAAACTCTTCTGGTGTGTATTTGACTATACCTTTCCCAGGGTCTGCAACAATAACTTCTTTTTTTGATATTTTGTGAATTACAACATAGTGTAGAAGGCTTCCATCCATAACAACATGTGCAATTGCAGGCAATGGAAACTCAGAAAAAAAAGCCTCCTTATCACCACGGACGGCTTTTGCAGTAAAACCAAGCTGCTCTGCTGCCTTTATGACACCATATGCATTTGTTCCCTGCTTATCAGTCCCAGCCACTTCACGTATCTTT
>JAAYTO010000085.1 GCA_012523755.1 Clostridium sp. | reverse complement strand
CCTTGAAGTAATGGCAGCACAGGTAGCGCAAATGACAACAGCTTGTTGTCAGGAGAATATTCAAGTAGATAGTATCGTTATTACCTTTGGGGGTATAAAGGATATTACAAAAAGGGTAAAACTTCTTACAGAACAAAAGGATTTACAATATCTAATAATATACAATGCTAAGCAGATTGCAGACAATGAAAGTGAATACATGAATTTCAAGAGAGATATGCAGGATTGGTATAACTTAAAGGTTGTTTGTTACAGGTGATAGTTGAGGTTTTGGGAAAGTAAATATCTCAAATGGTTTAATGAATACATAAATATATGTTTTGGGTATAAAACAAGTTCATTCCCAAAACACATCAAGATTTATTTATTACTCAAAACGGTTGATATAGAGATAGTTTATGAAGAAAAAAGAACAGGGAGTAATTTTTGGAATGAGTAGATAAGAATTATAAGAAATTGATTTAATCTCAAGGGGTATATATATTCCTAAATTGTAAGAGGTTTTGACAAAGGGGGGAGAGGAATAATGATATACGCATATTTTATTGAAAATGCTGGCGGTGAGTTTAATGATAACAGAGGCTTGTTTAGATATATAAAAGAACAGAATATATCAGAAGATAACATATACATTGATATCGCAGATAATAAAGATGAATTGGATGCGCTTTTAGAAAAAATTGAGCCAGAAGATACAATAGTATTAAGAACAATAACAGATTTAGCAGAAAAGAGAAGTGAGCTATTACATCTACTAAAGGAACTACAAGACTTTGGTATCTTGATACATAGTATAATGGAGCCATTTCTAAATGGTTTAGAGTATTTTAACAGACTTCAAGGTTCGATAGAAATCAGTAAATATTATGCTGAGAAAAAAAGAAGATTAGCCTTTGAGGAGGCGAGAAAGCAAGGGGTAGTGGGAAGACCAAAAATACCTCAGGAGCAGATAGAAACAGCATTAAAGCTATACAAGAGTAGACTATTTACCACAGAGGAAATTACAAAGTTATCTGGGGTAAGCAGTAGTACACTTTACAGAGCATTAAAGGAGCAGGGGCGGTTGGTTCGTATTTAGAAATATTAATAGGCATAGATTAACCAGAAGAGATTGGACGATTATGTTCGGTCTCTTTTTGTAGTTAAAAATTTTTTAAGCATAACCTCAAATTTATATAAGTCAGAAAAGCCTTGAGCAACAAGGGAAAAAGGACAGTTGGAAATTAAGGGTAGGACATAAATCGGTATAACTATAACAGTTAGGGTTTTAATGTGAACAAAAACAAAGACAGATTAGGATATATAAGCGAGTGAAAATTTTCAAGAAGACTGGACTTTAGTGAATGGTGACGGTAACATCATCAAAAAAGTGTAGTCAATAAAGGCTCGTGGTGCCATAATCACGTAATTTGTCACACGAAGAACAGATAGGCTGTCGTTCCCTTGCGGGCTGTAAAAAGCTAACGTTCTTAAATTGAGGTTGCCGATGTGCTTAGTGGAGATGAGAAAAGGAGCGGATACATATTTATAATAAAAGAAATATATGCTTTGTAGGGGTAGATATGCACAAGGAAAAGCATTGTGCAGTT
>JAAYTO010000084.1 GCA_012523755.1 Clostridium sp. | reverse complement strand
TATCAATGGGTGTACTGTATGCGGCAAGATCCCCGTATTCGATTACATGCTCAGTACCTTCTTTGTAGGGGATAAGTGCCTTGGGACCGCCGACGCATCCGCCGACACAACCCATTCCCTCCATAAAATTAGCTTTTATTTCTCCTTCGGTAATGTCTTTTAGCAATCTCTTGCATTCAACGGCCCCATTGGCTTGTGCTGCTCTTAAGGGTATTTTTCTTCCGGGATTCAGGCGGTTAAGAGTACTTTGAACAGCTTCGCTTACTCCACCGGTTCGGGCATATATGCGCCCCGCTTTAGAGGAATGGTCTCTTAAATCTTCGGGTAAATTAGAAAAATCAATTTCTGCTAGATCAAACAGCTCTTTTATTTCCTGGAAGGTAAGGACATAATCAACAGCATCTTTAATATCGGGTTCTCTGGCTTCAGCCTTTTTTGCTATACAAGGTCCGATAAAAACGGTTACCGCATCGGGATGAATTCTCTTAATAGCTCGACCGCAAGCAACCATTGGAGATACTGAGGGCGGCATGTGGGGAATTAAATCGTGGTAAATTTTCTTTATCATTGCTACCCATATCGGGCAACAGCAACTTGTAAGCATAAAATCCTTGTCCTCTTGTATAGTGCGATCAAATTCCAACGCTTCCTTAAGAGTAAGGATATCGGCAAACAAAGCTACTTCAAGCATACCGTAGAATCCAAGGCATTTAAATGCAGATCTCAGCTTTCCTGCAGTCACATCCAGCGTGAACTGGCCGTTAAAGGCAGGAGCAATCATTGCATATACAGGAACTGATTTAGTATGCAACAACTCAAGAATCGGAATAAGATCCTTTCTTTCAACTAAGCCCCTGTTTTCACATACTTCAAGACATCGGCCACAGCCGGAACATTCATTATGGTCGACAATAATTTTACCGCTTTCGTCTCTTTTGATGGCAGAAAACAGACAAGCAACTTCACAAGCGGGTGTTTTTTCCGGGGAGCAACTATCGCAGGCACCTGTTCTAATAACCGATGGATAATTTTCAGGATGAAGAATACGATTCAAATCATCCTCGTTATATTCGGTGTTTTTCTTTATACTATCAATTTCTTCGCTAAGGCTTTTATTATAGGAAGCTTTGACCAATCTGTCATATAATTCCCGGAAGGTTAGCATATTAGTATCCCCCTCATTAGTTCGCAAATTTTTTACCCTGCTTACTAAACTATTATACAATGCTTCGCTAGTATTCGAAATATAATACCAAAATTTATATTTTATTATTCTTACCCGTGATATATAATAATACTTATTATAATTATCAGCTTAAGTAAAATTATCAGCCTATAGGCTAATTTGGAGGTATATTGAAATGAAAAACAGTGATCTTTATGAAGTTAGACCTATTAAGGACCTTAAGGACATGCTTGATTCCAGCGTAAAACTTTTCGGAGAAAAAGCAGCTTTTTTGTCTAAGCCTAAGGGGCAGGCTGATTATGCTGCAATAACATATAAGCAATATAAATCTGATGTTGATGCTTTTGGAACGGCACTGATG
>JAAYTO010000083.1 GCA_012523755.1 Clostridium sp. | reverse complement strand
TTTATTTCTAGTTTTAGGTTTCCCATCATAGCCTTCATAATATTTCTTTACTGTTCTTCTATCAAAGCCATATTGTCTTGCTAAATCAGAAAAATTAGGTTTTAAATTCATAACTTTTATGATTCCTAGTTGTGCTCTTAAACTATATTCCATTGCTATCCCTCCCTAAGATTAGGATAGCAATGGTGTACACTTTTGTACATTCTTATTTTCCATTAATCGTACATTTTCATTTTATCATTTACATATAAACATTGTGGAAGTCAAAAACACCTAACTACATTTACTAAATCCAATTGTCAAATATCAGTTGTGCGTAGAATAAGTATGATATGGTATTTGGTGTTTTTTTCGATAGTCAGATAATTTAAAACAGGGCCATGCCTTTAAATTCAACCTGTATTGTACTTTCACCGCTAACCGTCAGTAAATACTTTCCGCCTGTCTCCAAACATGAAGTTTTGACCTTTATCTCACAATTACTCTCAGGATTTACAGGTATGACTGTTCCGTCCTTTACACTTACAATATGAAAATTGAAGGCTTCATCTATATCAGTTAATTCACAATTCACATACTTCTCTATGCCAAAATATACATCATTACATGTTATAACGGAGAAGTCATAGTAAGATTTACTGTTAAATTTTATGTCATGTTTATAAACTCGATAGAAAATATTTTTGACTGGTTCACTTACAACTACAACATGAAAAGTCTCGCAAATATCTTTATCATCATCCCAATAAACAGTTATATCTGTCTCCCCTAAAGATAGACCAGTAATATTTATTCCGTCAAAAGCTAAAACGCTTTCATTAGCGATACTAACGCACAGTTTGGCATCTTTAATATGTTCTATATCTCTAATCAAATAGGGGGTAAATTTCAACTGTTGATTCAAGCCGATACTGTCAATGGGAACAAACAATTCGATTTTGAACTTTGCAATTTGATTAATACCTGAAATTCCCGATTCCAAATCATCATATGAACCTTTTAACTCCCGTTTACATGTTATTTTTGTGACTCCAGGAGTTGTAGTATCTATCCCAATTACTTTCCAAATTGCCTTTGATAAAATAAATTTATGATTATATGTAATTAAATCTGAGTATTGATTGTTCCTTATAATACACACTAAGTCCCCTGTGCCGACAGAAATCATCGTTGAATGCTCCACGCCAAATGTCATACCATTTTCAGGAACTCGGCAGTTAAATTGACGAACTCTTCCATCTATCACAATTTTAATGGTCAATGGAAAGTTTGAACCACTTAATAGCCCGTTTTGATAGATATCAAAGAGTAAGGTTGATCCATCTTTTGAGAAATGGGAATAGTCACTCCAATTATTATTATCCCATGTGAAAGCAGTCACTTTAATAATATTACTTCCAGAGCAAAATTCTCCTATAGTAAAACCCGCCTTTACCCCATTAGCTTCTTTAATACATCCAACAGTAATTTGCGGGATTTCTCCATATTCCTCATACCATAGATCATGACTATGCCCGCATAAATACATACAAACATTGTTATCTTTGAATACACTAAGAAGTTTTCTTCGTTCCGTTGCTTCAAATAACTCTAACCCTCTATGTCCCAAAACAATTGTTGGATTGCCGGTCTGCTTCACATCAAAAAGCGATGAAAGGACATAATTGCTGCCAACAATTATTGTTCCTGCATCATTTTCATGTTTTCCACCGTCTCCCGTTGTTACAATCTCTCCAGCGAACAACTCGGTGTTCATCATCATAATATTGCAATCGTTATATAGACAGATTCTATGAGGGTTTGCTTTATAAACATCAAAAAGATGCTCTGTGTACTCTTTACCATAAAGCTGATTAAGTACTCGCTTATAGAATGTAAATGCTTCAACTAAAACTGATGTATTTTCAAAAGTGCCCTCTTGGGTCCTATAAGACCTTTTAGTTTTACAAATTAGTTCTTGACGGTTATTAATATACCTGTCTAAGTCGTGATTTCCAGGAACGCAGAGAATGTTTTTATAATCCACTATTCCTACAATTTCTGAAATCTCAAGGATATACTGAACTGCTTTCTTTGCATTTTCATCAGAGTCAGCTTGTCGACTGGCATCCCTAAAGTCTCCTGTTAAAAAGAGTTTATCGACATGAACTCTTTTTTTAATTAAAAAGTCCTTGAGTTTTTCACGCAAATAGTTTGTATCGGTTCCATCCTGTACAGGATTGAAATGCAAATCCGATAAATGTAGCCACTTCATGATACACCCCCATATAAAAAGAATAACAAAAGTATAAGGCTCTTTTGTAACTTCTATTATACCATATACCAGTTAACACTTTCCTAATTAAGAATCCAATCTTTTTTCTACATCCAACCTGCTCTCACAACCTCGGCTTTTTCAAAAAACATCCAATCTGCTCTGTCGCTACCCCCTGACATCTAACCTGCTCTGTCATCAAGTACCGACAGCTAAATCGCTCTGTCACATTCAAAATTATGCCTTTGCACTTGTTTCCGCAAAGTGATATTTTCACAATTTTAGTACATAAGATATTTTCTCTCAAACCTCGAAAAGCCCTTATTTACTGGACTTTTCAAACACTCACTCTTTCACCCTTGTTATCAATACGACCGTCTCAACGTGTGATACTTAGGTTATTTGGGAAACATGTCCCTAATCAGCTGAAACGCTTGATTTTAAAGGCTTTTTAATTAGTCAATCCTATTCTTAATATCTATTCTATCGCTTCGCCTAAGTAGGCTATTTCATATATT
>JAAYTO010000082.1 GCA_012523755.1 Clostridium sp. | reverse complement strand
TCAATGTTAATAACTTTGTATTTCCCGAAAAAGTACCTTTGCAAAAATTATTGCAATTCATGTACCTATATTATAATAATAGCCGGGTTTGCCCGGCTATTTATTGTTTTTGCTTATTAATTATTTTACTACTATAGAGCTTGAATTGTCCAGTGATTTTAAAAAAAAGCATGAATCGTTAAATTATTTCATCAGAAAATGCAATTTTCGTTAATCGGTGATAGTCGAATAAAAAACGAAATATAGAGGATCAAGCAATTATTACAACTCACACAGTTATAGAAACTATGATGTCACTCAATGCAGTTACTTCACACTATTCTACTTCACAACACTTATTGCATAATAAAAACACAAGTAAAAACCTGTGTTTTAACATTACCAAAATATATTTAATCAAATAACCTCAAACAAGTATCATGACTAAAAAATCATATACAATAATGTGAGTTCTGCTCGATCCCACGGAGTATTTACAGGCTCTAGACTTGCGGAACTTAAGTTTCTGGAACGCTTTCCTTCACATTTTTAGTGCATCTCACTAATATGCACTCATGGATAATTGACTATACTATGACATTCTTCGGGAACATCCAATCCAATATGAAATTGTTCTGATAAAAAATACCCGCTAAGACTGAGTTTTCAACTGCATCAAAAAATCCTTGAAACTGAGGCAGGGTGTTAAACATCATCATTATTGCAAAAGCAGCATAAACTGCGAGCACACCCTCAAGGGCTCCCAATGCAAATCCTCCTATTTTATCCGCCTGCTTTATAACCGGAAGATCGGTAACACCTTTTATCATATTCTCGACAATAAACAAACCTATCTTAATCAGAGCAAACAAAACAATGAGGCTTATAATATTAATAATAACTTGAGCCAAAATACCGCTTATTGAATCCACAACGCCAGATACATTAACAAGCTCTGATATATCCGGTATACTTTTAACTATGCTGTTTCCAACCATGTCCTTAACAAAGCCGGGCAGATTAAGTCCTTCAATCACCGACTTGGCTGTAACCTTTGTGCCTTCATTTAAACCGGGCATCGCAGCTTGCTGCTGAAGCATGAGCCTTTCAAAAATTGCCGCCTTAATCCCGGTAAACAATTTTGTTCCGGATAAGACCTTTGCAACCACAGGATAGAGTTTAATGGCTAAAATTGCAGATATAAAAAACGATGCAAACTTGAAAAGGGAATAAACAAGACCCTTTTTAAGCCCAATAACCCCTAAGCCTACAATAACCGCTATCACTACAATATCAATCCAGTTCATATTTACCCCCTTGTTTTTACTACTTCAATTTTAATACTACAACACCATCCCTTGTAACCGCCAAAGCCTCCCTGTCGTTAAAAAACTGTATACTCTTAATATCCATCTCAAAGTTGACACTTCCCCTTAGCTGACCTGCTACGTCTATAAAATAAATGTTTCTACCGGTATTAACCGCAATAAAGCTTTCACCACAAGAAATATTAACAATATCCTGACTTAGCTTAAAATTTGCAACCTTCCTTCCTTTTCCATCAACAATCAACACATTGGATTTATCCGAATTAAGGATCCCGATATTTTCTCCACTGCTAAATGCAAACACAGCATACTTGTTCTTCATTACATTTGAGCTCATGACTTTACCGCTAATCGTCTCACTCCACTTAATCTCCAGATCCTTTTCCAACAAGAAAATCTCTGAATCACCTGCTGCTGCTATAGTATCATCCTTTAAAAACCATATAGAAGCCAGAATGGTGTTTTCAAATTTTTTCCCTTTAATATCCCCCCCGGAAATTGTATATAAATCCAATCCCGTATTGGAATTTACGCCGGAATAATCGATGGAATTTATAAACACATTTTTTGTATCCGGTGACACTCCCGCTGAAAGCACAAAGGACTCAGCCTTTATTTTTGTAAACAGGAATGCTCCCTCCCGGTTGTACACCGAAACTGCGGATTTGTTTCGATCACTTTTATGCACAACCGTTACATATCCGCTGCTATTTATATCGGCACTTAATATGCTATATTCCAGCCTGTCTTCCCAAATTTTCTCCTTGCCACTAAAAACGTAAACATCCTTGGTCTCCAGATCCGATACAAAAAGATATTTTCCGGAAGATTTAACATAGGGCTTATTAAGAACCACCGGAAAAAGCCACTTTTCTTCACCGTTTTTATCAAAATACTCTATCCCTGACTTCGTACATCTGACAATAAAATCCTTGTGAACAACAAATTCCTGCTGCACATTAGTCCCATATTTTATCTCTTTACACTCAACCTCATAACTGTCTTTCTCACCGATAAAAAAACCATTTTCTATCACATCTTTAAGGCTTATTTCTTTTATGTCTATACCTTTACTGTTAAGATAAGCAACTGCAGCCGCACATAAAACTGTGACAAGGAGTACAAAAAAAAGAAGTATACTCATCCTACTCGTTGGTTTTTGGGCATTTGACCTGTTCTCAGGGTTATCCACCTTATCCTCACTCCATGCTTTTCTTTTGTTAAATCCATTAAAAAACTCGAACTCTTTTCTATAGACATTGTACCATAAACAGTGTTTTTTCATCAATTATTGTTTTGTATCATTTATTTAAACTGACGAGTTCTCTTCTATGAATACATGATTTCTATGATTTTTTGCAGAATTCAACATATTTATACCCTGCAACAAAATTGCAAATACCATAAACATCCCCACATATCCAAACACCGGATATACCAATGAAATAAGCTTTGAAAAACCCATATTTGAAAAGGGAATTGTAAATCCGCATATAACTGGTATTATTATTTTTTTACTCCCTTTAACCTTTGTACTTATTCTCTCTATAAAACCATAGCCGGAAGTAACTGCAGAAATGAACATTGCCATAAGCATTAGAATTGTATAAAACTCTCCCACTATAGAATTATATCTATCAATGATACTTAAAACGGGCATATCTTGGGATGCTATATTGGGGTAAAAAATATGCAAAACAATATTTAAAATTACAGCCATAAAGCAGAGCATAACTCCACCGAGTATTCCTCCCGCTGCCGCTACCCTTTTGCTTTTCAGGTGTGGAAGCAAACTGCACATCACTACAACGGCACATATGCTGTTATAGCTTA
The DNA here is from genome assembly GCA_012523755.1 of Clostridium sp. Classification (GTDB taxonomy): domain Bacteria; phylum Bacillota; class Clostridia; order Acetivibrionales; family Acetivibrionaceae; genus Hungateiclostridium. The sequence goes on along the minus strand of JAAYTO010000082.1, from coordinate 6,232 downwards.
CATAAAGAATCGAGGAGACAAACCAATTATGTGTTATTGTTCCAAATACCGAATCCATGTTAAAAACAGACATATCTTTACTTACTATAATATAAAATCCGACACCTATAATTCCTAGTACTAAAACTGGTGTTATAAACGAACTTAAAACAATTATCCCCTTAATGTCAGTAAGGAAAGATATCATACACAGAATGGCTATAAGCAAGACAGCATATTGATAAGGCATACCTGTTTTGTCAGATATTATACTCCCTGCACCGGCAACCATAATGCATAAAACCGAGCCCATAAAAAGCGATACCGTTATTTCCATAATCCAACCTATAACCCAACCCACAGTAGGAAACAAAAACTCTTCGTAATTTCTTATTCTTTCAGTATACACTTTAACAATTACTATATATCCAATAACTGCAAACAAAACTCCCGCCAATAGGATGCCAAAAAACCCACCTTCATAGTACACAGAAAAAAACTGCATGATTTCCTGCCCCGAAGCAAAGCCTGCACCAATTATTGTTGCCATATATATACTCGCTACCTTGAATATGTCTTTTGCTTCTTTAAACAAAACAACAACTCCTAACATAGAATTATATCTAATTAATTCTATGTTGGAGTTGTCTGGCAAATTACAAACATTTTAACCGGCTCTACGCCTAGCTTCACAATATTCCTTCCATATTTTTCTTCACTTATATAATACGCATCCTATATAAACCTTGCATTTACTCTTGTGTGTCAGTTGCCTGATCCTCTGAATCCAGTAGTTGAATAAGTTGCTGATAAGACTTCCTTGGTCCCTCTTCCTCGTCAAAAGCACTTTTATTTACTATAATTCCTGTATACTGGTCATCCTTCATTGCATAATAGGTGTCAGCATCCCTTGGTATGAAATCAACCTTCACCGTGTCCGGTGCTTTGTTCAGTTTATAGGTGATACTGATTTCAGGTTCTCCCTCAACAACAGCATTCGGATCTATATCACTGGCTGTTATGCTAATAAGCGATTGGTAATACTTTTTAAATTTAGATTTACCCTCCTCACCCTTTTCACTAACATCTCTGCCATTGACATAAAAATTCTCTTTTGACTCTTCCTCGTCCTTTTGACCATCCTCACCTTCACTGCTTGCCTCTTCAATTTTCTCGATTTTGAGGTTAATTGTTTCTCCATCTATCTTGACTTCAATATCGGTCACATCGAAGATATAGGGAGTATATATGAAACCGTCTATTATTTCAACCGTAGTTATATCCAGAAAACCGAGGGTGCTCGGATTTATGACAAACACCTCATTCGTGCCTTCAAACATTCCGTAGACCTCTTTATAATTCTCCTTAACATCTCCTAAAATGAGGATTACTTTCTGGTTTCCGGCAGCAGCCTTTATAACATATGAAGGTTCATCAAGACCATATTTGCTCAGATCCTTTGCATCCTCCTCAATATAGTCTGTTATTTCCGCCCTAACAAATGACGTTAGAGCAGTATTTAACCTGATCATATCAACGCCGGATTCAATTGGCTCTGTTATATTCCATCCGCTGTCTGAAATCTTGATTGCATTAAAGGTTACCTTACCGTCTTTAGTTAATGCCAACTCAGTTACATCCGAGGAAAGCACATCCAATACATACTTATTACGAAGATCTGTCTTTCTTGATTTCAGTATTTCACCGGCATAGAGAGCAATTGTATAAACAGTGTTTTCCCCCTTTTTCTTGATATAGTACGCTTGCTTTGTTGCTGTTAAATTACCCACCTCAACTTCTGCAGTCTCACCCTCCGATGTCTTCACCGATATCAAGACCGGTTTATCCAAACCAAACATCCCAAGATCTTTAGGATTCTCGTCCACTATTTTATAGGCATAGAGATCACAAACATTTGAAGCTATACTGTCAAGACGATACGTATCAATAACAAAATTCCCACCGGAAACCATAGCCCATTGATCCTCATTCTTCTTAAACACAAATTTCCCATCGCTGTTTTCAATTGTCATCTCTACTACTTTTTCGTTATCCATTTTTATAACTTCGATTCTCAAATCAACTTCTTCCTCAGTGTCTACCAGAGGCTTCACAATAAAGTATGCACCTATTAAAGCAACCAGTACAACTACAAGAATAACAATATTCCTGTATAATTTCATAGATGCCTCCTCCTTAACCAGATAATAATACCTGCTGCAACAATTAGAATCGGAAATGCAATAACAGTTACAATTACAATTAGATTTGCATTAAGTCCTGTAAGAATAACCGAATCTAAATTAGCACTTTTAGGAAGAACAAACACGTCATTTGTCTTATCATACATCCAATCGACAGTACGGGCCATAAGCATTAAAGTACTGTATGAATTAGGGTAATAGTGGGATATAGCACCATCAGTAGCAAAATAAGCATTTCCAAACACTGCTACCTTTGTGGTTTTTATGCTTTCGTATTGTGCAATAAGAGCTACGTCTACAGGTCCTCTGACTTCCTCAGTTTCTCCCCCTCCATAGGGTTCTCCAACAGCAACATCACTGGTAGTCAGAAGAGGAGTAACGGTTAGAGGCTCTTTGTCATTGAGAAGCCTTTTAAAGCTTGTAGATGACGGCATTATTACAACATATTGTCTCAAATCCTGCCCATCGGTAACAGCACATGCACCAACCGTTGGAATTATATCGTAAGGTCTGTTTGCCACATGCATCTGTGGATGGTTTTCTTTTACTCTGTCATAATTTATTGCAATAGTATATTCTTCAAGAAGACTATCGAAATTTTTATATTTTTCCGTTGAATCTATTGGATCAAACAAGAACACGGCATTTCCACCGTTTTTAAGGTATTCGCTTACCATATTTTTCTCATCTTGGGACAAATCCTTGTTGGGTGCTGCAAAAAACAAAATCGTAGCATCCTCAGGAATCTTATCTGCAATTGTAAGATTAATTTTCTTTACAACAAAATTGTTGTTTTCAAAGGAACTCTTAATGATTGTATATTCGGAATCAAGCTTTCTTGAAGTGTTTGAATCCACAAAGTATATCGTCGGTGTTATATCACTGGTAACATACTTAATGGCTCCCGTCACCGCCTGTTCACCATAGAACATCATCAAGCCGTAGTTGTCTGATTGGAAGATATCATACAAAGTAATCTTCTTAGTCTTAGAACCACATTTTACAACAATATCATACTCACTAAGTGTAAGCACTCCGGACTCATCTAATTTAGTCACCGCATTTGGATTCTTGTCCGGGTCTATAAAGCTTACCTTCACCTTTTCAAATTTATCATAGTTTTCTAAAAACTGAACCAAAATAAATCCTACCTCTTCGGATCTTACGTGTTCTTTGTCGCTAAGCATTACTATTTCCACTTCTTTTTGAAGATTATTAAGAATAACTTCGGTCTGTTCTCCAATTGAATAGAGCTTGTTCTCAGTCATATCCCAATTAAAATCTACAGTTGCTGACAAAACATTAATAAATATAGTAATGCCTATTACAAGAACAGCCATTATAAGGAATAATAGACTGTATTTCATATTCTTCATCATTTATCACCCCTGACTCCATCGCCTTTTTTCTATAATAAGAATTATCAATGCAAGGAACATCCCTGCTATACTTAAGAAAAACACAACATCCTGCAAACTTATTACACCTTGGACAAACTCCTTGTAGTGTTCATACACTGAAATCGAATTTAAAACCTTTCTAATAAAGCCCGTTGTAAAATGTTTGACTTGATCCATGATTAAAAGAACAAACAGGCTTATACATCCCAATACTGCAGCAATTATTTGACTTTCGGTAATAGAAGACGTGAATAACCCAAAGGCCACAAATACCATACCTAAAAGTATAAATCCTATATAACCTGATACTGCGATAGATACAAATAAATGACCCTTTATTGAGATTATCGCAGGAAAAATCAGACTACATGCAGTCATTGTCAAAAACACCGTTAATGCTGCAAGATATTTGCCTATTACTATTTGAGGAACACTAACTGGGGAGGTCATCAATAAAACCTCTGTTCCAGCTCTTCTTTCTTCTGCAAAGGTTCTCATAGTCAATATAGGAATCAACATAACAAGAAAGAAACTTGCAAAATATAGTTGTCCCCCAAAAACAAACCTTGAAATACCACTTACTGACATAACCTGACTTAAAAAATTTAATGCAAACACTAAAACAAATATACCCGACAGAACATATGCCAGCGGAGAGTAAAAATAGGTACGCAACTCCCTTTTATAAATGGATAGCATAAATTATTCGACCTCCTTCTCTTCTTCAGGAGCACTCTCATTGGATGCTTCCGCCGAAGCCTTCTCTTCCTCAGATCCCTTAGAAGCATCTTCCTTCAGACTTTCATCATTCAAATTTATATTTTTTGTTGTAAGCTCCCGGAATACTTCCTCAAGATCCATTTCTTCAGTCCTGAATTCCATTATTGGATAACCTAGTTTTGCAAATTCAAAGAATATAGTTTTTCTGACATCAATATCTTTGTCGGAGTCCACTACGTAATCAAAGATATCGTCCTCTTTCTTTTTAAGAACCTCAACACGCTTTACACCATATATGCCTTTAAGAGCATCCAACACAGAACCTTTAGGCCCTGCTACTGTAATTACCATCCTTGCTGAAGTCGAAATGCTTCTGGAAAGATTTTCCGGCGTATCTACAGCCACAATCTTACCCTTGTCTATTATAACAACGCGTTCACAGACAGCTTTTACTTCCTGCATAATATGGGTACTTAATATTATTGTATGTTCCTTTCCGAGATCCTTAATAACATTCCTGACTTCAAGAATCTGATTTGGGTCAAGACCTACGGTAGGCTCGTCCAGTATTAACACCTCGGGATTACCTATAAGGGCTTGAGCTACTCCCACCCTCTGTTTATAACCTTTAGATAGGTTTTTAATAAGCCTTTTTCTCACGTCAGCAATTCTCAATAGTTCTACAATGTCCGATATCTGCTTCTTCCTTTCACTTTTATCCACTTTTTTTAACTGACTTACAAAGTTCAGATATTCGTCTACGGTCATATCCATGTAAAGCGGCGGATTCTCCGGCAAATAGCCAATGCGTTTCTTAACTTCATTCGGTTCCTGAGCTATGTCAAATCCTGATACCTTTACAGTCCCTTCAGTCGAAGGCAAGTATCCGGTTATTATGTTCATAGTAGTAGATTTACCTGCTCCGTTTGGACCCAGAAAACCAAGGATTTCTCCCTTTTCAACCGTGAAATTAAGGTTGTCAACAGCTACTATTTGACCATATCGTTTGGTCAAATTCTGTATTTCAATCATCTGGTTTCTCCCCTCCTATTTATTTTTGTTGTAAAAATAAAAGCACACAATTCCATTATCCTAAATTAATTTTAATAAATTGTGAACAATTTGTAACTATTCGAATAATATTTTGTTAAGCTAAAGCCAGTAAATAAATACTTTATGCAGATTAAAAGCGGCGTGTGAAGACAAAGGTTGCTTTGTAACAGCTGATTCCATTGCTAATACAACTATTTTTGCAGAATTTTAAACTTCCGTTATTTATACCGACTTGCATATTATATAGTTTTTTTGACCTCTTTTCAAGTTGTATTTAATTTGCCATATACGGGCAAAACAAAAACAGCCAATCAGAATGGGATGTTTAACTTTGGCATCGCTTAAATGTATGCTGCTGCACTATGTACTGTGCTCCTGTTATACTTTGTACTGTGCTCCTGTTATACTTTTAAACTTTTGCGGATTGAAAAATGGAAAAGTTTGATGGGTATCAAACAAGCGAGAAGCAAATACTAAGTAAAATTCAAGGACTAACGTCTCATAAACTTAGTGGCATAAAAATAGATATATTGTAATTATTACTCCCCCACCTACAAAATCCAGTACACCTAAAGGTGCTTTCTTCTGCTATATTTCTTACATAATTGATATCATATTACAATGATGCCAACAACATCTTGCTCTATAACGCTATTTTAGCAGAGAACAGGTTTTTCTTAACATATTAATCATTGTAAAACTATGGGTTAGTGTGTAGAATATATATAGAAGAAATATGTAAGGGGGGTAAATTCGCATGGTCATAAATGAGAAAAGTCCTAATTCGCCCAGGAACAGAAAAACAGCAGAAAAAATTGGTTCTAATAACGAAGTTTTTGATAATAGCAAGGATGTATCGGCTCCCGTAAGCGGTCG
>JAAYTO010000081.1 GCA_012523755.1 Clostridium sp. | reverse complement strand
TGTTATTCCATTAGGAAGTTGTTCTATTAGGTGCCCGAATACCACAAGTAAAATTAGGAAGCCTTTTACATTATCTCAATATAAGATATGTGTTGAAGAAGTATCTTTCATGTTTCCTCTAAAACGAAAGCCGATAATTATGAGTTTCCTCATATGTGCATTCCATTCTCTATTTTAATTATTGCAAGTAATTCAATTTATACTTAAAACTTCCCATACTGTATATATTCCCAAATAACGTTCTGTCGGCACAAGCAGGTGCACTTGTTCGTCATTTGAGAAGAAATAATAACCATTTACTTGTTCCACAAGCTGCATATCCCAAGTATTTTCAATATGCTTTATCATTTCTTCGCAATTGCTCTTTTTGGTTAAATAAATGTTGTAGTTACTATGTTTTACATTAACAAGGGTAAAAGGAGTATCTTTGCTTATTTTCACAGCTGAGGAAATATACGGTATAGGATTACCTCTCTTTATAAATGTAGGAGCGATTAATGCTACTGTGGTTATTAAAAACATTACCAAAAGCACAGCTACAGTCAATCTCTTTTTCCTTTTCATACGCTTCTTAAAAACATATAACGGTTGTGCTTCGTCAAGTTTTGCGTTGATGTTATCGGGAATTATTGCAGGCTGTTTTAGTAATTCGAGTTCTTTTTTGCAATTATTGCAATGGGATAAATGTTCTTCAATCAGGGCTTTTGATTCGTCACTCACAACGCCATCAATATAAAGCGGCAAAATGTCCTTAATAATGGTACAATTTAGTTCATTCATCTTGCTTACCTCCAATATGTTCAATGATTTGCTTTTTGGCTCGATAATAAATCACACGTGCCCAGTTTCCGCTTTTACCAAATAACAAGCCTATTTGTTCATAAGGTAATTCGCCAAATATTCGTAGTGTAAAAATCTCTTTGTATGGTTCTCTCATATTATGCAAAAAGCGGTGGATTTGAAAGGCGGTTTCCTCGTTTGAAATAATATTAACAATAGGCGTTTCTAAAGCTTCTGTATTTTCATCGGGCGGATGCCCCGTGAAGATATTTTGTCTCTTGCAGTATGTAAAATAAGTATTTTTAGCTATTGTAAAAAGCCATGCTCGTATATCTTTTCTACCATCAAAACTATCAATCGCTTTCATGGCTTTTACAAATGTTTCTTGAGTAATTTCTTCTGCTATATTTTTGTTATGAGACATTCCCAAAACATATAAATAAACATCCTTGAAATAGGATTGATAAATGCTATCAAAATCCACGCTTTTGACCTCCTCTCACTTTAATAACCGACAAGTTTGAAAAACGTTTCAATTTTTTTAGATATTTTTTATTTTCTTTAATAATTATATACGGATAGCTGAATAAAAAACAAGAAACAAAGTGTGAATAATAGGCACTATAATGGCTAATGATATGAACTGTGTAAACATATCCAAACGAAAAGAGGAACACTTAGTGCAGATAGATGGGTAACACAAGGCATAGGCACATCTTATCATCAACTGAAACGCCGTGTACCGAACGGTACGCACGGTGGTGGTGTGAGAGGACTGGGGTTAGTCACCCCCTCCTACTCGATTGGCTTGCACTTCTATTAACATAATTTTTCGCAGTGAAATTCGTGGGAACATATCTTTTTAATTATTCTCATATATTAAGGATGGGGAACTTTGTCAGTATTATGGGGAAGAGGGATATGAACAGGACATCGGATTTTAGAGAAAAGGAAGTAATTAACGTAAAAGACGGAAGAAGACTGGGATTTGTCTGTGATGTTGAAATAAACCTTCAATCAGGAAAAATTGAAGCTATTGTAATACCCGGGGACAGAAGATGGTTTGGACTTGTTGGAAAGGATGATGAATATGTTATACCTTGGGACAGGATAAAGAAGATTGGAGAAGATATCATTCTGGTAGAATTAGATGACAGATTTGTAAGGAAATACTTTGAATAAGGGGACATATTTAATGCATCCTTGAAGAATGATACGGTTTATTTATTCAAGTATGTAGTGTATTATATATATTGAGTAGAGAAAACAAATCAAATTTTCAAAGGACTGCTTGGTTGTGTTATAATTTAGGTACATAAGGAATAAGCCTTATAATTATGTTGCGATGGACAAAATTAACCGTGCCGTACAGTTTTCGATTATTGGTACATAGGGAATAAGCCTTATAATTTTATTGTAATGGAGGGATGTCATGAAGTGTCCGTATTGTGGTTTTATCGAGGATAAGGTTATTGATTCAAGACCGACCGATGAGGGATCTTCAATAAGAAGGCGAAGAGAATGCTTAAACTGCATGAAAAGATTTACTACTTATGAGAAGGTTGAGAGTTTACCCCTCATGGTTATAAAAAAGGATAAGTCAAGGCAGCCCTTTAATAGGGAAAAGCTTCTTAATGGGCTTTTGCGTGCGTGTGAAAAAAGGCCTGTTTCCATTGACGATCTAGAAAAGCTTGTGGAAGAGATTGAAAGCCATATTTATAATTCATTGCAGAGGGAAGTAACCTCCAACGTCATAGGGGAATTGGTTATGGCTAAGCTGAAAAATCTTGATGAAGTGGCTTATGTCCGGTTTGCATCGGTGTACAGGCAGTTTAAGGATATTAATACATTTATGGATGAACTCCATAAGCTTCTTAAAGAAAAGTAGTTATTCAATCCAATTATTCCGAAATGAGTGATATATCCATGAATGAAGTTTTAGAAAAAAATCTGGTGCTTCTAAAAAAACACCAACCTGGGGTGTATTATAAGCTTGAACGGTATATTAAAGGAGAGTACAGCCCCTTAAACAGTTCGGTGGAAAAGATTCTTCTGGCACGTCAGAATGATCTTGTAATAAATGTTATGGTAAGGTGCGGACAGAAGAATTATGTATTGTGTGATCATGAGGATCCCATTAACGAGGCATATGCATGGATTGACAAATATATTGACGCTTCAAACAAGGCGGATATTGTCTTTGGCATGGGTATGACTTTTCATCTGGAAGTTCTTCTTACAAGCTTTCCGAACAAAAAAGTGGTTATTGTAGAGCCTAATATGGATTTGTTTTATCAAATTATCTGTATAAGAAATCTTGAGCCGATTATCAAGAAAGCTGAAATCCTTGTTGACGAAAGTATTGGCAATATTCTTGGCAGGATAAACTCATTGCTGTGGAATACCGAAGAGGGAGGTATTCAGATAGAACCCTTCGAAGTATACGCAGAGATGTTTCCCGATACATGGGATGAGCTTAGAAGCAGGTTTATAAAGCATGCCGAGAGTTTTACTGTGGATATTGCGACCAGGAGGCATTTTGGAGAGCTGTGGGTTCACAACAATATAAAGAATCTGGATCAAATAATAGGATCCTCCAATGCTGACGGTCTTATCGGCAAGTTTAAGAGTACTCCCGGTATCTTAGTGTCTGCAGGACCGTCACTTCAAAAGAATGTTCACCTTTTAAAAGGGCTTGAGGACAAATGTGTTATAATGGCGGCTGGAACTGCAGTCAGGGTTTTGGAAGACTTTGGTATCACTCCGCATTTTATGGTGGGTATAGATGCAGGGGATAATGAAGGTAAGATACATGCCAATGTTAAGAGCAAGGATATACATTTTATCTATTCAAACCAAGTTTCAACACTTTCTGTCGCCAGCTATGACGGACCTAAATTTGTTATGAACTATCCCGTTGACCTTTATACCGCCAAGTTTTTTGAATATTCGAATATTAAATCCGGCTTTTTCCAGAGCGGGCCGTCTGTTGCCAATACATGCTTTGATATTCTGTTCAAGATGGGCTGCAATCCCATTATTATTGCGGGACAGGATTTGGCTTTTACCTTTGGAAGTATGTATGCCGGTGATGCACCGGGAACGGTTGTCGGGGACTATAGCGATGGTAAAAGCGGTGGTAAAAGCGGTGGTAAAAGCGGTGGTAAAAGCAATGGGTATATACCTGTAAAGGATATTTACGGGAATGGCGTATATACCACCCGGGCTTTTCTTGCCATGAGAAACTGGTTTGAAGGTTATTTTGAAAGGATTGCCGGTCAGACTGAAATAATAAATGCCACTGAAGGGGGCATAAACATTTCCCATGCTGTTAACGAAACCCTTGAAAATGCCCTTAAAAGCTGTAATCTGTATTCTTGTAGCATCTCCGAGCGAATAAGAACTTTGCACAGGGAGAATATTTTTTCTGACAGCATTGTTTCCAAAATCAATGAATACAAAAATTATATCCAAAAGGAGATTCAAAAACTTGAACAGATTTCCAAACGTCAATTAGAATTGGTGGACTATATTCGTAAAGACGTATATCATCCGTCGAAAAACAGTTCAAGGTTTGTTAAAGTTATTGACTCCATAAGCGATTTGTCCAATAAGGTAATAGAATCTCCCATTTACCCTTCGCTTCTTAAAAATTTGATTGAGATTGATTTTTTCCTTATAAAGGCAGAAGTTGACAGGGCTAACAAGGTATTGACGAAATACGGGGATATAAAGAATGTATATATAAATGCCATACTTAGTCAGAATCAGAAGCTTACCGGAAGCCTCAACAAAATTAAAAAGTTTCTAGAATAATTCTTTCGTTTCATAAGCAAGCATTCAATATTTTGTAACATTTGGATTGCAGTTGACATAAGACATACAAGAGAAGACTAAAAAAGTGCATTGATTTTTATCTAAAAAAGTACACTCATTTAATGCACCTAGGTTTAAATGCTGTTATGAACAAAGGAAACAATTTTATTAACCGGTATTAGGGCAATTGTTCCCATGTTTTTCATTGGATTTGCATAGGGATTAAAACTTTTAATACTGTATGAAGAATTAAGAATGCAAGGCTTTCCCAAGGGACAAAACGGGGCAGGACCAATTGAGATTAATAGTTTTAAGTACACTTTATCTGCGTATAGCAGTATACCGGTAAAACCTAGTCCTGACATGCCTCCTGATTCAACGAACAGGGTTACGGTTTCACCTATGTAGTTTGATATATGGGCGGAAAAACTAACATTATCCCGTAGGGAAGGTTCATGTATAATTGAAGGCTTCATTATGGAATCATATTTCTGCGGTTTTTCTTCTGTTTCGGGTTTATTTCTTTTTTTACGGTTCCTTCTGAAAGAAAGCATTTAACATTCCTCCCGATATTTATATACAAGAGATATATCTTCTCACATTTAATATATGCATCTGCATTATAACACTTCAGTTCGAAGAAAAAATTTTCTTACATCACTATAATATATCATAGCTATAAAGTTCGGAAATGTTACTGTTTTTATTAGAGGGGTGCATATTAATTGCATGAAGAAAAATATGGAGGAAACGTTGTGAAGCCAAACTTAAGTTTCTCTTGAACACTTTTCTTCACATTTAAAATTATTTAGGCAAAGCATATAGAATATATAGAGGATATGGTGCATTTATGTAGAAATATGTTGTTAATAAATTATTTTACACTACACGAATAATATATTATTCTGTATATGTTGAGGAAGGTTGTGGCAGAGGTGTTATCAAAGGTAAAGAGTATTGGTCTTACGGGTATAAATGGTTATACTGTAATGGTGGAAACCGACGTAAGCAACGGACTGCCTGCTTTTGATATGGTAGGGCTCGGAGATACTGCGGTAAAGGAATCAAAGGAGCGGGTTAGGGCAGCTATAAAAAATGCAGGGTTTGATTTTCCTATAAAGAGGATTACTATAAACCTTGCTCCTGCCGATAAAAGAAAGGAAGGCTCTGCCTTTGATTTACCAATAGCTTTAGGTATATTATCGGCAACCGGGCAGATAAACGGCAGCAATATTGAAAGGTATGCGTTTTTAGGGGAATTATCCTTAGATGGGGGAATAAAACCTGTAAAGGGCATACTTCCCATGGTTATAAGTGCAAGAGAAGACGGGATTGAAAGCATTGTACTGCCGGTAGAGAATGCTGATGAGGCTGCGGTTGTAAAGGGTATAGGTATATTTCCTGCAGCAAATATCGCAGATGTTGTTAACCACTTAAACGGAGAATCCGAAATAAAGAGGCATGAAGTTGATATTGATTCTTTTTTTGACAAATGTCTTGATTATGAGGTGGACTTCGCTGACGTAAAGGGACAGGAGAATGTTAAAAGGGCTCTTGAAGTGGCGGCCAGTGGCGGACATAACTGCATAATGATCGGTTCGCCGGGATGCGGCAAAACAATGATTGCCAGAAGACTTCCGACAATTCTTCCGTCTCTGACCTTTGAAGAAGCCCTTGAGGTGACAAAAATCCATAGTATTGCAGGTAATTTGCCTGAAAATACTTCCCTTGTTACCCAAAGACCCTTCAGATCACCCCATCACTCTATCTCAAACACCGGACTTATCGGAGGAGGCAAAATACCAAAGCCTGGTGAGATTAGTCTTGCCCATTACGGGGTGTTGTTTTTAGATGAGCTTCCGGAGTTTAGTCGGGATGTTCTCGAGGTGTTAAGACAGCCGTTAGAGGACGGAGTAGTGACTATTTCGAGAGTTAATGCCACCTTAACATATCCTGCAAGGACGACATTAATATGTGCTGCTAATCCTTGTAAATGCGGTAATTATCTTGATGAAACAAAAGAATGCACATGTACCTCAAAGCAGATTAAGCAGTATTTAGGTCGGTTGTCGGGACCGCTTTTAGATAGAATAGATATACATATAGAGGTTGCTTCAGTGAAATATAAGGAACTTGAAAGTCAGGAAGAGGGAGAAAGATCAAAGGCTATAAGGGAAAGGGTGAACAAAGCAAGAAGAATTCAGCAGGAAAGGTACAAAGGATTTAAAATATTTTCCAATGCAGAGCTTTCTCCGTCAATGATAAAAAAATACTGTAAATTGGACGACAATTGCAAGGAAATTTTGAAAAATGCTTTTGACAGACTTGGATTGAGTGCCCGGGCTCATAACAGAATTTTAAAGGTGGCACGCACTATTGCTGATATGGAGGAAAGTGAGAATATAAAGACAAATCATCTGTTAGAAGCAATACAGTACAGAAGTTTGGACAGGAAAATGTAAGTAAAAGGGGAGAGATAAATGACAAAGCTTATTTCATGGAATGTAAATGGCATCAGGGCTTGTATAAAAAAGGGTTTTTTAGATTACTTTAAGAATGTAGAGGCCGATATATTTTGTATACAGGAATCCAAGCTTCAGGAAGGACAGCTTGAGCTTGAACTTCAGGGGTATCATCAATATTGGAATTATGCAATAAAGAAGGGGTATTCCGGTACTGCGGTGTTTACAAAGATAAAGCCTGTCTCGGTTGTAAACGGAATTGGTATTGAAGAGCATGACAATGAGGGGAGGGTTATAACCCTTGAATATAAAAACTGTTATCTTGTAAATGTGTATACTCCCAATGCAAAAAGAGGGCTGGAAAGGTTGGATTACAGGATGAAGTGGGAGGATGATTTTAGAAATTATTTGGGTGGGCTGAATAAGAAAAAGCCCGTTATCGTATGTGGAGACATGAATGTTGCCCATAAAGAGATTGACCTTAAGAACCCGGCATCAAACAGAAGGAATGCAGGTTTTACCGATGAAGAGCGGGAAAAGTTTACTAAGCTTCTTGAATCAGGCTTTATTGACACCTTTAGATTTTTTTATCCCGATAAAAAGGATGCTTATACATGGTGGTCATACATGTTTAATGCCCGTTCAAGAAATGCCGGATGGAGGATTGATTATTTCTGTGTTTCGCAAAACCTTAAAGACCGTCTTTTATCGGCAGTCATACATGATGAAGTATTAGGTTCTGATCATTGCCCTGTTGAGCTTGTAGTGGACTCTGTATTTTATTCTTAAACAGCTGATTGCTCTAGAATAGGGCGAAACGGTAATTTATCATGGGTGTATTAAATAAATGCGAGGAAAAATATTCCGGAAACTAATATTTCTTCGCCTAAATAATATACACCGATTTATCGTGGTTTTGAAGATATATCATGTCAAGACTTGATTCAATGAACAATACATGATAAATTATTTCATGACAATAAAAAGGTTAGCATACACCATATATTGACAAAGGGGTATACAGATGAAAAACGAAATAAGGTATTGGGTTTGGCTGAGTTCTGTTCCGGGAGTTGGTGCAGTAAAGTCCAAAAAGCTTCTGGAGCATTTTAAGGATATAAATAGTGTCTGGAATGCCAAAAGGGATGAACTGAGCGTTCTTCCTTTTTTAAGTAGAACCGATGTATCAAACTTAACCAACGAGAAAATTAAAGAAAATACTGATAATGTGCTGGAAAACATCTTAAGACACAACATTAAAGTAGTTACAATACAAGACAGTATATATCCTTTTTACCTTAAAAATATATATGACCCTCCCATTGTATTATACATGAAGGGAAATATCGAAAAGGATGAAAAATTTCTTGCAATAGTGGGTTCCCGGAGGGCATCATCCTATGGCATAAGGATGGCACAAACCATAGCCACAGAGTTATCAAAATATGGTATTACTGTGGTGAGCGGCATGGCAAGAGGAGTTGATTCCTATGCCCATAGGGGTGCAATAGATGCAGGGGGAAGGACTATTGCAGTTTTGGGTTGTGGGCTTGACATTGTATACCCTTCTGAAAACAAAAAGCTTATGGAAAACATAATCTCAAGCGGTGCATGCATATCGGAATACCTGCCGGGCACAACTCCCATACCGGGAAATTTTCCTGCACGCAACAGGATTATAAGCGGTATTTCTCTTGGAGTAATTGTAATTGAAGCAGGGGAACGCAGCGGATCTTTGATTACGGCTAATTTTGCCCTTGAGCAGGGAAGAGAAGTATTTGCCCTTCCGGGAAATGTTAACAACTATAACAGTACCGGTACCAACAAACTCATTAAGGAAGGGGCTAAAATGGTGACAGGAATTGACGATATACTCGAAGAGATAAACATCAGCTTCACTGAAGAAAAGGTAAAGGATTTTTTTTCTCAAAGGTTTAAAGGCGGTGAGCTGCTAAAAGGTCTTGATGATGATGAGAAAAAGGTTGCAGAGTGTTTAAAGCTAGAACCGTTGCACATAGATGTCATTGCAAGAAAAACCGGGCTTAGTATCGCCCTTATAAACTCAATACTTATTATGTTGGAGCTAAAAGGAGTTGTAGAACAGCTCCCTGGTAAGATATTTAAATTAAAGTTTTAAATATTTAATTGTAATATGCCAATATATAATATTATAATATATTATTAAATAACTAGAGAACTAAACTGGAGGATAAAAATGGCTGAAAAATTGGTTATTGTTGAGTCTCCCGCTAAAGCGAATACTATCGGGAAATTTTTAGGAAAGGGCTACAAGATAGTTGCTTCTGTCGGTCACGTGAGGGATCTTCCCAAAAGTCAGATGGGAGTTGATATAGAGAATGATTTTGCCCCTAAGTACATTACTATAAGGGGAAAAGGCGATGTAATATCAAAGCTTAAAAAGGAAGCTAAAAACGCAAAGACGATTTATCTTGCTACTGACCCTGACCGCGAGGGTGAGGCTATCTCATGGCATTTGGCTAATATTTTAAATATAGAAGAAAAAGAGAAGTGCAGAATAACATTTAATGAGATTACCAAAAATGCTGTCAGGAATGCTATAAAATTACCAAGGGAAATCGACATGGATCTGGTTGATGCACAGCAGGCAAGAAGAATTCTAGACAGGATTGTGGGATATAAGATAAGCCCGATTCTTTGGAAAAAGGTTAAAAAAGGATTGAGTGCAGGCAGGGTTCAATCGGTGGCAACGCGACTCATCTGTGACAGAGAGGAAGAAATAGAAAAATTTGTACCGGATGAGTACTGGACCATAACGGCAAAGCTTCTTAAGAAAGGTGTAAGGAAGCCCTTTAATGCTAAGTTTTACGGAGTAGGCAAAAAAAAGATTGAATTAAAAAATGAGGATGAAGTTAATAATATACTTATTGAAATAAAGAATAGTGCATTTAAGGTGGGCAAGGTAAAAAAGGGTGAGAAGAGAAAAACCCCCAATGCACCTTTTACCACTAGCACAATGCAGCAGGAAGCTTCAAGAAAACTGGGGTTTAGTACAAAAAAGACCATGATTGTTGCCCAGCAGCTTTACGAAGGCGTAGATATAAAGGGCGTCGGTGCGGTCGGACTTGTTACTTATATACGTACAGACTCAACGAGGGTTTCTAACGAGGCACAACAAAATACTGCTGAATATATTAAGAACAAATTCGGTGAGGAGTATCTGCCTAAAGAAAAACCCATTTATAAAGGCAAATCTTCTTCCCAGGATGCCCATGAGTGTATAAGACCCACATCTGCTGACATGGATCCGGAGTCGATAAAGGATTCACTGTCAAAAGAGCAGTATAAGTTGTACAAGCTGGTATGGGATAGATTTGTAGCAAGTCAGATGGCAGCAGCTGTTTACGATACCATAAGTGCAGACATTGAAGCAGACAAATACATTTTTAAGGCAAACGGCTCCAGTATAAAGTTTGCGGGATATACTCTTCTTTATCAGGAAGGAAAGGATGAGGATAACGAGGAAACAGATGGGGATATACCGGAGCTTGTGGAGAATGAGGAATTAAAGCAAAAAGAGATTGAACCGAAACAGCATTTTACCCAGCCTCCTCCAAGGTACACAGAGGCTAGCCTTGTTAAAACTCTTGAAGAGAAAGGCATAGGTAGGCCAAGTACTTATGCACCAACTATTACCACTATTCTGGCTCGAGGCTATATAGTAAAGGATAAAAAGACGCTGATTCCTACTGAATTAGGAAGAATAGTAACGGATATAATGAAGAATTATTTTCAGGAAATTGTGGATGTTGAGTTTACTGCACAATTGGAAAAAAAGCTTGATGAGATTGAAGAAGGGGATAAGAAATGGGTAGACGTCATGAAAAACTTTTATTCCCAGTTTGTGGATGTACTCAAAGAGGCAGAGGCTCAAATAGGCAATATTGAGATTCCTGATGAAGTAACCGACGAGATTTGCGAGAAGTGCGGCCGGAACATGGTAATAAAGATGGGGAGAAATGGTAGATTTTTGGCCTGTCCGGGATTCCCTGAATGCAGAAACGCAAAGCCGATTCTTGTGGATGCGGGTGTTACCTGTCCGAAATGCGGTGGCAAGGTATATATAAAGAAAACAAGGAAGGGTAGAAAGTACCTTGGGTGTGAGAACAATCAAAGTGATCCTAAGTGTGACTTTATGACATGGGAAATGCCTGCAAAAGAAAATTGTCCTCAGTGTGGAAACTTTTTGCTTAAGAAGTATTCCGGAAAGAAGGCACAATTTAAATGCAGCAATGAAAACTGTGACTTTAAAAAAACCGGAGAGGAAAAAGATGATTAATTATATAAACGTTATCGGTGCCGGGTTGGCAGGATGCGAAGCAGCGTGGCAAATAGCCTCAAGGGGAATAAAGGTAAAGCTTTATGAGATGAAACCAAAAGCATACTCGCCGGCACATCATATAGATACATTTGCAGAGCTTGTATGCAGCAATTCCTTTCGTTCAGTACAGTTTGAGAATGCCGTGGGGCTTTTGAAAGAAGAAATGAGGCTTCTAGGTTCGATAATAATGGAATGTGCAGATGCTACAAAAGTGCCTGCAGGAGGGGCACTTGCAGTAGACAGAATGCTTTTTTCAAAAATGGTGACTGAGCGTATTGAAAATAATGACAATATTGAAGTGGTAAATGAAGAGGTAACATGTATACCGAAAGAGGGAATTACTGTTGTTGCAACGGGTCCCTTAACCTCTGAGACATTGTCAAAGCATCTTAAGGATTTTTTAGGAGAGGAATACCTTTATTTCTTCGATGCAGCGGCACCTATTGTTACCTTTGAGTCAATAAATATGGATCGGGCTTTTAAGGCAGCCCGCTATAACAGAGGAACCGAGGACTATATCAATTGTCCCATGAGCAAAGAAGAATATGAGATTTTCTGGAACGAGCTAGTTAATGCTGAAATGGCGAAGGTAAAGGATTTTGACAGGGAAATTGTCTTTGAGGGATGCATGCCTGTTGAAACTATGGCAAAAAGAGGAATAGATACATTGAGATTTGGTCCGTTAAAGCCTGTGGGTCTTATAGATCCCAACACCGGTGAGGAAGCCCATGCAGTAGTCCAGTTAAGACAGGATAATAGTGAGGGGACGCTATATAACATGGTGGGTTTTCAGACCCGGCTTAAATGGTCTGAACAAAAAAGGGTGTTCAGATTAATACCCGGGCTGGAAAATGCTGAGTTTGTCAGATATGGAGTTATGCATAGAAACACATTTATAAATTCCCCATTACTTTTGGATGCTGCTTACAGGCTCAAAAAGTTTCCCAATATATATTTTGCCGGTCAAATAACCGGAGTGGAGGGGTATGTTGAATCAGCATCTTCGGGCTTAGTAGCAGGAATAAATGCTTCTATGAGCATGCTGGGTGAAAAAGACATTATATTCCCTAAAAGCACTGCTATTGGGGCTTTGAGCCAATATATTTCCAACAGCAGCGTGAAGAATTTTCAGCCTATGAACGTTAATTTTGGGCTTGTGGAAAGGAAAGGCATTAAAATCAGGGACAAAAGAAAAAGGAATTATGAATTGGCAATTAAGGCTTTAGAAGATATAAAGAGGATAATGGGTGTAATAGACAAGTGAAGAAAATATGAAAGGAACTTAAGTTTCTGGAATGCTTTACTTCACAATTATCAAGAAATAATATATTAATTTTTTTTATTAATTGTAAATTTTTTAAAAAATACTTGTTTTTTTTGTTTTTTTGTGATATTATCGAAATGTTAATAAAGATTATTATGTCTAAATTTGATTTATGCAGTTCTTATTTTATATCATACGTTTTTTTGAAACTGAGTTTATATTGTAAATTTAGTTTTCATTAAAATGATATTCTTGTTTGTTTTATTCATAGAGATATTTATATATGGGGAGCGATTTATTTTATATTTAGGAAGGGTTTTCTTGCATGAGGGGGCAGGGTTATTATTGCCATAGGCTCTTTGTAAAGTAGTGCAGGAAAATATATTGATTTGTCGAAATTAATTATGATTCGATTTACTGGCAAGAGAACAAAGTCAAATTGGAGGGATTATCCAATGTTGGACAGGATTCTTACTACAACAGGAATATTTGAAAAATCGTTGGATGCAGCATTGTTACGGAATGAGGTTATTTCGCAGAATATAGCCAATGTGGACACCGCAGGTTATAAAAGAAAATCAGTAGCTTTTGAAGAGCACCTAAATGACGCCACAGCTGGCCGCATCAAAGGAATAAGATCCCATCCGAAGCATATACCCGTAGGACAAAAAAATGTTGAAGATATTGACATAAGAGTCGGTGTGGATGAAAATTCACAAAGTATGAGACTTGATGGAAACAATGTCGATATTGAAAGGGAAATGGCTGAGATGGCAAAAAACACTATTAGGTATAGTGTTATGGCTCAGAAAATCAGCAATGAATTCAGTAAAATCAAATCAGTAATTAACGAAGGGAGATGAATCTAAATGGGATATTTCAGTTCTCTTGATATAAGTGCATCAGGACTTACAGCTCAAAGGTTAAGAATGGATACAATATCACAGAATATTGCAAATGTAAATACCACAAGAACTGAAAATGGTCAGCCTTATAGAAGAAAAACCGTACTTTTTGAAGAAAAGTCTGCTTCTGTTCCCTTTTCCAGTTATTTATCAAAAAGCATTGCAGATAGTTCGGCAGGTGGTGGAGTTCGTGTGACTGGTATTGTGGAGGATCAGACGCCTTTTAAGAGAGAGTATGATCCAGGGCATCCCGATGCTGATGAAGAAGGTTATGTTTTAAGACCTAATGTTGATGTTATTACCGAGATGGTTAATATGATTTCTGCAACAAGGGCGTATGAAGCAAATGTTACATCAATAAACACTTCAAAGGATATTGCAATGAAGGCACTGGAAATCGGAAGATAGTCTTTATGTTTTAAAGCATAAAGTTTTATAAAATCTGGTTTTTATATATTTTTATAACAAGAAACGGTTTTGTTGAAAGCTCAAAATGAAGAAATTCGATGATTTAATTCAAGGAGGGTATTATGGCTGTTAATCCTATAAATTCTATTGATACAAATTCTTTTTCAATTTCTCAGATTGATTTTTCCGAAAACAAAAAGAATGAAAGCATAGCTGGGGCTTTTGGTGAATTCTTGAATAATGCCATGAATGAAATCAGTGAACTTGAAAGACAATCAAGTTATATTGCTGAAGAGTTCGCAGCCGGCAGAACTGATAATATTCACCAAGTGATGATCGCAGCACAAAAGGTGGATATAGCTCTTCAGTTCACCATGCAAATCAGGAACAAGATTTTAGATGCATATAATGAAATAATGAGAATCCAAATTTAAAATTCCACCTGTGAAGTAGTATTGATAGGATAAAGCTAGACTGATCCAATGAGAGTATTTTCTAATAAAAAGCTATTTTCGATCTATACTTTAAAAACCGCAATTTATACTACGAAAGATGAATAACTGTTAATAAAGGTGGTGAATTCATGCCTGAGGCGTTATCAAGATTAAAGGAGCAGTTTACAGACCTCTGGAAAAATCTCGACAAATCCCAGAGAAACAGAATCTACATAACATCCGGATTATTGCTGGTTGCACTAACAATAGGTATAATAATGCTTTCAAGAACCACATATGTTCCACTTATGACCATTGATGATTCCCAAGACCTTTCTGAAATTGAAAAAGCCTTGCAGGATAAAAAAATTAATTATAAGCCGGGTGACAGGGGACAGATCCTTGTAGATTCAAAAGACAAGAATAAAGCAGAATTTGCACTAGCCTCGGCAGGTTTAACTGAGAGGGGAATGACCTTTGAAGATGCTTGGAGTTTAATTAATATAAGTTCAACCGAGAGTGATAAAAAGCAACTGTGGCATAATTTCAAGAAAAACAGTCTTATTGCCAAGCTGAAAATGTTTGATAATATTAAGGATGCCGATGTGGAGCTTACAATGCCCGATGATTCCATGTTTTTTATTGAAAATGAAAAAGAGGCCAAGGCATCTGTAAGAATAAACCCTAAAGGGGAAATAACTCCGGAGCAGGTAGAAGGAATTGTCAGAGTGGTTGCATCATCAATTGAGGGTTTGGATCCGAAAAACGTTACGGTAGTAGACAACAATTTTAACATATTAAATCAGGACTTATCTGATGGAATGAGTATTCCATCAAGTCAATACAAGCTTAAGCTCCGTATTAAGGAAGAGCTTGAGAAAAACATAAAAAACCTTTATTCTGGTCGCTCGGATAGTTATGACTTTATAAGTGTAGCTGTTAATCCGGTTCTTGACTTAGACAAAGTTACAACGAACAGGAAAGAGATTGAGAAGCCCACTGGATTGGATGAGGCAGTGGTAAGTGAGGAAAGGCATAAGGAGGATCTGGAGAACGGCTCTGGCACAGGAGAAGCACCAGGGATGGATGCAAACCCAGGAACAGGACAGGTTCCGGGTTATCCCATTGATGGGGGGGGAAATTCTTCTTATAAAAAGAATTCAGAAATAATTAACAGAATATTTACGGAGACTTTGACTGCACAAGAGAAAGCCGTTGGAACAGTCAATTTTAATGAATCATCGATGACAGTTGCATTATGGTATGGGAACAGAGTTCCTGATGACAGCAAACTGACCCAGGAGTTTATCGACCAGTTTAAGCAAAGCCTTAGCAATGCAACGGGAATACCTGTTGTACGGATATCCGTCGATAAGCAAAAACTGGCTCCAGCAGAAGAATATGTTGTTTCAGCTTGGGAAAAGATTAAAGAGTTTCTCGATGACTATGGTTTCTTTATATTGATGATTCTTTTAACAGTTGCACTTATGCTTGCTGTTATACCTAGAAAGAAGGCTGAACAGGCAGGACTGGAACCTCAGTTAGCTACGGCGAATGGGGCAAGTGTTACTGATAATGAAGAAAAGGATTATGTTCCGGAAATTAATTTTGAGGAACAGTCGGAAGTTAAGAAGCAGATTGAAAAGTTTGTAAAAGAAAAACCCGAGTCAGTTGCACAGCTTCTTAGAAACTGGTTGTCAGACGACTGGGATTAAAATACTCAGGGGGTATTAATGTGGCACGAGGGTCATCTGTAAAAACAGGATTATCCGGAAAAGAGAAGGCGGCAATGCTGTTGATTGCTCTTGGACCTGAAAGATCTGCGGAAATTTTTAAACATCTTAAAGAGGAAGAAATAGAGCAGCTTACCCTTGAAATTGCAAATATAAGGGCAGTGACGCCGGAGGAAAAGGAAAAGGTATTGGAGGAATTCTATCAGATATGCCTTGCACAGGACTATATCGCGGAGGGTGGCATAAGTTATGCCAAGGAAATACTGGAGAAGGCTTTAGGAACGCAAAAAGCATTGGATGTTCTTAATAAACTCACTGTTTCTCTTCAGGTAAAGCCTTTTGATTTTGTGAGAAAGGCCGATCCTTCACAGCTATTAAACTTTATCCAGAACGAGCATCCACAGACAATAGCCTTGATTTTGGCGTATTTAAAACCCCAACAGTCTTCAATTGTGTTGTCTGCACTGCCACAGGAAAAGCAGGCTGATGTTGCAAGAAGGATAGCAACAATGGACAGGACAACCCCTGAAGTAATCAAGGAGGTTGAGAGGGTTCTTGAGAAAAAGCTTTCTTCCCTTGTTACTGGAGATCTTACCACTGCCGGTGGTGTTCAGGCAATAGTGGATATTTTAAACAGTGTTGACAGGGGAACTGAAAAATATATTATGGAGACCCTTGAGATTGAAGACACCGATCTTGCAGAAGAGATAAAGAAAAGAATGTTTGTATTCGAAGATATTCTTACCATGGACAACCGTTTTGTTCAAAGGTTTCTGCGTGAGGTTGACAACAATCAACTTGCAATTGCTCTTAAAGGCACTTCAGAAGAGGTTCAAAACAAGATATTCTCCAATATGTCCAAACGTCTTGTTGATATGATGAAGGAGGACATGGAATACATGGGGCCTGTGAGGGTCAAGGATGTTGACGAAGCACAGCAGAAGATTGTTAATATTATCAGAAAGCTTGAAGAAACAGGAGAGATAGTAATCTCCAGAGGCGGAGGAGATGAAATAATTGTATAACAAGATATTTAAAAGCAGTCAGGTTAATATAGGAATTCCAGTACAAATAAGAGCACCTCTGAACTATCAGAATATAAAAAGGACGAATGCAGTACATATCGGACCTGATTTTGAAAGTGTAAAAAATAAGGTCGAAGATGCACAGGAAGTTTTAGAAAAAACCAGACTTGAGGCTGAATCCATAATAAGGGAAGCTGAACTGGAAGCGGATAGAATAATTGAGAATGCAAGAAAAAAAGCCGAAGAGCTGAAGTCTTTGATAGAGGAAGAATCAAGACAAAAAGGCTATGAAGAGGGATATGAGGAAGCAAAAAAGCAACATAATGATCTGATTCGGGAAGCAGAGGCGGTTAAGGAAAATGCTTTGAAGGAATATAAGGAAGTGCTTGAAGGCATAGAAAAGGATGCTGTAGACGTAATTATAGGTGTTAGCAGAAAGGTTATAGATGATGAAATAAACTTAAACCAGGAGTATTTGCTGAATCTGGTTAGGCAGGCTTTCGAGAAATGCTCAAACCGTGAAAACATAGCTATAAAGGTTTCTTCAAAGGACTATGAATTTATTGAAGAAAATAAGGACAAAATTCTTTCGATGACGGAAGGAATAGATGGGCTCGATATAATTGAAGATAAGTCCTTAAAGCCTGGAGACTTGATACTGGAGACCGCATATGGAAGCGTGGATTCAGGAGTGAACACAAAAATAAAAAAGATTGAAGAAGCCTTTGAAAAGGTTTTAAATAAGTAGTTAAAAACGGCAATATCAGGATGTGGAGGCCTTATGACTGTTATCAACTTACTGAAATACCATGAGATTTTAGAAAAAACAAATCTAATTGAGTATATAGGAAAGGTAACCAAGGTGGTGGGTCTGACAATTGAATCAGACGGGCCTGAGGTCAATATTGGAGAAATATGCAGAATCAATGCTTTAAGGGAGAATAAAAAAATAGCCGCAGAGGTGGTTGGTTTTAAAGATAACAAGGTGCTTTTGATGCCTTTGGGCAATATGAGTGGAATAGGACCGGGAAGCAAGGTTGTTGCATCGGGCGAGTATTTGTCAATTGGTGTTGGCAGCGGGCTTATGGGCAGGGTGATTGACGGCATGGGAAACCCAATAGACGGCAAGGGGGAAATAGCTTGCGAGGGTACATATTCTGTTGATAATGTTCCACCGAGGCCGTTGGAAAGAAACCGAATCAAGGATCCACTGCCGTTAGGTGTTAAAAGTATTGATGGTCTTCTGACTGTAGGAAAGGGTCAGAGAATAGGAATTTTTGCAGGGAGCGGTGTGGGTAAGAGTACACTGATAGGTATGATAGCTAGGAACACAAAAGCAGATATAAATGTAATAGCCCTTATTGGAGAAAGAGGCAGGGAAGTCAGGGAGTTTATTGAGAAGGATCTTAAGGATGAAGGACTCAAAAGATCTGTAGTTGTTGTTGCAACCTCTGATCAGCCTGCACTTGTAAGGCTAAAGGGTGCATTGATGGCTACTTCCATAGCGGAGTATTTCAGAGATCAGGGAAAGGATGTCCTTCTTTTGATGGACTCACTTACTAGGTTTGCCATGGCTCAGAGAGAGGTGGGATTGGCTATCGGAGAGCCTCCGGTTTCAAGGGGATACACGCCTTCGGTTTTTGC
The DNA here is from genome assembly GCA_012523755.1 of Clostridium sp. Lineage (GTDB taxonomy): Bacteria > Bacillota > Clostridia > Acetivibrionales > Acetivibrionaceae > Hungateiclostridium. The sequence continues at coordinate 2,713 of JAAYTO010000081.1, read as the reverse complement.
TGTTTTACCCAAGCTTTTGGAGAGGTCGGGCAATTCCGGGATGGGTTCAATTACAGGACTGTATACAGTACTGGTTGATGGTGATGACCTTACCGAACCGGTAACTGATACCGCGAGGGGGATACTGGATGGACATATTGTTCTCTCCAGGGCATTGGCCAACAGAAACCAGTATCCTGCAATTGACGTTTTGGCAAGCGTGAGCAGGGTTATGCCCGATGTGGTAACAAAAGAGCATATGGGTACTGCAAGCGAGGTTAAAAAAGCTATGGCAATATACAAGGATGCGGAGGATCTTATAAATATCGGTGCCTATGTAAAGGGAAGCAATGAAAAGATAGATTATGCCATCAGTGTTATTGATAGAATACAGTCATTTATTGAGCAGGGGGTTTCGGACAGGTACACCTTTGATGAGACATTGAGTATGCTCAAAGGTATTCTGGTTTGATATTTGGTTTACATAATATTTTAAAGACTGGAAATTGTTATAATAAGAAGCACTATAATAGCGGATAGGAACAGGACAGGTGATGACTGTGGGGAAATTTGTTTTTAGAATGCAGTCCTTGCTAAACTTAAAGACACAGGTGGAGAAAAGTCTCAAGAATGAACTGGGCAGAGCAATCCAGGAGATGGAGAGACAAAAAAGAATACTTAAGGAACTTATAGAGGGAAGAGAAGAATATATTTTTAATATAAACCAAATGTACGAAAAGGGTGCGTCCGTGGGTAAGCTTCGGGAATACAGCACTTATATATCATATTTGAATGACAGAGTCAGACTGCAGCAAGATAATGTAATAAAGGCACAGAACAATGTCGATAAATATAGAGAAAAATTAATTAAAGCCATGCAGGAGAAAAAAATGCTTGATAAGCTGAAGGAAAAAAAGTATGAGGAGTATATGAAAGAACAGCAGAGGGAAGAACAGAGGCTTAATGATGAAATCGTAAGCTTTAATATAGGACATGCCGGGATTTGAGAGTATTAAATAATCTATTCGGGAGATAAAAAAATGGCAAAAGAAAACGAGAGCAAAATAAGTCCCGTGCTGGCGGGAAGCTTAACCCAACAGAAAGTGAAAAAAAAGAACAGTTTTTTGTTTGGATTGATTATTTTATTAATATCACTGGTTGTTATAGCTGGTGTTATTGTAGGTGTTTTTTGGATTATAATTCGGAGCAATGCCAATGGATTTGCCGATAAGTACAGGAATCAGATAAATGGAATGCCTGTGCTAAGGCATGCTTTACCTGCACCTCCGGAAGATTATGATCCTCTTGCTCCGGAAAATATGGGCAGTAAAGAACTGGTGGCTAAGTATAAGGAATTTAGGAGGAAAAATGCCCAGCTGTCATCCGAACTGGAGAATACAAAAAAAGAATTGGATGAGTTTAAAAAAATTCAGGTTGGTGTAGAAGAAATAATGGCAGAGAATGAAAAGCTGAAAAAGGACATGGAAGCGGAAAGTACCAGGCTGGAAGAAGAAATAAGTAAAATGCAAGAAGTGTTAGCAAAAGGAGACAAGGAAGGATTTAGGGAGTTTTTTGAAAAGATGGACAAAAACACTGCCCAAAGCCTGTATGCAAATATACTTGAAGAACAGAAAGCTGACGAACAGGCAAAGCAGTTTGCACAGATATATGAAAAGATGGATGCCGGTGCTGCTGCTGCAATTTTTGAAGAGCTAGGCAGTTCGCAGATTGAGTTGGTGGCTAAGGTATTAAAGAGTATGAAGAAAGATGCAGCGGCACAGATCATTGCTGAAATGGATGAAAAGTTTGCAGCTCAGGTTACAGATATACTTTCAAAGAAATACGGATTGAAAGGAGGTGAAAGCGATGATTAATAACAACGCTATTTTACCGCTTGTTTCAAATTTGGTGGGACAGCAGGGGAATTTACAAACAAAAAGAAACAGCAGTGACTGCTTTTTCTCGGATTTTAAGGACATGTTAAACTCTACTGTTGATAGGACTTATACAAAACAGAACACTAAAAGGACTTATGCTGTGGCAAGCAGTGGAAAATCAATAGAGAAAAAAGAAGCTCAAAGAAAGGTAAAAAGCTTTAGCGAGGCAATATCTTTTGGACAACGGCATCTTAGGAATAACAAGGCTGTGAACAGAAAAGACATCGACACAGGATATGACAGCAAAAAGATTAAAGGCCACAGTGAAGATGAGGGACTGAAAGAGGTTTTAGCAGAGGTTCTTGGAGTGACCGAAAATGAACTTAATAGCCTTATAGCAGCATTGAACATCAATCCCCGTGAGCTTATGGACAGTGCGAATATTGAAGCAATAGCACAAGAAATCTCTGACTACATTGGGTTGAGTTCGGATCAGCAAAATGTCTTGTCAAAAATTCTCTTTCTGATACAGAATGAGGTTGAACACTCTATTGGTGACATTAAGGCTTTTTCTAATGCTATTCAAAGCACTGAAGGGAGCATGGCAAAAGAAGACTGGATTGAATTGGAAGGAATTGATGTTGAGGTGATCCAGGAAACCGGAGAAATAGGCGATAAGATAAGCCAGATTTCCGGTAAAGTTCAGGATGCTCTTAGAAACAGCATTGAACCGATAGATATTGCTTCTTCTCAAATTGCTGTAAAGGAAGAAAATCTGTTGGCGGAGGATGAGCCCCGAGATTTTTCCGATGAAATCGAGGATTCTGATGCGGAGGACTGGAAGGAAAGCATTGGGG
>JAAYTO010000080.1 GCA_012523755.1 Clostridium sp. | reverse complement strand
TATTTTCTCATGCGCATAACTGCCTTAGACCGCTCCTCTCAGTGCTTTCACTCTTCTAAGCACTAAATTATTTGCCCTTTTTCTCCACTCTATTCTGCTGTCAATGTCCGATTTTCAAATTACTTACATTTCTGTAATATTAACTCGTTGTTTTCATAACTTTTTTGACACTACCCTAGGTACATGATAAAATTTATAGATGGAATTAAGATACATGAGCTTGAATATTATTTTCTTATGGCTTAAGCCGAAAAAAAAGAAAGCGCCTGTGTGGCGCTTAATAAAACAGGTTCTATATCCAGCTTATTTTGCATGTTTTATATTATTTTACAATTCTACCCCGATATTTTTACTTTTTGTTTTTATTGGCGTTTTTATTCCTGTTTCCTTTGTTTTTATACCATTCATTCCAGTCTTCCCAGCCATCCTTATCGTACCATTTGTACCAGTTTTCCCAATCTTCCCGGTCGTCGTCATCGTCGTCCTTATCCTTATTATAGGATTTGCGCCATTCTTCCCAGTAGTCCTTATCGTACCAGTCATAGCAGTTCTGCCAGTTCCAATTAAAGTTCCAGTTTTTGTACCACTGGTTTATATTGTTGAACCACTTCATCTGATACCTGTTGTTGTCAAACGGCTTGAATGCTTCCTTTATTACATCGAGATCTTTTTCCTTAAGGTCTGCCCATTTCCTGTTTTTCTTTAATTTATCCCAGTAATCGTCTTTGTCGTACTGTTTAACTATTGCCTTTGCCAGCTCCAGCAAATCATGTACGTCGATGCTGCCGTCACCGTTAATGTCATATTTTTCATCAGTCTCAGGTTTCGGAGTTGGTGTTGGTTTCGGTTTTGCGGTTCCAAGCAGCGTAAGGTTTATGCCGGTTACGGCTTCTTCTTCGGCGTCAACAATTGTAGCCCTGCTTTTTGATGATTGTGTCCCACTTTTGCTGTAATACCCTGTTGCAGTATAACCTGTTTTCTTATCCGCCGTATATGATACGATATAACCGGTACTCTTTACCGGAACCGTCAGTGTGTAAGATTTTGAAGAAGCTCCCTCTGCTATTGTTACTGCCTTTTTGATATAAAAATCGTCGGAGCTGCTGGTTAACGAGCCGTTGTTATACGCCGTAACAGTAACTTCAATACCGTCGTCAGAGGCTTCATCATCGTCCGGCAGGTAAACCTTCCCATTTATATTTGTAAACAGGAGTGTGGTAAGGTTTATTTCGGTAACTGTATTGCCTACGTCTACAAGTGTTACCTTGCCCTCATTCCTGCTTGTTCCGTTTTTGTAGTAATAACCTGTTTCTTCATATGTCCCGTCTTTATATTTGTAATATAGTTTATAGCCGCTGCCGACTTTGTTAAGAGGTTTCCTTATTTTTATAGTATCCGGGGAAGTTAAAGTAGCTAAAGGCCAAACGGGGCATATCCTTTCTCAACAGTGTATGAAACACTGAAGCGTGCGTCCTTATTTGTGCTTTTAGGAATCATTATACTGTAGCTTAAGGCTTTTTCTCCTTTTGGTATAGTTAAAACCCTGGAGACAGAAACATCATCATTACCTTTATTCTATGTATTGAAATATAAAGTATTTGGGTATTCTGTTAAATTTATGTTGCAAAAAATTTACAGCTCTATAACCTTTGCATCACTCCCTTCAGAAATACCGAAACCTGATAAAATTTGCCTTCTAATAAAATGTACGAACAGAAGCTTATTATTTTGAGGGTTCTAACCCAAAAATGTTAATGATTTGAGAAAGAGCTGTAATAAAAGAAAAATGACTTTAACATTAATGAAATATGGTTAATTTGGATAAAACTGATACATGTTTCTATGGTAGCGGCTCCTGGCTTGAAACCTCTCTCCAGCTTTTTACCTCCCAGCCCGAGTTTACAGGTTCGGTGAAATGCGGCGGCGCGTCATAGGACATCCGGTAATCGAACTGATTATCGGAACTATAACCGGAACCGTTTGTAAACCCTGTAGCGCTGGGATACCTTACAATCCTTGAACCAATATACTTTATTTGCTTTAAATTTTTGTATTTACGTTCAAAGTAATTCAAATCCTGCATTCTAACAGTACGGCAGTACAAAGCGGCCTGTATCTTCAAATTTTCAACAGCAGTAAAAACGGAGCCAGTCCAGTTATGTATTATTATATCGTTGTCGGTAACAAGGCCAAGCATATCATCGGATATATTTGCCGGGTTTTTATTTTCATATGTCGGTATGCTTTCATCACCTGATGCGTAAGTAATACCCTGGTAATTATAAGCCTCGTTATATTCTTTTTGATTGTTTCTTATTGTATTGTCGGTCGGATCCTTCGCACAAATATAAATATCCCCTTCCGCAATAATGGTCAGCCTTCCGTCAAGAACTCCAGAAATATATAAATCACCCCGATCGTTTCCGTTTCTGGCGCTCTTTATGTATATTACACCGCTTTCAGGATGTGATACATTATCCGACAATGTTCCGTCGCTTTGTCTTATTTTCAGGGTTTTGTTATCCAGTAAAATATATGTTCTTCCGGTATATGTGTATCCGCCGTTAGCCGGAGAACCCCATACCGTTAATTCGGAGTTTGTCGCAGGCATCTGAAGGCGGCTCATTTTTACCGGTTCTTTTGCAAAATCAACTCCTTTAACATCCTTGTTTTTTACATAACCGACAAAATCAAAAAATTTGGCTCCGGAGTAAGCAAGTAAATCACCATTTGAAAAGTATGGACCCTTTATTCTTGAATCAGAGGAAAAATACACCC
>JAAYTO010000079.1 GCA_012523755.1 Clostridium sp. | reverse complement strand
CGGTTCAGGATTTTGCCTCCAGCTTCCTTCAGATTCCACGTCGCCGTGGACACCCTTGCTCTTGGCTAACGGTTCCTACTACCAAGCCCGTAGTGGACTTTCACCACCAAGTTGTTGCCCATGCTGGGCACACATAAAAGCGATAGGGGCTCGATGCCTCCATCGCTTTTGTTAAGACTGAGTTTTTCATCATAACTTCAGTGGAGTTGGAATCCTCCACTGAAGCTTCAATGATTGACTAGGCAACCGGTTTATTCTTCATATAAATCTTCATCTATGTCAGAATACTCAAGAATGTCTCCAGGCTGACAGTTTAAGACTTTGCAGATGGAGTTCAGGGTGGAAAACCTTATAGCTTTTACTTTGCCGGTTTTTAAATTTGAAAGATTAACGTTCGATATTCCGACTTTTTCCGCCAGCTCATTAAGCTGCATTTTTCTATCTGCCAATACCCTGTCAAGACGAATGATAATAGCCATTATATTCACCGCCTTTATAAAGTTGTGTCATACTCGTTTTGAAGATATGCACCGTAATTAAAGATTCCTGCCAAAATTAAGATGAGAAGACCTGTAAAAAGGATAAACAAATCGGGACTGTAAACAAAACTGTATTTATTCCATTCAAATAATTTAATGATGTTTATTGTAACAAGACCGTTCATTGCGTTGAACAGAAATGACCCTATAATAAGTACTGCCCCTATTTTAGACAGTCTCTTTGTGTTATCCTTTTCAAACGGTGTCCCGATTTCAACGGTTTTTAAGATATTTCGAACTTGTTTAAAAATTACTGCAAGTGCAAAACCATAAATAAAGACAAATCCCAAAATACTCATAATTACAGGAGTAAAGTCAGCATTTTCACGTATATTCATTCCCGGTGAAAATTGGAGTCCATTAAAACTAAAATTAAATGAAGCATTGCTGTTAAGAAAATGTTTTGCTGTTAAATAGTCTTTAGGGAGAAAATTAATTACCGGTAATAATACCGCTGCAATTATGATTGCAACAACAGATGACCAATAAAATACATTCATAACGATTCTTAAACTTTTTGCAAAGCGTTTGACTTTGTTTAAATCCAAGTCTTTTTTCATAACCATACCTCCTTTTCTCTGATTTTATTATACGATGATATTTAATAAAAGTCAATAATTAATTAATGATAAACATTAAATATTTAATGAAGGTTAAATAATGAGTAACTTCGCATGACACGGAAGAACCGTCCCCCCGTGTTGTTTTTCTTTATGTAAAACCGTCCCCAATAATGAAGCCTGAGAATATAATATATTAAGCCCAACGGTTGGAGGTGTTAATATGAGTTATGTAGTTGAGGTATGCAACCTGGGCATGAAATATCATTCTCTTAACGGCGAGATTGATGCCCTTAAGGGTGTAAATTTTTCGGTTTCGGAGGGAGAGTTTATCAGTATAGTTGGACCAAGCGGCTGCGGTAAGTCAACGCTTCTGTCACTTATTGCAGGACTCATAGTTCCGACTTCGGGAGGTGTATTTGTAGAGGGCAAGCCGGTTTCAAAGACTTCCGAAAAGGTGGGCTATATGTTGCAAAAGGATCATCTTTTTGAGTGGAGAACCATTTACCAAAACGTGGTTATAGGATCGGAAATAAGGAGGATCCTGGACGCCGAAACAAAGGAATATGCACTAAAGCTGCTGGATACATACGGACTTTTAGAATTCAAAGACAAATACCCTTCCCAGCTATCGGGAGGAATGAGACAGAGGGCGGCCCTGATAAGAACCCTTGTTGCAAGGCCACAGATACTGCTTCTTGATGAAGCGTTTTCAGCCCTGGATTACCAGACGAGGCTGGCGGTAACGGAAGACATATACTCCATCATCAAGAAGGAGAACAAAACCGCAATACTTGTGACCCATGATATATCCGAGGGTATTAGTATGGCTGACAGGGTTATTGTGCTGTCGAAACGGCCTGCTACAATCAAAAAAATATACGAGATTAAGTTAAGCTGTGAAAAACGTACGCCCCTGCATTCTAGAGAAGCACCGGAATTCAGAGATTATTTCAATAAGATATGGAAGGAGCTTGATGTCAATGTCTGATAAAAAAAGCCCGAACATATCTCCCCAACATAGAGAATACATACGAAAGGTAAAAAGAAGAAAAAGAACCATTTTGCTTACCCAGATATCATTATTGATATTGTTTTTTGCACTGTGGGAAATAGCTGCAAGGATTGGAGTGGTTGACCCGTTTATTTCAAGCCAGCCCACAAGAATCATGGACACGGTTTTAAACCTTTACAGGGATGGGGAGCTTTTTAATCACATTGCCATAACATGCGTGGAGACGATGCTGGGATTTATCCTCGGCACTCTTATCGGAATTCTGGTGGCAATAATCCTTTGGTGGTCTGAGTTTTTAGAAAAGGTAATGGAACCTTACCTTGTTGTGTTAAACAGCCTGCCGAAGATTGCTCTTGGTCCGATTTTTATAGTTTGGATAGGTGCCGGCTCCTCGGCAATTGTGGTTATAGCAATGACAATATCCGTTGTGGTTACAATACTGGAGGTATTAAACGGGTTTCTTGGGGTGGATCAAGAAAAAGTCAAGCTTGTGAAAACTTTCGGGGCAAACCGGATTCAGATACTTACAAAAGTGGTGCTTCCTTCATCCCTGCCGGTTATGGTAAATGCCCTCAAGGTAAGTGTCGGATTGTCCTGGGTTGGAGTCATTGTGGGAGAATTTCTGGTTTCAAAGGCAGGACTGGGTTACTTGATTGTATATGGAGGCCAGGTATTTCAACTGGACCTTGTGATGGCCAGCGTTATTATACTTTCAATAGCGGCATTTTTAATGTACAGAATGGTAGCGTGGATTGAAAAGCTTGTGGTCAAGAGAAATTAACAGAAATTATTTTTGGAGGTGTTTTGTATGAGAAAAATAATTTTGTATTTAACGATGGCAGCGATGTTGATGCTGGGGTTTGCAGGATGCCAAAAAAGTGAATATAAAACGGTAAGGTTAAGTGAGGTTACCCGTTCGGTATTCTATGCACCTCAATATGTTGCCCTGAACCTGGGCTTTTTTGAGGAAGAAGGACTAAAGATTGATCTTACAACCGGTCAAGGTGCCGACAAAGTTATGACATCGGTTTTATCGGGGCAGGCGGATATAGGATTTTCCGGACCGGAAGCAGCCATTTATGTGTACAATGAAGGCAAAGAGGATCATGCCGTCGTATTTGCACAGCTTACAAAACGGGACGGATCGTTTTTGGTGGGAAGAAAGCCCGAGCCGGATTTCAAATGGAGCAATGTCAGAGATAAAACGATTATAGGCGGCAGAAAAGGCGGGGTTCCGGAAATGACCCTTGAGTATGTGCTGAAGGAAAACAACCTTATACCGGGAGTAGATGTAAACGTTGACACAAGTGTTCAGTTCGCCTTGATGGCAGGGGCGTTTACCGGAGGGCAGGGGGATTATGTAACCCTGTTTGAACCAGTGGCTTCAACGGTTGAAAAGGAAGGCAAGGGGTATATTGTTGCATCCATCGGAGAAGAGAGTGGTGAGATACCGTATACAGCATATTACGCGAGCAAAAGCTACATAGAAAAAAACAGGGATGTGATTCAGAAATTCACCAATGCCATTTGCAAAGGCCAGATGTGGGTTGACAGCCATACGCCGGAGGAGATAGCAGAGGTTATTCAGCCCTCGTTCCCCGATTCGGATTTGGAGACCCTTACCACAGTGGCAAAAAGGTACAAAGACACGGATGCATGGAGCAAGGATCCGGTATTAAATAAGGATTCACTGCAGCTTCTGCAGGAGGTAATGAGCCTTGCGGGAGAGCTTGAAAAGGAAGCTCCCTATGAGAAAATCGTAACTACGGAGTTTGCGGAGGAAGCGATAAAGAGTATTGGGGAATAGACGAACTTGTATAACTGAAATAAAGCAGAATTGCGTGGAGAACCATGCAGTTCTGCTTTTTAGTGGAATTTTCGGCTATGTAAAATAATTTTATTTAAAACATTTTTAGAGTTTTTAGAAAAGTAATAATTGTGTTTTTATTTATATTTGATTCTTATTGTGACAAAAATAAACAAAAAATAAATACAAAAGTGCTTAACAATCATTTTACGACATGCTATTATATTTTGTGTTATTATTAAGCACCATCTTATACAAAGCAAAGAGATAATAGTATTTGTTGCATATATTTACTATAATAATTATTAGGGGTCGAAATGAAGTATACTTTTGTTAAACAACATGATGCTACAGATTGTGCAGCAGCATGCCTAGCAATGGTTTGTCTGCATTATAAAAAAGAAACTACAATAACAAAACTTAGAGATATGATGGGTACTGATTTAAAAGGTACAAATCTGATTGGCTTAAAAAACTGTTGTGACGAATTAGGTTTTACTTCCCAAGCAGTTCGAGTTGATAAAGAAGGTTTTTTAAGTAAATATACTCTGCCATGTATTGCGAATGTTATTACAAAAGAGGGTCTTAGTCATTTCGTTGTCATATTTAAGATTACCAAAACCCATGTAATTATAGGTGACCCTGCAAAGGATTTATTGCGACTCAAGATAGATGAGTTTTACGAAAACTTTACAGGTGTATTGCTTATATTGAAGCCTAATCAGGATTTTGTAAGCGGTAAAATAAAGGGAGAAGAAATTTTTAATAGATTTTTAAGGCTTTTATTGCCGCAGAAAAAACTCTTCATTTATTCAATTTTTGCTTCAGCCGTATTAACGGTATTAGGAATAGTATCTTCATTATTTAATAAAGTGATTATGGATGAAATATTACCATACCGTTTAAAAGGCATGCTGGTTTCGGTATTGATAATATTTTCAGTCATTGCAGTTACTCAGGTGATAATTGGATTTGTAAGGCAATGGATGATGATATATCTTTCGCAGAAGATAGATATTCCTTTGTTATTGGGTTATTTTGAACATGTCTATAAACTTCCTATGAAGTTTTTCGCTTCAAGGAAAACAGGAGATATTATCACAAGATTTTCTGATGCATTTACCATCAAAGATATATTTACAAATATTGCGTTGACGCTGATCATGGATATTTCCATGGCACTGATAACCGGTGTTATTCTATTTAAGATGAATGTCACTCTCTTTGTGGTAATTGTTTTTCTTACAGTGATAAGTATTGGTTTAGTATTTGTTTTTAAACAGCCGTATAAGAAGCTTAACGAGGAGCAGATGCAGCAATCTTCTGTACTGAATTCACAAATAATTGAGGGACTTAGAGCTGTTGAAACAATTAAGGGCAATGCAAATGAGGAAACGGAATTAGAGAATATTGAGAGGGAATACATAAGATCCCTAAGAATAGGGCTTAGAGGTGGAATGCTGTCTAATATTCAGGGGTCTATATCCAGTATTGTACAGACTGTTGGAAATTTGCTCTTGATGTATTTTGGTGTGACACAGGTTATAGATAATGAAATATCCTTGGGAAGTATGATGGCATTTATGACATTGTCGGGATATTTTATGGAACCGGTGGGAAGGCTTGTACAATTGCAGATACAGATACAGGAAGCCAATATATCAATGAAAAGAATTACAGAGATTTTGGATAGTGAGAGAGAACAAGAAGGCGGGAATTATCAAGATATTGAGAGAATAGACGGGGATATTGAGATAAAGAATGTTACTTTTAGATATGGAAACAGAAAACCGGTGCTAAAAGATATTTCGTTTAAAATTCCTAAAGGGAAAAAGGTTGCATTGATAGGAAGCAGCGGAAGCGGTAAATCTACAATTGCTAAGTTGTTACTCAAATATTATGAGCCGGAAAAAGGAGAAATACTCATAGATGGTGTTGATATTAATGAATTCAGTAATATCTCACTTAGGAAAGCAATTTCATATGTGCCTCAGAGTATTGAACTATTTTCTAAAAGTATCTATGACAATATAAGGGTAACAAAGATGAACGCATCATTGGACGAAGTAAAGGAGGCAGCTAAACAGGCTGATGCCCATGAATTTATCAAGAAGCTTCCAATGCAGTATTACACATATCTTGAGGAAGCGGGTAATGGGCTAAGCGGTGGAGAAAAACAAAGAATTGCGTTGGCAAGGGCATTTCTAAAAAAAAGTGAGTTCTACATATTGGATGAGCCCACAAGTAACCTTGATTTTGCGACAGAAGGTATTATTTTTGATATGATTTACAACAAATTCAAGAATAAATCCATGCTGATTATTGCCCATAGATTGGCGACTATTAAGAACTGTGATGAGATTATTGTAATGGACAAGGGAGAGATTATTGAGAAGGGGACTCATGAGGAGTTGCTGGCGATAAAGGGTAAGTATTATGAACTTTGGGAGATGCAGCAAGG
>JAAYTO010000078.1 GCA_012523755.1 Clostridium sp. | reverse complement strand
GACGTTTCACACGCCATATCTTAGTAATCCCGGGGGCATTTCTTAAAAAATGATTTTCTTGCCTGAATATTAAATGCTGAAATGGCATTTTAAAAAACTCTCTTGTGAGAGTATTGGCAGGAGATGGGTTCATGCTTTTACCGTGCTCCAGCTTAAGAGGCACCTGCCCATAGAAGCCTCCGTAAAACGGGTATAGTTCTCTCTTTATATATTGAACATCTTTTAAACAGGTATCGCTACTCATTTCTTTTAAAATCCTATCGGCAACATTTATTATTCTGTCCTGTCTCCAGTGTATATCAGTTTTGTAATAATCTCCAAAACTTAAACAGCCGAACAAATCTATATATTTCATATCGTCCACATTTTCACGCATAATTTCCACCATTTTGTCATAGTCCATTGCAAGATATCCATTTTTAGCGGCAACAAAATAGTTCTTATCGGGAATTATTGCATAGCCCACATTCATACCCTGTAAATACTTTCCGTAAACCTCATTAAGCTTATTTGCCGCATTGAGCACAGAGTTTTCATTTAGTGGGTATACCATTTTATTGATGCTTCCATCTACTATATAAATATTGTTATAATCCCTTTGATTAAAAAGGTAAAATGTACTAAAAACCTTTAAGGATCTGAAACGGTCCCGTAGAACAAACTGGTCAAGCGAGTATTTCTCAAACTCTTCAAACAGTTCTCCACTAAAAAGCTTCTTTGCGGAATATTCAGGAATAGCCTTAAGCTTTCGCCGCTCACTGAAGGAAAACTCCAAATCAGGCATTATAATATTAGCAAGCATTAAGCCGCAAATAATCACAAAAAAGCTGACAGTTACAATTATATTTTTTATGTTATCCTTCATAGAACCATCCTCACTGTTGCTAAAGTAAAAGCTTTGAAGCGAAATATTTTCAAAAACGGAAATACAAAAATGGATTAAATGAGCCATCCACCAAATATGCTGTAACCAGCAGAAGCAATAAAATAAGCATTACCGGCTCTGCCATATTAATAATTTTGCGGGATTCTTTACGGTCCTTAAACCTCTCAATTATCTTCTTTACTAAAGGTGTTGCTCCAATAGCAGCAATAATTAAAACAAATGCATAACTCCTAAAATAATAAGCCGTTTCATTATTTGAAAAAGGTATATTCAATATACCAAACATGCCTTTAAGATTTTCTATGCTCTCATTTTAAGCCATCTGCTTTAAATATTACAAAGCTTATGGTGGTAAAGAACAGCATATAGAGGTGTCCCACCAACCTTGGCAGCTTTTCAAGAAAGGCTTTTATAAAAACCTTCTCAACAATCAAAAGCAGTGCAAAATACAGACCCCATACGATAAAATTCCATTGTGCACCATGCCAGAAGCCTGTCAGAAACCATACGACAACGATGTTTCTGATTCCATTTCAATCTGCTCCCACGGTTGCCCCCCATTGGAATGTATACATAATCTTTAAACCATGTCCCCAAAGATATATGCCATCTTCTCCAGAACTCAGATATGCTTTTTGAGATAAAGGGGTAGTTGAAGTTCTCAAGAAAGTGGAACCCCATAATCCGTCCCAAACCTATGGCCATATCGCTGTAGCCTGAAAAGTCAAAGTAAATCTGCAGCATAAATGCAATGGTCGAAGCCCAATATAGCAGCACTGTTTTATCGCCTATATTCGAAAAAACCTTTTCCAGCTCCCCAAGGGTATTGGCTATAAGAACTTTTTTCGATAACCCGATAATAAAGCGGTTAATTCCATAGGCAGTGTTTTTTAATGAATGCTCTCGCTCCAATAGCTCAGCTTCAACAGTAGTATACCTCACAATCGGTCCGGCAATAAGCTGGGGAAAAAGCATCACATAGGTAGAAAAGTTTATAAGACTTTTTTGAACCTTTGCATCTCCCCTGTACACATCAATGGTGTAGGATAAAATCTGGAAGGTATAAAAGCTGATACCTATAGGCAGTTCCAAGTTTAATGGTAATATATTTAAAGACAATGCTTGATTTATATTTTCAATAAAAAAGTCGCTGTACTTAAAAAACACCAACATTCCAGCACCTGTAATGATGGAAGAGATAAGCGGTAACTTCGCATATCTCCCCTCTCTGTTTATATGAATCCACCTTCCATGAAGATATCCCAAAACTGAGGATAATATTATTAAAACAGAGTAAATGGGTTCTCCATAGAAGTAGAAAAATAAACTGGCCAATAACAGAACTAAATTTTTAAGTTTTCCCGGTACTAAAAAGTATAATATCAAAAACAAAGGTAAAAAATAGTATGAGAAACTAATACTTGAAAATATCATGATTATCCCTTCAGTGCAAGAAATGCATCATACAATGCCTTGCCTTCATTATTGCTCATAATCAAAATAATAACATCACCAATATTATCTACAAATATATTTGATGGATCTACTCCTACACAAATCCACTTCATCGGATCTACATTGTCCTTGATATCTTTTTTTATTTTCTCTATATCCGCACCTTCTTTAACACGCACAAGACACAACGAGTAAGCTGAAGTGGACATAATAGGCTCAGATGCTATTGCCTCCTCGAATTCTATGTCCTCTTTCCCTAGATAATACCCACAGCTTTCTGCAGTTATTTCTGTTGTTTGCAAACCGGAATCTATAAAATTCTTGAAGTTACTGCTTACCTCAGCTGTATCATAAATTTTTGCTAAAATGTCCTCAAGGCTGCCATCAAGATTTCCACTCTGTTCGTTTTGGTCACTATTTTGCTCATCATCTTTGTTTTGGTCATTATTTTGCCCATCATCTTTGTTTTGGTCACTATTTTGCCCATCATCTTTGTTTTGACTGATATCTTTCGTTGGTTCCGGCTCACCTCCCGTATCCTTCGTCTGACATGCTGTAAAGCTAACAACAAAAACAAGTGCCAATACTAGTAAAAGCAATCTTTTCATAATACATCTCCCTTATACAAATAATTAATTTTTTATTATATTGGACGACAAAAAAATAATGGTTCCATAAATCATCTGCCCAAGTTTATATTTGCATTATGATTATGTAAACCTGTTCGAATTAATAACTATGTCATGTCCCAGTCTGTTTTCTCTACAAGTTCCATGGCGTGGGCGAACCTAGTGGTGGGTCATCCACTAACATACCCCATCCAGAAACATATTCTGCCACAAGTTCCATGACGTGGGCAAACCTGATGGTGGGTGTCTTCACAGAACATACATAAGTGTTGTTGAAAGGATAACCCGCAGCATATCCCTAGATAATATCGGAAAAATTGCTGCGGCTTTAGAAATTGCTTCCTGCAAGTTATTTGTTTTTGAATCGGGCTGAGGCTCATCTGTTTTTCACATTATACCCTTTCATGCAATTCAAGCTGATAATTTTTTTAAAAATGGCTTTTAATACAGGTATGGCAACACTGTTTCCAAACAGCTTATAGGCCTGACTATCGGATACGGGAATTATATAATCCCGGGGAAAGCCCTGCACCAAACAGCATTCTCTAGGTGTCAACTTACGCACGCGTCCGTTTACTAGGTAAGCACCGGTTTTGGCAGCAGCACCTCCGCCATAAGCCGATAAGGTTACTGCATGACCGTAGGGGCTGTATATCCTTTCCCCCTGTCCGCCTTTATTAATCTTGCCGATTCTGATGGTTCCCGGTTTGTACTCTTCAACAGGCTTATCCAAAATAACAATATCATCCCGCTCTATTACATATTGATGGGTTTCACTATCGGGCAACAGAACATCAATAAGGTATTTATATTCCTTCAAAGGTTTTGGGAAAACAAAATCATCCACTCCCAAGTCTTTTCTGAAACAAACTATATATACCCTTTCTCTTTTTTGGGGAACTTTAAAGTCCCCTGCATTAAGTATTTTGTGAAAAACCCTGTATCCCAATCCATCCAATATGTTGCACATATGGCTGAAGGTCTTGCCTTTATTGTGGTAAACCAAATTTTTTACGTTCTCCAAAAATAGTATTTTCGGCTTATGAAAATCTGCGATGCGGGCAATATCAAAAAACAATGTACCTCTTGCATCTTCAAACCCCAACTGCTTTCCGCTGATGCTGAAGGCTTGACATGGGAAGCCTGCACACAGTATGTCGTGGCGGGGTATTTCCCGGGCTGGAATTTTTGTAATATCACCGCTGGGCATCTCACCAAAATTGGCCTCATAGGTCTTGCATGCATGCTTGTCTATTTCAGAAGAAAACACACATTTGGCACCGTAAGATTCCAGTGCCAATCTAAAGCCTCCTATTCCGGCGAATAAATCTATAAAGGTTAAATCATTATCAAGCATATTCATTCTCTACACCCCATAAGGTTTTGCATAATTCTGCGAACATTTTATTATTTCCCATAAGCTTCCATGCCTTTTTGAGACAATCTCTCTTCCCAGATCATCTTTAAAAGTTCCAATTCTTCGCTGTAATCGGTTTTTGATTCATCTTTATCATACTCAAGTTTTTCAAGTATTTCAATTGTAAAAGCGGATTCTCCCTTTTCACTCCATTCCCTCTGAAGCTCCCTGTTTACAAAAACACCGCCCTCCAATTGAAATTTTACACTGTTAATCTTTCCTTTCAGGTTGGGAGTGGCTTGAATGAAATACCTTTTATCAGAATTTGACCGGATGATAAATACTCCCATATCCGGTTTCATACTCTTGTACAATTCTTTGAGTTCTTTTTTTCTATCCAAAATCAGTACCCCATTTCTTTCAGTATTCTCGATAAGGTTCGAAGTCGTTCTCCAATAAGCTCATCATCATTACTTAGTGCCTGTCTGAATAATTTAATGTCTTCATCTATTTTTTCATTATCGGTACACACAGCAACTGTCATGGCATCTCCCTGCAAACCCACCCTGTCAATAACAGGGTTTTTTGTATCATACAGTTTTTCAAACCTATAGGCATCCTGAAAGTGTTGCCTGGTTCTGCAAACAAGAATCGCCAAATCCAGCACACGATGCAGCGGCAGCTCTTCAGACTGTCTGGACCATTTTTCGCCGGTGTATCTCCATACCTTTGCTGAAATATCGACCTTTCCCCGATCATTCCATTGAGCCAATCCCAAAGAAAGTCCCTTTGCATCGGTGTCATAAGCGTATCTTCCGTCAACGTTTTCATAGTTTTCGGACACAATTACAGGTTTATGCTTTAAGGTTGTCGGTATCTTCATATTCATATCCCTTCCTCTCTTTTGACATAAGGCGTTATAAAAAACTTTCCATGTCACTCCTGTGTTTGCTTACTCATTTACTAAATTACTAATTTACTAATTGTAGTTTATCTTTATTTTTTTGATATGTCAACAAGAAAGCCATATATTCAGTAAACACATTTTTTCCATTTAAAAAGTGTGATTTGTTGTAAGAATAGATTTTCTAACCACCTAGGATCATTGCTAAAAATGTTCCGGCAAATACAAAAGGAGCTAAGGGCACTGAGTCCTTCAAGCCCTTTCTCTTCAAAAGGAGCAATATAATGGCTGTAACAAAACATAAAAACAGGCTTAAGATTATTACTGTCATTGTTCTGGTGTATCCACAAAAAAGACCTGTCACAGCAAACATTTTTACATCCCCCATGCCAATACTGTTTTTCGCAGCCACAGCCCCTATCAGAAAAATTCCTCCCCCAAGCAACAAACCTTTAATGTCTGAAGTTATTATACCGGTTATTGCTTTATTGTCTGCAAAAAACTCTATTATATAAAACACAGCCCTAGCAGACAAACCTGCAAGCAGCAAAAAATTTGAAATTTTTCTGGTTTTAAAATCAATATACGATATGGGTGCAAGCAAAACAACCAATGTTGTCAGCTTTGCAGCCCATATGAAATTTGAGTGGTCATAATACTGGATTCCAAAGGTTATAATCCCCATCATAGAGGAAACCGCCAAAAATGCTATGTATAAAGGTTCTGCCGGAATGAGAGCCATTATCCTGGCTTTTAATGTTTCTTTCATTAATACTGTTTCCCACTGCAGGTAACAGCTCACCAATACCATTAATATAACTACCAAAGGAACTGCAATTAATACCCACATTCACCATTCCCCTCCAATCTCAAGCTTAAACCCGGCAAACTCGCTGTCTTTTTCAAATCTGCCATAAAACAAAGCCATTCCTGTCAGCAAAAAGAAGTTTTTACCGCTATGAAAGGCCCTGCTCTTACCTTTTAATTTTGCATCCTAATAAAACGGCAACTTTTTCCTCTTAATAGATATCGACATTAATGGCATTTTTATATATGTATTTTGCCAAAATTATGTCAACAAACAAAAATAAGTGCACAAAAAATCAATTCACTTTGTTAGAAACAAAAGCTCCGGGGGCATCGAGCCACCATCGCTTTTTGGTCATTTCACTTCGTGAAATCCCACTAAAAAAAGATACACCGTTTGATTGACAGTGTATCTATTATAAAAATCTCTGTGGTTATTAAATTAAAGGGACTTTCATCCCGAAATAACATACCGTTTATTACCTTTCAATTTGAGCAGCGACCAAACCTGCCGCACCGTATTTTTCTCTCAAACGTGGTTTTTCAATTTTTCCGGTAGGATTACGCGGAACTTTATCAAATATAATTTTTCGCGGACGTTTATAACGCGGCATTGAAGCACAGAATGTTTTTATATCCTCTTCAGTGCAAGCAAAACCCGGTTTCAGTTCTATAATAGCAGCTGTTATTTCACCAAGACGCTTATCCGGTAATCCTATTACTGCAACATCCTTAATCGCATCATGGGAACGGAGGAAATCTTCGACCTGTACCGGATATATGTTTTC
This sequence comes from Clostridium sp., assembly GCA_012523755.1. Lineage (GTDB taxonomy): Bacteria > Bacillota > Clostridia > Acetivibrionales > Acetivibrionaceae > Hungateiclostridium. The sequence goes on along the minus strand of JAAYTO010000078.1, from coordinate 2,146 downwards.
ACCGCCGCTTATAATCACATCTTTTTTCCTGTCAACCAGATATATAAACCCGTCTTCATCCATCTTGGCCATATCCCCGGTATATAGCCAACCATCCTTTAAGACAGCCGCTGTCGCCTGTGGGTCGTTATAGTAACATTTCATTACCCCCGGACCCTTGACAATCAATTCTCCCACTTCTCCCTGGGCAACTTCACAGCTCTTTTCATCAACAATCTTAGCTTCCCAATTGAATCCCGGCTTTCCGATAGCACCGACTTTATGGATATTCTCAACCCCTAAATGCACACATCCCGGACCTATGGATTCACTGAGCCCATAGTTGGTGTCATACTGATGGTTTGGAAAATACTTTTTCCAGCGGTGAATTAAGCTAGGTGGAACCGGTTGAGCCCCAATGTGCATCAATCTCCATTGTGAAAGATCGTAGTCTTCCAGATTCACATCTCCTCTTTCGATGGCATCCAATATATCCTGTGCCCACGGCACCAGAAGCCATACGATGGTAATTTTCTCTTCAGAAACCGTTCTCAGTATCCATTCCGGTTTAATTCCGCGGAGCAACACTGCCTTACTGCCAGCCAACAAGCTTCCGAACCAGTGCATTTTAGCACCGGTATGGTAAAGCGGCGGAATGCACAGAAAATTATCTTCACGGGTTTGTCCGTGATGGTTTTGTTCTGTATAACATGCCGACATTAAGCTTTTGTGCGTATGCAAAATTGCCTTTGGAAAACCTGTAGTCCCAGAAGAGAAATATATTGCCGCATCATCCTCATCGTCAAGCTTTATTTGTGGTGCTTCAGAAGAGCAATTGGCAGTAAGACGGTCATAGCTTTCAGCAAAAGAAGGTCTGTTTTCTCCTGCATAAAGAAGTGTCTTTATCTGTGGTATCTGCTCATAAATACTCTCTAAACGCCCTATAAATTCAGGTCCGAATATCAAAGCAACGGATTCGGACAAACCCAGGCAATATTTTATTTCCTCAGCCGTATACCGAAAATTCAACGGCACTGCCACAGCCCCGGCTTTCAGTATTCCAAAATAAATCGGCAGCCACTCCAAACAATTCATTAAAAGAATGGCTACCTTGTCTCCTTTTTTTATACCTCTTTTAATTAACAGATTGGCAATACGATTTGCTTTTTCGTCAAAAACACGCCATGTCATATCACGGCGGTATTCACCTGCCGGATTGTTTTCAATAAGCTCATACTCTTTCCATATCACATGGTGGCTTTCCTGAAGATCGAGGTTTATCTCCGTAAGACATAACTCACTTCCATACATTTTTGCATTATGTGCCAATATTTCAGTAATAGGCATTTTACTTTCCTCCCATCCTACCATATAAAAAATTTATTATACATATTACAAAAAAACCGTACTATCTAATCTGCATTAAATTGTAAAATGTAATATTCAAACAGGCTGTCCATATCTTCAAACAGCAAATGCTACAATATATTATAAATCAACATAAACAGTTAATCAATAGCTGTATAACACTATAGTTTACTCAAGATGCCATTGCCTTTGTCCTTAAGAAGTACCGGCACCTGAGTTGTTAGTTTATTGTTGTGTAGTATTTTGAATAAATTTTATACATCAATTCCTCAACCTTTTTTGTATCCGGAGCTACCGGAAGGTTCGTACTCTTTGCCGACTCTAAAAATTCATTTTCATACTGATTTACAAATTCAAATATTTCTTCAAATTTGTACTTTCCCTTTCGAATATCCAGCAAAAATGACTGTTCCTCTTTTCTAAATGTAACAATACCCTTACCCTGTAAAATATCCCTGCCGGTCATCAATAGTCTTATCAGATGCATTGCATGCTTAAGTAAATGAGGCATATCTTTTTTGCGGTTACGGTGATTTAATTTTGAATAAGTCCTTACAACATTATTCATTTCAGAATAAATATATGTTTTCAACCATCAATGAAAACTCCATAGGAGGCATGGACATATTCTGTTCAATCCACTTGCATGCAAATAAAGGTCGTGAACTACCACCGCCTATAGAGGCAGATGGCTTCTTGGTCAATATCTCTATTGAGACAAGTTTACCCAAGCTCAAAAGAATGTTCCATCCTCGAATAATTACCAGCTATATAGCCAGCTTTAGTAGATTTTTACTTG
>JAAYTO010000077.1 GCA_012523755.1 Clostridium sp. | reverse complement strand
TATATCTCCTTTAAATAATTTTAATAAAAGCTCCGGGGCATCGAGCCCCATCGCTTTTTGGTCATTTCACTTCGTGAAATCCCACTAATAAAAGACAAGCCGGTGGACTGAATCGGCTTGTCCTTCTAAAAGTTTATTTCAAAAACCCTACAAAAAGAGCTGCCTTTTACTACAGCAGCTCTTTTTGTAGGTATACCCCGTCCTTTTATACCTTGTCCTTAATCAGCTTCTTATACGCTATGCTTGCGTTTTTGACATGTTCTTTTGTGACCCTTTCCGCCCTATCGGCATCGCCCTCTATCACTGCGTCAAGTATCGCCTTATGCTCCTCTAAAACCTTTTTGGCTCTATCCGGTGACTCAAAGGATGCATTTCTGGCTCTTTGAATATAGCGGTGAAATGTCCTTAACATATGCATAAGGGGCTTACTCTTGCTCGCCCTGAATAAAATGTCATGAAACTTTGAGTCCAGCTTTAAAATATGTTCTGCTTCCTTCTTCATTGTGTAGAATTCTTCAAGATCCAATGCGTCTTTAAGTTCTTGAATATCTCGAGGCGTTATATGCTCCGTTGCCCACCTTGCGGCCAAACCTTCAATCATTATCCTTATAATATATATCTCTTCAACATCCTTTTGAGTTACCCCTGTGACAATCACTCCCTTATTGGGTGTGGACTGAACCAGTTCTTCCAGTTCCAGCTGTCTTAAAGCCTCTCTCACAGGAGTTCTGCTAACACCAAGCTCTTCACAAAGTTTCTTTTCGGTAAGACTGTCTCCCGGTTGATATACCCCATTCAATATGTCATTTTGAATCCGGGAAAACACCTTTGCCCTCAACGAAGTATTATCATTTTTAATATATTCAATACCTGTCACCTTTGCACGCCCCTTTCGCAGAGCACACTAATATAATAATCTACTTGCTTTGCTGCTTTGTATAGTTGATAAGCCCCCCTGCAAGAATTATCTCCAGCTGTCTTTCGGATAATGAAACATTAACCTTTATCTCTTTTCCTTTGGTTACATTTCTAACTACAATACTGCCACCAGCTTTGAGCTGCTCCCTTGCATTCTCAATCAAAAGTTCATCTTCCATATCTATTTCATCGTAATCTACCTCATTCTCAAAGGTCATAGGAATAATACCCGAATTTACAAGGTTTGCCATGTGAATTCTAGCAAAGGATTTCGCAACAACTCCCTTTATTCCCAACTGTAGAGGTGCCAGTGCGGCATGTTCACGGCTCGAACCCTGTCCGTAGTTGGAACCTCCGATAATAAATCCTCCACCGTTTTCCTTTGCTCTTTTCGGAAAATCCGGGTCACAAGGTGTAAGGCAGAACTCCGCCAGATACGGTACATTCGACCTAAACGGCAAAAGCTTGGCATTGGAAGGCATGATATGATCGGTTGTAATATTATCTTCAACCTTTATTAAAGCCTTTCCTTCCACTCTGTCAGTCAACTCCTTATTTAGAGGAAACGGCTTAATATTAGGTCCTCTAACTACCTCTACATCTGCTCCTTCCGATGCCGGAGCAAGAACCATACTGTCATCTATAACAAACTTTTCAGGCATATCCACCTTCGGTGCCTCACCCAATTCCGACGGATCGGTAAATACACCGGTTATTGCACTGGCTGCAGCCGTTTCCGGACTGACCAGATAAACCTTAGCAGATCTTGTGCCGCTTCTTCCTTCAAAATTCCTGTTGAAAGTTCTCAACGAAATAGCATCGGTAGCCGGTGCCTGACCCATTCCTATACAAGGTCCGCAAGCACTCTCCAGAATTCTTGCCCCTGCCGCCACCATGTCGGCCAATGCACCGTTTTTAGCAAGCATGGTTAATACCTGTCTAGAGCCCGGAGCAATAACAAGACTGACATTGGGGTGAACTGTCTTTCCTTTTAATATGGCAGCTACCTTCATCATATCCATATAAGATGAATTGGTGCAGCTGCCGATAGCCACCTGATCCACCTTTATTTTCCCAATTTTCTTAACCTTGGCAACATTATCCGGACTATGAGGTTGTGCAGCCAAAGGCTCTAATGTATCAAGATCTATAACCAGTTCTTCATCATACTGAGCGTCCGCATCGGCTTTAAGTTCAATCCAGTCCTCTTCTCTTCCCTGAGCCTTCAAGAATTCCTTTGTAACCTCGTCACTGGGGAAAATTGATGTAGTGGCACCAAGCTCAGCCCCCATATTGGTTATGGTTGCTCTTTCCGGAACAGTAAGGGTTTTTACTCCCTCACCGGCATACTCAATAATCTTGCCCACGCCGCCTTTTACCGACATAATCCTCAAAACCTCAAGAATTATATCTTTTGCAGTAACCCATGGTCTCAAAGCACCTTTTAAAACCACTCTGCAAACCTTGGGCATCATCATATAGTATGGACCTCCGCCCATTGCCACAGCAACATCAAGTCCACCGGCTCCAATGGCCAGCATACCGATTCCCCCTCCAGTGGGAGTATGACTGTCCGATCCTAGAAGGGTCATTCCCGGAACGCCAAACCTTTCTAAATGAACCTGATGACAGATACCGTTGCCCGGTCTTGAAAAATAAATCCCATGCTTTGAAGTAACGGTCTGTATATACTTGTGGTCATCTGCGTTTTCAAAGCCCGCTTGGAGTGTATTATGATCAATATATGCCACCGACTTTTTGGTCTTTACTCTCGGAATACCCATTGCCTCAAACTGTAGATATGCCATGGTTCCAGTAGAATCCTGAGTCAAAGTCTGATCTATCCTTATGGATATTTCAGTGCCAGCTTTCATTTCTCCGCTTATCAAATGTTCTTTAATAATTTTCTGTGCTAAGTTTAAACCCATTTATAATTCCTCCCTGTTTATTATTTAAAGTGCAAGATCAAATATATCCGGTGCAAGTTTTCTTATTACATCTTCAAGTTCATTATCCCCTATGGCTGTAACTCTTCCGGATTTATACTGCTCATCCACCCATTCCTTGATTCTGACCACTCTATCGTCCTTTTTGTCAATTCTCTTAGAGCCCTCCAGCCCAAAAAAGCTGTTAATCCAGTGTGCAATTCCCGCAAGACCCGAGGATTGGTTTATTGCAACACCGACAGGACGGTTCAAAATCTTAGAAGTATCAAATATATTGTAAATCTCCTCATCCTTCAAAAGTCCGTCGGCGTGTATTCCCGCTTGGGTAACATTGAAATGTCTTCCTACAAACGGTGTCCTGCTGGGGATTTCATAACCGAGTTCCTTTTGGTAATATTCTGCAATCTCAGTTATAACGGTTGTATCCATCCCATCGGTGGTTCCCCTTAGCTGTGCATACTCTATAACCATAGCCTCTAAAGGTGTATTTCCTGTCCTTTCACCTATACCAAGGAGCGAACAGTTTACAGAAGAAGCTCCATAAAGCCATGCCGCAGCAGAATTACTGACAGCCTTGTAGAAGTCATTGTGTCCATGCCACTCTAAAAGCTCGCTGGGAAAACCTGCATGATGCCTAAGTCCGTATATTATTCCGGGTACACTTCTTGGAAGTGCCACTCCCGGATAAGATACTCCATAACCTAAAGTATCACAGGCACGTATTTTAATCGGAACCCCCGATTCCTCCATAAGCTTCTGCAGTTCAAGAGCAAAAGGCACAACAAAACCATAAAAATCTGCTCTTGTAATGTCCTCAAAATGGCATCTAGGCTTTATTCCAACCTCTATTGCACTCCTTATTATA
>JAAYTO010000076.1 GCA_012523755.1 Clostridium sp. | reverse complement strand
TCATCACCTTTGCTTATGATACATTAATTTTATCACATTGTGACACATTGTGCAATATTAAAATATTAAATTTGACAAAAAAATAAGCCTGTAGCTAGGCTTTTGGGGATTTTTTCTTTATTCAACTGTCAAACACCCGACTTGCAGCAACCTGAAAAATGATATATATTAGGATTCAGGTGATTAAAATGTACACAGAAGAAATTAAAAAAGCATCTTCCACTATAATCGATGAGATAGTTTCCATAAGAAGAGATATTCACCAAAATCCTGAATTGGGATTTCATGAGCACAGAACCTCTTCCATTGTATCGGATTTTTTAAAAAATATTGGCTTAAAGGTGTATACAAACATAGCAAAAACCGGAGTCGTGGGTATCCTTGAAGGAAGCGATCCCGGCAAAACAATTGCAATAAGGGCAGACATGGATGCCCTGCCCATCACCGAGGAAAACGATATTGACTTTGTCTCCCGCAACAAGAACATCATGCACGCCTGCGGTCATGACGCTCACACTGCCATAGCCTTAGGTACAGCAAAAATACTTTCCGGCATGAAAGAGAGGATATCCGGAAATGTTAAGTTTATTTTTCAGCCGGCTGAAGAAAGCCTTGGTGGAGCAAAGCTTATGATCGAAGACGGTGCCCTAGACAACCCTGCAACCGATGCAATAATCGCCTTGCATGTATCCCCTTTACTCAGATCGGGTAAAATCACCGTGGGTTCCGGACCTGTGATGGCTTCACCGGCAGAATTTGACATAGTCATAAAAGGAAAAGGCGGCCATGCTGCCCAACCGGATAAAACAACGGATCCTATAAACGCAGGAATTAATATCATAAATATGTTTCAGTCCATTATACCCAAAAGGATCAGTGTCTTTAGAACCGCAGTTTTGTCAATAACATGCTTTCGGGGCGGCAACACCTATAACATTATTCCGTCAGAGGCTGTTATAAAAGGTACTGTCAGAGCTTTCGACAGAGAAACCCATGACGAAATATCCAAAATCATGCATTCCATGATAGTATCGGTAACAGGCGAAGCCGGAGCAGACTTTTCCTTCGAATATAACCTAGGCTATCCTCCCGTGGTAAACAATCAAGAGATTGCAAACCTTATTGCAAATGCTTCCAAAAAAATCCTCGGAGTGGAAAACGTCGTTAAAAACCCGGAACCCTCCATGCTGGCGGAAGATTTTTCCTATTATGTGCAAAAAGTACCTGGGGCTATGTTTAACCTTGGTTGCAGAGGTGCTTGTGATGAATTTTTCCACAATCTTCATTCCAGCCGGTTCATAATTGATGAAGCATGTATCGGTACAGGTATGGAAATAATGTCTCAGTGTGCACTGGATTTTTTAAGCATTAATTTGTAAATCACTCCATAATTTTATTGTTGTGCCAACTCATATTTTGCTATGAATTTTTAATTTTAATAAGGTAAATAATACGAATATAAATAAATAAAAAGGAGTTGTCACTATGGATAGAACACCTTTGGACAGACTTGCTCTGGTTTTAGTTATAATCGGAGCATTAAATTGGCTCCTGACTGGATTATTCGATTATAACTTGGTAGCAGATATGTTTGGAGCAGGCTCATTTATAACAAGAACAATATACTCCATTGTAGGCCTTGCAGGAATATACAGTATCAGCTTGTTGTTTAGGCAATCAGAACCTGCAAGGGATAAAGCTTAATTAAAAAACTAAAAGCTCAGGGGCATCCAGCCTCTGGGCTTTTAAAACTTTCATTTCATTGAAACTTTTAACTAATATTTTTAAATTCCCATTCATTCGATACAAGAACAACCTTGATGTTCAAATTTGTATCCACATCAATCGAAACATCATGTATTTTGATTCCCTTGTCGCGAATATTTTTATCAATCTCACTTTTTATTTGATCTTCAAGAATATCATAAACTAAATTGCTCAAAACCACCACTCCTCCCTGAACATATAAATAATATATCAGATTTTTTTGCTATTGTTAATACCTATGGGAAATTATTTTGAGTGCGGCTGGTTAGGAGCTCTTATTCCACATCCCAGTTATGAAAAATATTTTGAACATCGTCAAGGTCTTCCAGATTTTCAATAAGCTTCTCCATATTTTCAATATGTTTTGGGTCTGTGAGTTTGGTCATGTTTTGCGGAACCATCTCAATCTCTGCCGACATAAACTCATACCCCTTTTGTTCAAGGTGTTCTCTTACCTTTGAAAAATCATCGGGTTCGGTAATGATTTCATAGTATTCATCCTCAACACTAAAGTCCTCAACATCAGCCTCAATCACTTGCGTCATTAATTCTTCTTCAACTATGCCGTCTTTCTTTTCAATTAATATTACACCCTTTTTATCAAACATAAAGGAAACACATCCCGATGTACCAAGATTTCCTCCAAATTTATCAAAGTAGTGTCTTATATCGCCAGCTGTCCTGTTCCGATTATCCGTCGTGGCTTCAACAATAACTGCTACACCTCCCGGTCCATAGCCCTCGTATACTATCTCCTCATAATTGGCAGAATCAACATCTCCAGCAGCCTTCTTTATACTTCTGGTGATAGTCTCATTAGGCATATTCGCAGCTTTAGCCTTGGCAATAACATCCCTCAGCTTTGAGTTGGTTTCTGGATCTGCCCCTCCTTGCTTCACAACTATCGCGATTTCCCTTCCAATCTTCGTAAATATCTTTCCTCTTTGAGCATCGGTTTTTCCCTTTTTGTGCTTTATATTAGCCCATTTTGAATGCCCGGCCATAAAATACCTCCTTACAATATATACAGTATATATAAATAATAAACTTACCTCCTATAGATTATAATATTAAAAGACAAATTTATAAAGTTTTTTAAATAAAAAATGTATTTACATATTTAAATATTTCCTATAAAATAAGCATGGTATTTTATGTATTGCACACTATATAATCCTACTAATTAAAATCATTTATCACTTTTTATTATTTGAAAAGGGGTGATGCTATGAATATTAAGCCATATGCTCGCACTTGCTTGAAAGTAATAGTATTTTTATTGTTGATCATTATAACCATTACAAACATTGGTTCTATTTTGCTTTTGAAAAAAAGCAATGACAATTTTTTTATATATACAAACCCGGTTCTTGACCATTCCCTAGTGCAAAATATTTGTCATGTGATAATAGAAATATCTCTGAAAATTATTATTATAGGCATTGTAATACTTGAACATAAAAAAAACAAGCTTCAAATCAAAAAACTAATAAAACAACACGAAAAGGAACTTAATGAAAAGAATGAATTTATAGAAAGTATTAGAGCCCTTTATGATAAAACCTTAAGACTAAGCACTCAAAGGACAGAGTTCTTCTACAACATCTCTCATGAGTTGAAAACGCCCCTCAGCGTTATTTTAGGTGCAATACAGCTTATCGACCAAAAGTATCCCCTTGAGGGCAATGACAGAAGAAAATCCAGCAAACACCTGTGTACCATAAAACAGAATTGTTACAGACTTTTAAGGTTGATAAACAATATTCTTGATATCGGCCGTCTCGAAAACGGCTATATTAAAATCAATTTACTGAATTGCAACATCGTATATCTGGTTGAGGAAATAACCGAGTCTGTTATCCCTTTTGTAGAACAAAAGGGACTAACCATAGAATTCGACACCCTCGATGAGGAAATAATAACTGCTGTGGATATTGATAAGATCGAAAGAATAATTCTAAATCTATTATCAAATGCCATCAAGTTTACAAATCCCGGTGGAATGATCTATGTTAAAGTAGCCCGTAAGGGCAATAATGTAGTCATTCAAATAATAGACACTGGAATTGGGATTCCCCGGGACATGCAATCGAGGATTTTTGACCGTTACGGTCAAGTAAGCAGCGACCTTACAACAGAATTTGAAGGCAGCGGTATTGGCCTCTCCATTGTAAAATCCTTTGTAGAGTTTCATAACGGGAGCATAGAAGTTCAAAGTGAAGAAAACCATGGAAGTAAATTTCTAATAACACTCCCTATTATGCTTTGTGATAAAAATTATATTGCTGACCAAGTCCAAAATAATGCCCAAGATAAAATTATCGACACCATTAAAATTGAGTTCTCCGATATATACTCGACACCTACTTAATTACTTTTCCCTGCAAGTCCAGTGTTACATAGGTTTTTTGCCCCATCTCCACAATTGCCTTTGCATTTGTCGTTTCAGTAATGAAGTTTATAAAGGCTTCGACCTCATCCTCTGGAATAAATACTGTTATTTTTACATCCTGTTCATATATAACATCTTTTATCAAAAAACCTTTTGACACTAAAAGACTCTGAACCTTTCCAAGCAAGGTGTACTCTAAAATCACCGTTATCTCCCTGCAAAGCTTTCTTCTCACAATCTGTGCAGCCTCTATCCCCAACGAAGCACTCTTGCCATATGCACGTATAAGTCCGGAAGCTCCTAAAAGAGTCCCTCCAAAATATCTTGTTACAACCACTACTAGGTCTCGTACTTCCATTCTCTTTATGACCTCAAGTACAGGAAGTCCAGCAGTTCCCGAAGGCTCACCATCATCACTGAACCTCTGTATGATATTGATCCCACCTATATAATAGGCATAAACATTATGGGTAGCATCCCAGTACTTTGACTTCAAATCATTTATAAACCTTATTGCCTCATCCTCCGTTGATACAGGCTTAACTGATGCTATAAACCTCGATTTTTTCTCATCAATCTCATATACGGCATGGTTTAAGACCGTTTTATATTCTTTATCCAAAATTACCACCTTTAAATTATTTTTTTATGTATAGGTCTATTTTAACACTTTTCTATCAATATTCAAAAATTATTGCACAGGTTAGGTGTATTAAATAAATGTGAAGAAAAATATACATCTGTGCAGATTTGTATATAAGCATATAATTTTATGGCAAAATCCTCATTATATATGATATAATTATTTTGAGGAAAATATAAATGCAACTTACAGCAGGGGGAGGAAAATACAGTGAAAATCTTAAAAGAAATTTTAAGCTGGTCTATTCATATAGCCTTTGCAGTTCTGTGCGGTCTTTTTATCACTGTCTTTATCATACAACCTACCAAGGTTAGGGGAAGTTCCATGGAATCTACATTGCATGATAATGATCGCATCATAATCAGCAAACTGATACACACCTTCAGATTAGAACCCAATTATGGTGACATTGTTATTATTGACAAACGCATCAAAAGGCCTCGCTCTATCGTTGACGATATAACCGATTGCTTCAAGTATAATGCCATCTCATATTTTTTCAACAAGGACAATGAAGAAATTTTCTGGATCAAAAGAGTAATCGGCAAACCGGGAGACAAGCTTGAGTTTATCGACGGGAAAATATATAGAAACGGCGAAATCTTGGATGAACCGTATATTAAGGAAGCCATGAATTTCGCTTCTGATGTGCCAATAATTGTCCCTGAAAACCATGTTTTTGTATTGGGAGATAACAGGAACAACAGCACTGACAGTAGAGTTATAGGTGCTATTCCCCTTGACCACGTAATAGGTAAGTATATTCTAAAATTTTGATAAATTAAGTTTGTAAAATCATGTTGAACATAGGTAAAATGAAAGGGCATCATGCCCTTTCATTTTTATATGTGTGCCCAGCATGGGCAACAACTTGGTGGTGAAAGTCCACTACGGGCTTGGTAGTAGGAACCGTTAGCCAAGAGCAAGGGTGTCCACGGCGACGTGGAATCTGAAGGAAGCTGGAGGCAAAATCCTGAACCG
>JAAYTO010000075.1 GCA_012523755.1 Clostridium sp. | reverse complement strand
CGGTTCAGGATTTTGCCTCCAGCTTCCTTCAGATTCCACGTCGCCGTGGACACCCTTGCTCTTGGCTAACGGTTCCTACTACCAAGCCCGTAGTGGACTTTCACCACCAAGTTGTTGCCCATGCTGGGCACACATATAAAACCCCTTCATTTTTTATAAAAAATGAAGGGGTTTTATATTTTGCATTATTCCAAATACTCTATATACGTTTCTTCATACTCCTCATCAAAGGACTCCTGCCATTCTTCATCCTCATTGGGAGCCTCTCCGAAGACATCTTCTTCATTAACCACTCCCGCATCGGATTCCTGGGCTTCACCCTTTTTATCCCCCTTGGTATCATCTTTTTTATCGCTGCCTTCTTCCTTTACATCGCTGGTATTATTGTTGCCGCCTCCCATTCCCACAGGCTCTGTTTTGGAACTTATCAACTCCGCACACCTGGGAAATCCGGCATCAAATTTGAAGTTCCCCTTAAATTCAGCAGTTGATTTATCCTCTATTAAAAACTTTACTTTGCTTATTTCCTTAAGCTCTGTCAAAGAATTTACAACCGAGTAAATGGTCATTCGCTCTTCTGCCTTACCCCCTAGATGATTGTCTTTAAACTCCTTTGTAAAATTGACCGTCGCAACATCCCCGTCGATTTTTATTTCCGACTTAAGCTTTGTTCCTTCCGGTATGGTAGCCTTCATCCCCGCAACCTTTGGACCGTTAATGAGTTCGTTGACAATTATCTGTGCAAGATGGTTTACGCTTTTGTTGGCTTCACTCGATGGTATATATCTTATCTCAAGCTTTAATTTGGAATTGTCTTCATTGGCAAAATAAAGGCGGATTGGCATCTTGTCAGTAATCTGAGCCGCTTCCTCTTCCGTCAAAGCGATACTGCTTGCAGGACATGAATCATCTTCTCCCAGCCCATACTTTTCGCTATTGGAACACCCAACACAAATTGATAATATCATAATCCATGCCAGAATAATACATAAAAGTCTTTGCATCAACCGGACACCTCACAATAAATTCTTTATAGCTTATTCTTATGCCGGTTGGACTTTTAGTATTCTTACCCAAATAAATTTTCAAACCTCTTGAAAGTTTCCCCCTGTTTCTCCCTCTGCAATAGCAACCGTTGAACTCGTTCCTAACCTTACACAGCCTGCCTTTATAAACTCCACTGCCTGTTCAAAGGTTTTTATTCCTCCGGATGCTTTCAGTTTTATATCCGGGCCGCATACCTCTCTCATAATACGTATGTCTTCAAGGGTAGCCCCTTTGCCGTTAAAACCTGTGGATGTTTTTAAAAAATCTGCACCGGCTTCCTTGGAAATCTTGCAGGCCACTGCCTTCTGTTCATCTGTCAAAAGGGCAGTCTCAATTATAACCTTTACCTCAGCATCCTTTCCATGTGCTGCCAGCACAATACTCTCTATCTCCTTTTTTACATAGGCATAGTCTTTGGACAACAGCTTTCCTATGTTTATTACCATATCCAGTTCTAAAGCTCCGTTCTCGATAGTCTCCACCGCCTCGAAAATCTTAGAAAAGGTTGTTGTTGAGCCATGGGGAAATCCAATAACTGTGCTCACCCTTACGTCGGAACCCTTTAGCACTTCATAAGCTAAAGGAACATGACAAGGCTTGACGCAAACCGAAGCAACCCCATATTTTAGTGCAAGTATGCACTGTTCCCTAACTTCACTGTCCGTATCATCCGGTTTTAAAACCGCATGATCAATCATTGAAAGCACTTTCTTTCTATCCCAATAAGTTTCCATAGCTTCCTCCCTCTTCATCTCTATAAATAAATCAATAAATAAATTGAAACTTAACTATATTGCCTTTGTGTATCTGTCTGCAAAGCAGCTTGCACAATAACTGTCCGGCTTTATTTTAGGTGTAAAATTCAAGCCCTTTACCATCCCAACCATTTCATTAATAAGGGTCTTTGTCTCCCCTTTTGTGCCGATATCGATATGGAATTCAAAAGCCACACCTTTCCCATTCTTGCCGTTTTTTCCTAAAGCCTCATGGATAAAATCTATCTTCCGCGGATCAAACATATAAGCCACTTGAAGACTCACACACGTTTCCATATAAATTTTTCCCCGCAGATTTTTTATGGGTCTGTCCAGTTGAATCTTATGGAGAAAACCTATAGCCCCTTTGCCTATCCTATGGACGTGTATGCATGTTACAATAAGGGTTGTTTTGCCCACTTGAGAGTCAGACCCTATGGAAATCCTATAGGAACTGTTTGTATCCGCTTTTATAAACCTTACTATCTCCTCAAAAACTCCATTAAAAGCAACATCTCCCTTGCCTAGACTTCTAAATATTGTATTTTCGTCAATCGCTATAGTATTTCCTAACAACATATTTTTCCCTCCATTCCTTTGCAAACTCTCAAAATGCGAAATCTCATTAAATCGGGTAGGAGGTAAATAATTATTTTATTTACCGACCTCCCACACCACCGTACGTACGGTTCACGTATACTGTATACGGCGGTTTCATAGTTTACACTCTAACTTCAAGGTAATATTTAAGAAGACTTAAATACCCTTGCTTTTCAAACCTGGCATTGGTTAGAGTTGTTGCAAGAATCCAGCTATTGGCTGTGTGCCAGTAGCTTTTTCTT
>JAAYTO010000074.1 GCA_012523755.1 Clostridium sp. | reverse complement strand
TTCACACGCCATATCTTAGTAATCCCGGGGGCATTTCTTAAAAAATGATTTTCTTGCCTGAATATTAAATGCTGAAATGGCATTTTAAAAAACTCTCTTGTGAGAGTATTGGCAGGAGATGGGTTCATGCTTTTACCGTGGATCATTGCCAACTTTTACTTGACACAAACTAGAAATATTTTATGCTTCTCTTTTTTGTATATTAGAAGTATAATATAGATAAAGGTATACTATTATGTAAAGAATTCATGGTGATACTTATGAAAATAGAGAAAATTAATGATAATATGCTTAAAGTTACAATCTCAATAGATGATCTGGAAGAAAGAAATATTGATTTAGATACATGGAGCTACAATTCCCCCGCAACACAGAAGTTATTTGTGGATATGATGGAACTGGCTGAAATACAGTTTGGTTTTTGTGTTTCCGGTTCCGAAATTTGTGTTGAGGCTGCTCCGGATTCAGACGAAGGATTTGTCATTATAATTACCAAATTAGATGAGGACGAGGAGTTTGAATCTATTGAAAAATATATAAAGAATAGATTCAAAAAAGCTGATTTAAAGGCTAAAAAGAAGAACTCCAGTATTTGTTCCAGCATACTTATATATTGCTTTAATAATTTTGATGATTTATGTCTTTTGAGTCAAAGGTTAATACGTATTTATACCGGCGAAAGTACTTTATACAGGTTAAGGGAAGCGTATTATTTGCTCTTGACCAAAAATTCTTGGTCAGTGGATAACTGTAATTCTTTTGAACTTATTTTAAACGAATTTGGAGACAAAATTACAAACGTCAGTTTTTATGAAGGATACCTCAATGAATATGCAGAGAAGATAATAGAGTACGATGCAGTAGAAACATTATACGATTACTTTTGTTAACGGGTTATGATTGTTATTGTCGGAATCTTAAAAAGAGCACTAATTATGATATGTAGACGGGTTGGATGAATATGTCGCCAAAGAAAATTATACCGAATAAATTCGAACGGTTTTTACTTAATAGAAAAAACCTTATTGACCAATATGCAAAAGGTGATCTTACCAAAGAAGAGTTTATTGAAGCAAATTACAAATGTATAAACTCTCTAGATATAAAGCCTTTTACAAAAATAGACAATGTAAAAAAAGCAGTATACAATTATCAATATTGTAATGTTTTGGCAAAATACTATCAAAAAAAAGCCCATGACATGAGTAAAAGAAATGAAGCACGGCAGGATTTCCTCGAATTATCCAATTATTTTTACTCAAAAAAAGACGGTGTTACCCTAAAGCTTCTTAGACTATTGGATTTTCAAGGAATTGAAGCCTATTTTGTTAAGGTAAGGTCACGCAACTTGAAAAAAAAGTTGTTTGAAATAATATTAAAAGACTACGACAATATCATCCTCCACTCAAAGAATGAGTCCATCTTGAATCTGCTTATTAAAGAAAATGCCTTTATAAATGAAACAAGGCATTCTTTGGTGGACAGCTATATCAACCAAAAATACTGAATTATTTCATGTATCTGTAATTACTCGGCTATCTCCATTATAACATAAGTTATATCGTCCTTAAGCTCCCTTTGTCCCATAAACGCAAAAACATTCTTCGAAATCAACCTAGAAAGCTCTTGTAACGGTATGTTGCTATTGTCTCTTAATATTTTTTCAAGTCTTTCTCTTCCAAAAAAGCTTTTATCTGCGTTCTGTGCTTCAATAAGACCATCGGTATAAAACAGAATCTTATCGTTTTTACTCAAGTCTAAAAAATGATTCTTATATTCTCCGCTGTAGTAATCTATAAACTTGCATATGGGAAACCCTTTCATTTCAATTACCTGTATCTCTCCCGATGGTTTTATTAAAATCGGCATTGCATTAAGACCCGCAGATGAGTATGTCAGCCTTCGTGTATTTATGTTGTACACCGCATACAACATGACAATATACACATTTTCACTAAAATTCGTATTATTAAAGGATTTGTATATGCTTTCCAAAACCTTTGATGGACTCATTGCCACATTTATTTCTACTTCTACCAAAGTCTTTATTGTCTGATTCAAAAAGACCGTGAGCATTGCAGCAGGTACACCATGTCCAGACACATCTCCAATAAAGAACCCAATATTGTTACCATCAAGCTTGAAAACATTATAAAAGTCACCGCTCGCTCGCTCTGCAGTATAGTATTTTGCTTCAAACCGCACTTTCTGCCAATCGGGATGATGCAAGGTGAACATAGCCTTTTGTATGTCTCTTGCGTATTCTAAGTCTTCCATCAGTTTTTTGTTCAATTCCTCTAATTCCAGGGTTCTCTCCTGAACTATTTTATCCAGGTTGTCAGCATATTTTCTAAGCTCCTGTTTTGCCACGTAAAGCTTATTATACGGCACCTGTATGTTGTATATAAAGTTTACCCTGAATATGATAAAAAACGCAATAAACTTGTATATATGACCAAGGTAATTATATATATCATAAACACTGTTGTATAATACAAAGGACATTTCGCCGAAAATACTCACTACCAGCGATATGCAAAGCAAAATCATCATCCTGTTTTTTGTCGCCCTATACTCGATAATAAATCTTAGTGCCGTAAAGCAAAACAAAAGAATTACAACATATTCCAAATAAATCTTCCATTGGGTAAGTCCACTGCCCTCTATAAACATAGGAGGTAAAAGATTCGGATAATAAGTAACTATTATGAGAATCAGAATACAAAAACCCGTTGGAACAATCAAAAATAACTTTCTGTCTAATTTCGATTTTATTTCAGTATTAATAAAAGTAACTGCAAAAAATCCAACACCAGCTATCATTCTAGAAATAATCCAAAGGGTTGTAGCCCGGTTTGCACCGTCATTTTTAATAAGAAATGCCGGCATTCCTTTGTAGCTTAATGTATGAAAAGCATCAAGCATACCGATTATCAAAAACACGCTTCCAAGAAAAATGGATCGCAGGTTTTTTGTTTGATTGTAGGTATAATAGGATACAAGGAATACCGTCAAGGATACCAGTACACCAGTAAACTCAAAGAGGTTGTGCCATGCTAAATAGCTGGCAACACTCATTACTTGGCTAAACTGCTCTTCAAAAAGACCCACTAAACCAAAAAATAAATAGGCAATAATAACCGATATCACAATTAGTGCATAATCTTTAAACTTTAGCAATCTTTTTGTTATTTCTTTCATTTCTATCCCTATGGCATGCATCATAGATTTTTTACTCTCTTTTTACTCTATTTTTACTTCGTTCTTTCTCTCATTCTACCATTTGATACTTCAATATTCAATTATAATTCCTATAAATTTAGTTAGTTTTAAAATAAAAGCTCTGGGGGCATCGACCCCCCATCGCTTTTTGGTCATTTCACTTTGTGAAATCCCACTAATAAAAAAACAGCCACATCCTTCAACGCAGCTGTTTTCGCTTTCTTTTATAGTGTCTCTTCAAATATTTACCCAGTGAAAATCCTGTAAACTTGTTGAATCGTCAAGATTTTAGGATTCTTTTGCACAGGTAATTCAAAAACACACTACCAGATTATAACACCTCGGTTATAAGAAAAATTACTGTTCTACTATTAGGTTTTCATTATTCACTTCATTAATAGAAGAAGCATCTTTGTGTATTATTACATCTTCTTTCTTTTGCTCAAAGCCCTTATCTATCTTTTTATTAGTTTTATTTATCAACGCCGCATCCAACACAGTTTCCATCTTCTCGGCAATAACAAATTTAATCTTCTTCCTTACATTATCCGGAATGTCGTCAAGATCCTTTTTATTGTCAGCCGGTATGATAATTGTATCAATCCCTGCCCTGTGAGCAGCCAGAACCTTTTCCTTAAGTCCACCTATCGGAAGCACTCTGCCCCTTAGAGTTATCTCTCCCGTCATTGCTACATTTCTCCTGACAGGTGTGTCGGTCAAAGCAGACACCATTGCTGTTGCAAGGGTAATTCCCGCTGAGGGACCATCTTTGGGAATAGCACCCTCGGGTACGTGAATATGGATATCATACTTGCTGTGAAAATCCTTTTCAATACCAAACAGCTCAGCTCTCGAACGGATATAACTCATAGCAGCCCTTGCAGATTCTTTCATTACATCTCCAAGCTGTCCAGTGAGTTCCAATTTTCCGTTTCCGTCCATCAAAGTTATTTCAATTGATAAGGTATCACCACCCACAGGCGTCCATGCCAGACCTGTAGCTACACCAATCTCATCCTTTTCATTTGCCTTGTCATATTTATACTTTTTAGCTCCAAGATATTTTTCCAATGTTGTGGTGGTAACTTTTACCGTCTTCTGTTTGGTCGAAACCAACTTTTTGGCAACTTTCCTGCATATGCTGGCTATCTGCCTTTCTAATCCCCTTACACCAGCCTCTCTCGTGTAGCAATTAATTAATTCTCTGACTGTCTTCTCATCAACTATCAAATTGCTTTTTTTAAAGCCGTGTTCTTTGATTTGTTTGGGAAAAAGATATTTAATTGCTATATTGACCTTTTCCTCCTCAGTATAGCTGGAAATGGGTATTACTTCCATCCTGTCAAGAAGGGGTCTTGGGACAGTATCAAGGTTATTTGCCGTTGTAATAAATAAAACATCCGATAAATCAAAGGGAAGCTCTAAATAGTGATCTCTAAAAGCAAAGTTCTGCTCGCTATCTAAAACCTCAAGCATAGCCGATGCCGGATCTCCTCTAAAATCGCTGCTCATTTTGTCTATCTCATCGAGAAGGATGAGAGGATTTTTTGAACCAGCCTGCTTCAAAGCTGATATAATTCTCCCCGGCATAGCACCTACATAAGTTCTGCGGTGTCCTCTTATTTCAGCTTCATCCCTGACTCCTCCCAGTGACATTCTCACATAATTGCGGTTAAGGGCACGGGCTATAGATTTTGCTATAGATGTTTTACCGACTCCCGGAGGTCCTGCTAAGCACAAAATAGGCCCTTTAAGGTCATTTTTCAACTTTCTTATGGCAATATACTCGATAACCCTTTCTTTAACCTTTTCCAACCCATAGTGATCCTCATCAAGAATCTCCTGTGACCGGTTCAAATCTATAATTTCTTCTGTTTTCTTATTCCAAGGCAAATCCAATATCCAGTCAAGATAGGTTCTTATGACCGACCCTTCTGCAGACCCTGAAGGCATTTTTAATAGGCGATCCAATTCCTTTAAAACCTTTTTTTCAACTTCTTCGCCAAAATTGCCTTCCGCAAGCTTCCTCTTATACTCCTCTACCTCTCCTGTTATACCTTCCTTGTCTCCCAGCTCATTCTGTATTGCCTTTAGCTGTTCTCTCAGATAATACTCCTTCTGTGTCTTATCAATTTGCTTTCTAACCTTAATGTTGATGTCTCTTTCAATCTGCATAATATCTATTTCTCTAATGAGGGTTTCCAGAAGCTTCTCAAGCCTTAGCCTTGGCTGAAATTCATTTAATATTTCCTGCTTCTGCTCCACCTTCAATATCAAATTAGATGTTATTATATCCGCCAATTGTTCGGGATCTTCTATATTCATAACGGATAAAACAGTTTCAGGAGAAATTCTATTGTTAAGCTTTGAGTATTCTTCAAAAATCGATAATACTCTTCTCTTTAATGCTTCTATTTCAGCCTTGTTCTCGTCCTGCTCAACATATATTTTTTCCTCCACTTCTGCCATAAAAAACGGCTCAATCTGTGTAAACTCACAAACTTCTGCCCTGCTTATACCCTCGACCAAGACTCTTATTGTGTCTCCCGGAAGTTTTAAAAGCTGTTTAACTCTGGATATTGTTCCAATTGTGTAAATATCATCCGTTCCGGGCAAATCATCCCTAGCATCCTTTTGAGTAACCAAAAAAATCAGCTGATTGTTTATCATTGCTTCTTCTAGGGCTTTAATCGATTTTACCCTGCCAACATCAAAATGCAAAATCATATAGGGAAATACTGTTAAACCTCTAAGAGGTAATAACGGTAAGACCTGCTTTTTTATAATCTTCTTTGTTTCAGACATTTAATCATCCCCTTGCTATAATTTGAGGTTCTTTCATCTATAACTTTTACACCTATACTGACAGCAATTATAAAAAATGTGTCGTACCCAATAAAGGTTAATTGCATAAAACAAAGCACATTTGCCATCTTTGGAAAAATCAGCATGCATATTAATTCATCTTCTACTTATGATAAATACTACCCACTTTTTGATGCCATTAACATCCCATGAACAATTACAAAGCAAAGGCAAGATTTACACACAATATAGTCTTGAATCCTAATCATTATAACCTTTGTAAATCATTATTTCAATTATTTTTATTTGGAACAAAAGGGAACGACTTCTTGAACTTTTGCATAAAATAGAAAATCCTATATAACTCCAAAAATTTGGAGTCACTTTTTTATTATACTATTCTTTATATCGGAATTAAATAGGACTAAATAACCGTTTTTTATGAATTTTTTTTATGGGAATTTAGTCCTAAGGCTTAATTCCCCATTTCAAAACACCCGAAACATAACCTGTTACATAATTCCAATCATATAGTTCTTTATAATCAGTAAAATTATACGAATAGTCGTTATCCTGTTTGTATACTGACCAATCATCTTTGTTGATCCACGTAACAACTAATGTACTGTCTCCTAATTATTTTTATTATTTTGCCTTGCCTATCTATTTAAAAAGAGAGAACTTGCGAATTATATAGTATATTGGGTGTTATTAATTTGATTATTTTATTATATGAAGGGAGGACAGTTTATAAATCATGTGAGAAGCATAGGTAAAGAGCAGCTTTTTATGTTTTCTGAAGGAGGGTTGGAAGATTTAGAGATTTGAGTACAAGTTATGTAATACTATTGATTTTATGGAGGAGTGAATTTAATTGAAAAAAATAGTTTCTTTATTCTGTATACTTATTTTATTGGTAGGCATACTTGGAGCGTTTTCTGTTAATGCCTCATCAACGATGGAAGCGTTTCAAGCATCTGGAATCGAGTTTTTAGGTGCAAACGGAAATGGATTTATGCGGGACATTTCAGCAGTGGATTTGGTTAAAGAAATAAGAATCGGTTGGAATTTGGGTAACACTTTGGATGCCCCTACCGAAACCGCATGGGGAAACCCCCGAACCACTAAAGCAATGATAGATAAAGTAAAAGAAATGGGGTTTAATGCCGTGAGAGTACCTGTAACCTGGAATACTCACATTGGACCTGCTCCAAATTATACAATCGATCAAACATGGCTTAACAGGGTAGAGGAAGTAGTAAATTACGTTCTTGACAATAATATGTATGCTATATTAAATGTTCATCATGACGACTGGATAATTCCTACATATGCAAATGAAGCTCAATGTAAAGATAAGCTCACAAAACTCTGGCAACAAATCGCAAATCACTTTAGAGATTACAGCGATTATCTGATTTTTGAAACAATAAATGAGCCAAGAGTAATTGGTTCACCGTCTGAATGGACCGGGGGAACATATGAAAACCGTGATGTAATAAATAGATTTAATCTGGCAGCTGTTAATACAATTAGAAGTTCTGGCGGAAATAATGCCAAAAGATTTATTATGGTTCCAACCAATGCTGCAACTGGTCTGGATGTTGCATTAAACGACTTGGTTATTCCAAATAATGACAATAGGGTGATTGTATCAATTCACGCTTACTCACCATATTTCTTTGCCATGGATATTAACGGAACTTCATATTGGGGTAGTAATAACGATAAGACTTCCCTCTCTAATGAGCTTGATGCTATTTATAATAGATTTGTAAAAAATGGGAGGGCCGTTATCATTGGAGAATTTGGATCAATTGATAAGAATAATCTTTCTTCAAGAATAGCCCATGCAGAGCACTATGCTAAAGAAGCAGTTTCAAGAGGAATTGCTGTTTTCTGGTGGGATAACGGTTATTATGGACCTGGCAATTCAGAATCTTATTCTATATTTAACAGATCTGGACTTTCATGGCATTATCCCGAAATTGCTGAGGCTCTTATAAGAGGTGCTGGCGGAAAACAAAATACACCTACTCCAACAACAAAGCCAACATATACTCCAACGCATACTCCAACACATACCCCATTGCCAACTAATGATTTTACATACGGTGATCTGGACGGAAGTGGACAGGTGGATTCCACAGACTTAACAATATTAAAAAGATATGTACTTCGAAAATTGTTTACTTTCCCTTACGATAAAGGCAAATTAGCCGCTGATGTTAATGCAGACAACAGTATAGATTCCACAGACATAACATTAATGAAAAGATACATATTAAGAAAAATTGACAAATTCCCTGCAGAAGATACTACTATACCAGGCAATCCAGGATTTTTATATAATGGAAGGTTTGATTTTTCAGATCCACAGGGTCCAAAATGTGCATGGTCCGGAAGCAATGTCGAGCTGAATTTTTCAGGAACTGAAGCCAGTGTAACCCTCAAATCCACTGGTGAAAACTGGTTTCAGGCTATTGTAGACGGTAATGTTTTACAGCCCTTTATGGTCAACAGTACATCGACCGTTAAACTTGTAACTGGTCTTTCAAACACAAACCACCATCTTGTTTTGTGGAAACGTACAGAAGCCTCTCAGGGTGAAGTTCAGATTCTCGGATTCGATTTCGGTCAGGGAGAACTTTTAGCACCCCCTGCTCCCCTTGAAAGAAAAATAGAATTCATTGGAGATTCCATCACGTGTGCTTATGGGAATGAAGGATTAAGCAAAGATCAGCCTTTTACACCTAAAAATGAAAACAGTTATTTGTCTTACGCCGCAATTACTGCCCGTTCATTGAATGCAAGTGCAAATATAATTGCTTGGTCGGGAATAGGACTTACTATGAACTACGGTGGTTCCGGTGGTCCCCTTATGCTAGACCGTTATCCCCTTACTCTTCCACAGAGCGGGGTTCAATGGGATTTCAAAAACTACGTCCCCCAAGTTGTTGTTATTAACCTTGGTACAAACGATTTTTCAACAACACCAGCCGATAGAACAAAGTTTATAACGGCTTATAAAGAGCTTGTTACAAGGGTGCGTACAAACTATCCGGGTACCCACATATTCTGCTGTGTTGGACCAATGCTTTGGGGAAGTGGTTTGGATTCATGCCGCAGCTATGTTAAAGAAGTTATAAATGATTTTAACTCAAGAGGAGATTCAAAGGTTTATTTTGTAGAGTTTCCTCAACAAGACCCAAGCAACGGTTATGGAGAAGATTGGCACCCAAGCCTGATTACTCATGAATTGATGGCAGACCAGCTTACTTCAGAAATAAAGGGCAAGCTTGGATGGTAAAAATTTGGCCTTCACAATAAGTGGAGGCCTTTTTAATAGTGCTTTAGCAATGATCCTGAACTACAAAGGAGTTCGGAACCAACCGCCGGCTCAGCCGGCGGTTATGATTAATTTCATCTTAATTTTCTGTTTTACACGCTCCCGCTAACAGTCTCCATTGAAAAATATACTTTATTAAGCCTACTTTTCAATTTCCTCTTTTAGTTTTAAGATCTCTTCACTCTTTAATCCCGTAAATTTTTCGATCAGTTTTACATCTACCTTCTCCTCTAACATCTTCATCGCAACTTCTTTTCCATCTTCTTCTCTTCCTTTTCTTTTTGCTTTTTCTGCAACAATTGGATTGTATAATGTAGTTACCATAATATCAACCTTCTTGCCTACACTTGAATACTCTCCATACTTATTGTATAAATATGTTGAATACCTGCCAATATTTTTATATAATTTTTATTGTTATTATTTTTATCCAGCGAATAATAAACAGTAATAAATAATAAACGGAGTGAAAAAAATGATACACACAATTGATGGAGGAGTTACGGCTCCTAAAGGATATAAGGCTTCCGGAGTTGCCTGTGGACTTAAAAACAATGGAGAAAAGGATCTTGCTGTTGTCTGCTCTGAAGACATTGCAGTGGCTGCGGGGGTATTTACAACCAACGTTGTCAAGGGACACTCATTGCAACTGACAATGGAACATATCAAGAGTGGTTATGCCAAGGCTGTGGTCATTAACAGCGGTAATGCCAATGCATGTCTTGGGGAGCAGGGCATTAAGGATGCAAAGGAGATGGCGGAACTTGCTGCACACCTTCTGAACTGCCAGAAAGAAAACATCCTTATAGGTTCAACAGGGGTAATAGGTATGCCTCTCAATCTCCCCAAAGTTCGCGGCGGCATCAGGACAGGTATATCGAGTTTGTCTTCTGAAGGTGGTCACGAAGCAGCCGAAGCCATTATGACCACTGACCTCATTGCAAAGGAAATTGCCGTGGACATAGAAATCCAAGGAGAAAGGGTCAGAATAGGCGGTATGGCAAAGGGATCCGGAATGATACATCCCAATATGGCCACCATGATAGGTATAATTACAACAGATACCAATATTTCCCGAGGTCTTTTAGACAAAGCATTAAAGGAAGTGGTAGCCCATACCTTTAACAGGGTATCGGTAGATGGAGATACCAGTGTTTGCGATATGGTAATTATGCTTGCCAACGGGGAAGCCGAAAATGAAGGCATTGTTAAAGAAAATGCTGAATATGCAAACTTCAAGGCGGCTCTTGATTATGTATGTACAAACCTTTCCAGAATGATAGCAAAGGATGGAGAGGGTGCAACCAAACTCATTGAAGTCATTGCCGAAGGTGCCATGCATGAAGAGGATGCTTATAAGGTTGTAAGCTCAATAGCAAAATCACCCCTTGTCAAGACGGCCATTTTCGGGGAAGATGCAAACTGGGGAAGGATTATTACTGCAGCCGGGTACTCTGGAGCAGAGTTTGATCCCAACCTTGTGGATATCTATATTGGAGATCTGATGGTATGCCGTAACGGTACAGGGTTGAAATTTGACGAAGCAACCGCCAAGGAAATCCTCAAAAAAGATGAGGTTAAAATTAAAATTAACCTCAAAAACGGCATTGCATCAGACAGGATCTGGACATGTGACTTTTCATATGATTATGTAAAAATAAACGGAAGCTATAGAACATAATATTTGCCAAGAGAAGCATCCATGCCCCGACTGTGTAGTCAGGGCATGGAACATATTTTAAATCCAACTTTATTATAATTGATTTTTTATAGATTAACCTGTCCTAAGGCCGATAACGCATCATGCAGTTATCTTCACATATACCTCCCGATTTCTTGGTCCGTCAAACTCGCAAAAATATATGCCCTGCCACGTTCCCAGCATAAGTCTCCCGCCTTCAACAATTATCTGCTGTGAAAAACCAAACAGACTTGCTTTGATATGTGCCGCAGAATTACCTTCCATATGTAAATACCCATCTTCAAACGGGACGATTTTATTAACTTCCTTCAGAATGTCCGACACCACATCCGGATCTGCATTTTCATTTATTGTGATTCCTGCCGTCGTATGTGGCACAAAAACAGTACAAATTCCTGATTCAATCCCCGATTCCTTGACACTCTGTTGAATCTTAGATGTTATATCAACCATCTCTGTTCTTGCATGAGTCCTCACTTTAATCCTTTCCAATGTATGTCACACTCCCGTTAAATTATATAATTATAGCTTCTCTAGGCTCGATACCTGCCTATGGAATAATGTATGCATAAGTAATTTGAGAATACACTACTAGGCTTTATCCAGCACATGAACGTCTATTTGACGATAAGGAATTATTATTCCCTGTTGGTCAAATTCCTTTTTAACCCCTTCAGTAAGATCATACAATACCGTCCAGTAATCAGCATTATTGCACCATACCCGCAATCTATATTCAAGTGCACTATCACCATGTGAAGCAAGTCTCGACATAGGTTTAGGTTCTTTTAATACCATGGGATGATTTTCTGCAAGCTTTAAAAGTATGTTTTTGACCAATTCAATATCTACACTATAAGGGGCTGAAAAGGTTAAATCTACACGACGGGTTTCCTCAACTGAGAAATTGGTAATTGATGCATTTGTCATGGAACCGTTAGGCAATGTTATACGCTTATTGTCCGGAGTTGCCAGTATAGTATAAAAGACTGTTATTTCTTTTACCGTTCCGGAAAGAGACTGCGTCTCTATGTAATCCCCGACCCTAAAAGGCTTAAATATGAGTATAATAAGGCCTCCTGCAATATTCGACAATGCCCCTTGCAAAGCAAGACCTACAGCCAAACCTGCAGATGCAAGCAATGCCATTACAGATGTAAGTTCAACACCAAGAGTACTCGCAACAATTATAAGCAATAACACCTTAAGTCCTATTGATGTAAAGCTCTTAATAAACGATTGTACAGTGGAATCAATCTTTTGGAAGCCTTTTGAGTTAGTAATGAATTTAACAAAAAAGCCAATAAGTTTAAGACCAACTATAAGAATAATAGCTGAATAAAGTACCTTCATACCTACAGACAGACCTACAGATGCGACATAATCAATAAATAAATACAAATATTTTTCCATTTTTCTTCTCCCTTTCTTTTAACTCTTAAAACTTGTCACAATTCATTGGGTGCATTAAATAAATGTGAGGAATAGTATATACCCCAATTCATTAAATTCAACACATAAGTTTAGAATAACACATAATTTTATTTACCGTCAATTTATATGATTTAAAAGTCGGTCTTTCTAGAGGAAATTAGGTTATTTCTTTATGAAAATGTTGATGGAAAAATTTAAGAATAGAATATTCGTTATAATTTGGAAATAGCATTGCTTGATTATCTATAAGAAAGTTGGTATAATCCCGAGTTTGACACTTAATAAGAAAAAAAGCCCCCTAAACCGCATTTAAATAGACGGTTTGCGGGCTTTGTTGTTTGCCATAAAAGTGTAGCACAATTTTCATTTTTTGGATAATGCTAAAATATTTTTTATC
>JAAYTO010000073.1 GCA_012523755.1 Clostridium sp. | reverse complement strand
CAACATATAGAGTTCTGTGTCTGGATTCTGTCCTTTTCTTCCTTGGTCATTCTTCTCTGAAGACCTAAACCTTTTTTCTCAACTATATTAAAATCGTAAGGACAGTCACAAATTTTTATTCCGGTATCTGCAAATGCCCGCTTGCCGGCTTCTTCTAATAATATATTGCTAATATTGGATAACAATTCTTTATCATAAAAATGAGAAACTTGAATAGTGTGTTTAAGAATATCGCCTATTATTTGTCTTTTCTTGGCTGAATCAACTTTTTGAAATTGTTCTTCCATTTGTTGTAATATGCCCCTACTATCAAGATCATCATATATAGATCGGGGTATAACAAGTTCACTTACGATGTCGCGGAATTTGGTTTCATTCTTCTCAAGTTGATACGGTTTATCCTGAATGCTTTTCAAATAACTAATATAATTTAAAATATCTTTGTAATAATTTGATTCTAATATTTTTGGGTTCAGTTCAGGATCGTAAACATTTTGAATTATACTTTGTTTATCTTCCTCTGTTAGTATCTGTTGGTTATCTGCATCTACAAACTTTCTCAAAACATTTAGAGAAAAATCATATATCTCTTTATCGATTACACTGTATAATCCCGATACATCCTTGGTATATACATGAATATTGGGTAATTTATCCACAAGAAATCGATTTCTTCCTCTTAAAATCCTTCCCATACGTTGCAAAAGACTATCGATAGTGCACATTTCAGTATGCAGAATGTCGAAGTCAATATCAAGACTTGCCTCAACAATCTGTGTTGATACCCAAACGCCCTTCGCATTGTCATCTTTTGAAAAATTTATTATCTGTTTTTCAAGAATACTTCTATGTTCTCTGGTAAACAAGCTGTGAAGCAGCCATTTATTGTCAACATTTAATTTTCCATATATTTCTTGTGCCTTTGCCACAGTATTCACAAGCACCAAAACTTTATGATTTAAACTGTCTTTTTCAATTTGTTTAATATCCAGTTCTGATTCATATAACTTTACGAAATGTTTTGCTTTGTCAGTTCGGTTGCTATCCCGCAAAAATGGTGCTGGTAGCTCGAATGCTTCGGATGCCTTCATTTTCAGCTTATCTTCGAGGATATTAATAAATATCTTTGGCATGGTAGCAGTCATGATAAGAAATTTTCCACCCAATCTGCAGATTTCTCTCAAACCATATAGGATGCAGGCTATTATAGGTGGAGAGTACATTTGAATTTCATCAATAACTACCCTTGAGTACATCAGTGTAGCTGGTATCATTTCATATCCGTGGTAACGAAATACAAAGCGGAACAGTTGATCTACCGTAGTAATAGTCAAAGGAGCGGTAAACAGCCTTGCTTCACTGTCCATAAATATAGAAGCTTCATAAGATTCCGTTTCATTAAGATATACGCTTAGTGAATCTGAATGCAGTAAAGCAACCGGAAAATAATTTAGCGAATTTTCTTCAGAACTGCCCTTTATTCTGTTATATATCGCATTAATAGTTACCCTTAAGGGTAAAGTATAAAACCCTTTGTTTGATCTTGTCCATAGTAGTGCTCCCTCGGTCTTTCCAATTCCTGTAGAAGCAGTAATGATGATATTTTTGTCACTGTTTTCATATAAATATTTCTGCACA
This sequence comes from Clostridium sp., assembly GCA_012523755.1. Taxonomy (GTDB): domain Bacteria; phylum Bacillota; class Clostridia; order Acetivibrionales; family Acetivibrionaceae; genus Hungateiclostridium. The sequence continues at coordinate 5,148 of JAAYTO010000073.1, read as the reverse complement.
TCAGCCAGAGAATTACCGTCGGTTGTATATTTCTTCAACACTTTTTGATCTACAGACCCGTTATCATTATCAAACGGGTTTTTCTCAATTTCAGTTATTCCAGCGCTTGCTGTGTAATCAACGCGATTCAATAGTCCCTTTATTTTCACATATTTAGTATATAGCTCCTTATCCTTGGCTTTAACCAGCCGCTCTAAATTAACATTAGTATTTATATGCTCAAAATCAGGCACATCTGCAATTTTTCCAAAAATAAACTCTTTTTTAAAGTTAGTAATATATGGTTTAATATTATCTTCCAATGTTTTTTTAAGTTGATTATCATCATATTTTATATTTCTATGGTGGTGATAGTATATGGACATGGCAAGAAGCCTTGTTTCATCCTGTGAAAAACCATATTCCTTTTGAATTCTTTCATAATCAATCATGCATGTGCTTAAAAATCCGTGTGGTATTTCAAATGAACCGTCAAATACATCCGGTAATACAATACTATTCTTCAACCTTACATAGATCTTATTCTGAAATGTGGCATTTATCTTTCCAATGTCGTGATGAATTACTGCAAGTTTTAATATGTTCCAATCCTTTTCTGTAAGAATTTCAGGAAAAGCTTGCTTCAATTCATCTACCAGTTTCAGCATTTCAGCTGTATGCTGAGATATACTTATCGGGTTGGGATATGATTTAGCAAGAAACAAATTATCCATATACTATCACCTACTCCATTTTTTACGCCAGAAATACTGCGTAACCTTTAGAATCCTTTGAACATCTGGCACCTTTCACAATTTTTGACTGTGGAGAAGCATAAATAACATCTATTTGTTCATTCCAATGCCTGAATTTTGTCTTGGGATTAATGGCATAACTTTTGTTGATTCTATAACGGGTTCCGGTAATTTTATAATTATAGTCATCACTGTTGTAATACTCAACGGGAATATAGGCATTCCTGTTCAGAGTAATTGTAGCATCATTGGTGATATCTTCCGATATGTCACATATCTCTACTGTATCGATTCTAAGTAAATCCTCCCATCTCCCAAGGGAAGGGTAATAAAGAGGGTTTAGCAAGCCGTCGTAAAGAACCTCAGCAAGTGATTCATCATTTGGACACACGTGTAATAATAGCCGAACATCTGATAAAAGTTCGTGGTTTCCAACCCCTCTGTTAATACGGTGATGTGTATTATCTCGGGAGTAGTATCCTATATTATAGCGTTCCACATAATCCTTTGATCCCAGCTTGCCTTTAGCAACCGGATTAAACTCGTAGTGCGTATATGTATCATTTACAGTTGAACAGTATTCACCTTGCACACTAATTCGCATTTCATGGTATTCTGTAAACCCGCAGGCGCCGTGAACCATACCAATAACCGTACTGTAAGGAGGTAATGGATATGTTTCACGTAACCTGAAGCTGGATGCTTTCCGATAGCAAGGCATGTTTTGGTACGCCTCTATTCGGATAGCCTTCATTTGTAAGCCCCCTTCACTTTCTGTTTCATATTTTCGAAGTATTCTTTTATTGAAACGGGTTTCAATTGTTCTATAATTTCTTTGTCATTTCTGAAAGTTCCCTTAAGATAGCCTATTCCGGTATTTTCTTTTATCGAATTCGCAGAATCAATAACCTGCTTAATGATGTCAATCTTTAAGTTTCCTCTGAATAATTGCAGTCTGTTTTCAAAAAAAGGATTTTTTGTGTCATATACGCCTCCAACAACGAATACCGGTGATAGGTTCTCTCTTCGTCCTTTTATATCCCTATACAAAAACATGACAGTATCAAGGAATTTTTCTAGTCGGTTTGCTTTTTCAGTGTTGTCAATTGAAATTACTTTTCCGTCAACTTCATCAACCCCAATTCTGTCCAGATCTATAGCAATGGTATAGGCATAGAAAGATTGATGTATTTCGCTTTGAGCAATAGAATTTTCTGCGTTTTTTTTCCTTGCTGCAAGACCCATATTGGTTAAGTAGTCGGTATCGCCTGTATAAGGCTCGAGAGCGATAGCATTACTTAATCGAACAACAGCACTTCTTGTTGTTGCTTTTTCACCGGAATCGGTCTTCATATACCCAAACAGATCAATCTCAGGATATTTAATAATATCAGCATCGGAATGAAACTGCAGTACCTTTTTGGTTCCTGAGCCTTTTGCCTCAACAGGTGTATTGTCACAACCCATTTGCTGAATAATATTGTACCTTAATGCCTGCCTTGAAATGTATGAATAACTCTCACCACTCCCCCTTGTAAGCTTTTTAAGTGGAGTAATATTGCCAAATCCTTCGCCGTAGTTTGCGCTTCCGCATTCAATTATTAGAGACATAGTTAAACCTTTTTTCATTATCATTTAACCTCCTCGTTTATTGTATTTTCAGCGTTCTTCTTTAAATCCAAGCTTTCACCATAGAGACCTGCTACAAATGTATAACCCAACATCTGGAATTTTTCATCACTCTGCTGCATATCAATAAGAATCTTAGGAATTGATTCACTTCTGCCTACATAGAAGCGGAACATTGTGTCGTTGAACTTGGCTTTATCTTTCGTTTTTAATGAAAGCAATAAAGGATAAACAAAGGAACGGAAACTTTCATTGACTTTTGTGTTTCTGTCTTTCACTTCAGTAATTGTTCCGGCATACTGTTCGCGAATTTTTTTGCCTTCATTATAGGCAGTTTCAAATTCTTTTTGGCTTATATACATTGCCGCACTACCTCCTTCTTCCGAATAAAACCTTCTCATCCTGCGTCTCTGAATCGCCAGAATGTCCTTCACATACGGGGCTTTAAGATTTTCAGTAAAGACTTTTTGCAAAATGGTATGTACCAGAGCATACTGATTTTTGCCTGATAAGAAATTATCTGCAACTTCCTGGTACACGTTAATATAGGTGTCTTTGTCTTTAAAAGACCATTTTAATAAATGTTTGAAATTATATCTGCACGCATGGAGTATTTCCAGTAAAGGCTTAGAAAGAGTATTGAAAGCATACTTCCAGGAATCCGAGCCGTAAGGAATTCTTCTAATAATCTGAATATTTTGAATTTCTCTTGTTTGTTGCTGTGTTGCATCATCAATAAAGGTATACAACACCTCATAGTAAGGTTGGTTCAAAGTAGTGTATTTTTCTCCACCTTGTTCAAAAATGTTCTTTACTGCAATCAACTCATGAATGCTTTCATTATTGTTTATAAAGATTGCTTCTGAACCAAATATGGAAAACCCCAATGGAACACAGGAATATACTAATGCACAGATAGGGCATATGTAAGTATCCGGATTAAAGTTCCAATAATGAGACCGCTTTCGAGTTATATCAATACCCACATCATTAAGCCATGACATACTCCTGCCGATGGTTGTATTTATAGGATTTCCGCACTGGATGCATTGCATTGAACCTTTCTTCTTATTCTCCAAATATTCTAAAGTGGATTTAACAAAATCTTTGTAATAGCATTCTTTTATGTCTTTTTTTGAATTTGAGCTGTTTAAAAAAGCAATACCCTGCCAGAACAAAAGTATTTTTGTATAGATGATATCTTTCATGCAAAGCGTCTCACAATGCTTTTTCATATATTGAATTAAGTCGCTGCTAATATTTAATGATTTGGTGATGTTTTTTTCCTTTTTCAATACTTTTACAAGTGAAAGAACATCAAAGGTGTCACCTTTTGCGGAAATTATATGATATCCTGATTTGTAGCTCGCACTTTCAAGTTTGTCACATAATTTTCTAATAAAATTCTCATATTTTTCTGATGATATATCCTCAAGTTTTGTTCTGGCGAATTGCTCATACTGATTAATAAGGCTTTGGTATAATGTTTCGTTCTGAAAAGTGTTCAGCAATGCTTTAATATAATCATGGTGGAAGTTCTTAAGTAATGATACCGGAACCTGTATAGTATTACCTGTTTCTTGCTCCTCAAGATCAAAACCTTCCAGTTGCAGGACCTTAATAAATCCGCATATGCCTGCATTGAATAAGAAATCTTTCAAAGTTATGGTTATATATTCACAAGCCAACAATATCACCTCCTCTTAAACAACTATCATCCCATATCCGCAACTGCGTTTTGATCCTAATCCTTGTTTATAAAAATAATCCAATAAAATAGGATCACCTTCCATCTCAAAAGTACCCAATGTTGCTTCTATGTACTGACCATAAAACTGCACAACTGTCTTTTGTGGTTTAACAGGTGTCATATGGAAATCTTCTAACAAAGATAATGGAAGATCGTTAAGAATTTCAAGCTGATAACGGAGTATTTTCATCAGTTCCTTATTAAATTCAGAATTGGCTATGCTGTAGTAAAAATCTTTGTCTTGTGTATGTGAACGAACAACTAACGGTGAAATAAACTGGGCAAGTATTTTTTTGCCGGTAATGATTTTTTCAGGTATAAGTTGGATTTGTTTAAGCAAAAGCACATTATTAAGGGGTATGCTGAAATCCTTCATTCTCATTTTCAAAAATGCATTATAAATATGTATGCCAAGCACCGTATCACTTGTTGAAAACTGGATGTCCATTCGATTGTTACAAATCTGAATTAATTCGGATTGAAAGCTGGGTGTATCCAGCCAAACGGAAAAAGTGTACCTTTTAGGAATTGCGCCGCTTTCATAAAGGCTTCGATATAATGTCTGGTCATAACTTGAGACAGAATGCTTAATAAAAGATAAAATAAAAGGTCTGTAATCGCGGGGAATTTCATTTTTTTTCAATTCAAATTTAAGTTTTAATCTCAATTTCTTTTTCACCTCCTTTTTCTTGCCATAATATTTTTTGATTGGAACTGTTACATGAAGAATTATAATATAATCTTTCTTGTTTGTCAAATATTTTTATTTTTATCCTAATTTTAGCATAACGGTTGGACAAATCATGACAAATTTTAATAAAAAAAGCAAATACATTAAATGTACTTGCTTTCCATGTTGGATAGATTCAAAAATTTTAGAATAATAAAAAACTATTATTTTACATTCCATAATGATTAGATTCTAGAGGTTCTTTTAAATGGTAGCATTATTATTTAAGGCTTGTCAAATCATTTGCATCATGAATTGATTACACACATAAAAACAAAAAAACCCCGGTATCCGGGGCTTGTGTT
>JAAYTO010000072.1 GCA_012523755.1 Clostridium sp. | reverse complement strand
TGTATTCCTGCGACCTTGCAACCAGTCATACTGTTACCAGTATGGCCGTAGGTCTACAGTAACAGGGTGGTGGCTAGCCTTTTCCTGTGTTAGATTTTCACCAACTGAAACTGCCAAGCTTTGCTTGGCACACTCATATTTGTACTTATTGGATATTTTCTTTTTTAATCACACAAAACCATTCCTCTCGCTCTTGAAAAATTAGTTCTGTCCGTATACATTTATAGTCAAGACTAATCAGTAAAACCCACAGTCAAAGAAGTCAAACAGCGATAATTGCTGATTATCTTCTATAAACAAGTTTTTTGTATTTTTAAAGGTAGATAAAAATTAATAGCGTTTTTACGCAAAAATAAATGTGAAGAAAAATGCTTCCTCCACATTTTCTTCACATAAATAACATGCACCCGAATGCATCAGCAATAATCCAAAACCAATACCTTGCGATCCCCACCGATTTCATCCTTGTTAATCTCTATCTCCTGCTTTGAAACATACTCTCCTCCGCCAATTTGTGCAAGGAATTTGTCCACGCCGTCGAGCTCAAAGCTTAGGTCCGGTGTTTTAAAATGCATGGGAATTATTATTGAAGGTTTGAGGAGATTAACCACCTCATAAGCTCCTTTGTAATCTATTGTATAAATTCCACCCACAGGAATCAATAGCACATCGACATCACCTATTTCCTTCACCTGTTCATGGGTTAAAACATGACCCAGATCCCCCAGATGGCAAACCTTTATTCCATCAATTCTAAAATTAAATACATGGTTTTTCCCACGTTTTTTTCCCCCGCATTCATCATGACATGTCTGAACCCCCATTATTTCAATGTCTTTTATTTTTACCCTCCCCGAGCCTTGTATATGCTTTGCATCGCCCTCTATCATGCCGATGTTATTATGGTCATAATGATCGTGGCTTGTAGTCACAATGTCTGCTTCTGTTTTCTCAACCCTGTACCCCACAGTTTCATCAAAAGGATCCGTAACAATCCTGATACCTTTTTCCGAAGTCAAAAGAAAACATGCGTGCCCCAACCATTTAATCCTCATAATCCATCCTCCTCTGTATTTTAATTATATATATTATATCCTTTCATCCTATTAATTACCACCTTTAAAATAGCCCTGGATAAAACAAATCCAAGGCTATTCGCTACAGTGCTCACAAACATTGTACCTGCTCCACTGAAAGTGCACATGCTACGGGTACATATTAAAGTGAAGCAAAACACGCAAAAAGCATTGTGAAGCAAAACTTAAGTTTCTGAAGTATTTTTCTTCAGATTTATTCTTCAAAACACTTATACATCTTTTGAGGTGCCGTTATGCTTAAAAGATCCAACACATTCCTAATGACTATTCTCGTACAGTCCACAAGAACCATTCTTGCTTTCGTTAATTTTTCATCTTGTCCCTTAACCTTGCAAGCGTTGTAGAAGCTGTGAAAGCCTCCGGCAACATCAAGGACGTACCTTGTAAGCCTGCTTGGCTCTAAAGTCTGGGCAGAAATCCTTATTTCCTCCGGATATGCCGCCAGCTTTTTCATAAGTTCAATCTCTTCCGAAGACTCCAGTAAAGACAATTGCACGGAGTTTATATCCGGTACTTTGAACCCTTCACTTTCCAATAAACTCAGCATGCTGCATATTCTTGCATGGGCATACTGAACATAAAATACGGGGTTGTCCTTTGAATCCTCCACTGCCAAATCCAAGTCAAAATCAAGGTGATTGCCCGATGCCTTGGTGTTGAAGAAAAATCTTGCGGCATCCCTTCCAACCTCTTCTAATAAATCGGTCAACGAAATTGCCTTCCCGGTTCTTTTAGACATCCTGGCTATCTCGCCGTTTCTGTAAAGTCTCACTAGCTGGAATAAAACAACATCAAGCTTGTCCGGGTCAATTCCCAGAGCTTTTACGGCACATTTCATCCTGCCGGCATGTCCGTGGTGGTCGGCTCCTAAAAGGTTTATTACCCGGTCAAATCCCCGTTTTATAAATTTGTTCCTGTGATATGCAATATCGGAAGCAAAGTATGTAGGAATACCGTTATTCCTTACCAATACCTCGTCCTTGTCGGCTCCCAACTCCGTGGCCTTGAACCATACAGCCCCATCCTTTTTTGTTGTAAAGCCGTTTTTCTCAAGATAATCCAAAGTCTCCTGAACTTCACCGCTATCATACAGGGACTGTTCGGAAAACCATACGTCAAACTTGATTCCGTAGCTTTCAAGCCCCTTTCTTATTGCTTCGACATTTTTAGGAAGAACATACTCAACAAGGATTTTGCGTCTTTCCTCACTGTCCACGTTAAGAAGCTTGTCCCCGTTTTCTTCGATATACTCCTTCACCCGCTCAATAATGTCCTCACCTTGATAGCCGTCCTCGGGAAACTCTACTGCATCCTCACCCTTTAAAAGCTGAATGTATCTGGCTTCGAGGGATATACCAAACTTCTCAATCTGGTTGCCGGCATCATTTACATAGTATTCCCTAGTCACATCATAGCCGGCACGCTCTAAAACGCTGGCAATGCAGTCACCTAACGCACCACCCCGGGCATTGCCCATATGGAGAGGACCAGTGGGATTGGCACTGACAAACTCAACCATTACTCTCTGTCCCTTGCCCAAATCTATTCTGCCATAGTCCTCTCCTTTAGTTTGAATAATTTTCAAGGCATCATACAACCAGTCATTGTTAAGGAAAAAATTAATAAATCCAGGTCCGGCTGTCTCAACTCTGTCGATGTATGTATTGTTCAAATCCATATTTTTAATTATAATTTCCGCCACCTGTCGGGGTGGTTTTTTTACAACTTTTGCCCCCTGCATGGCAATATTGGTTGAAAAATCACCATGTCCAGCATCCTTTGGTACTTCTATAATAAGTTCTTCCACCGGCAGTACCGGAATGTCTCCGTTTCCCGATGCCCTTTGTATTGAGTTTTTAACAATCTCCTCAATTTGATGTTTTATAGTCTCCACAACATTTGTCATCCAACTGCCCTACCTCTCTAATAAACATATGCAAATCATTCTCACCACTTTTATTATTATCTATTTCAAGCTTATAATCAACCTTTATTTCTCCACCTGTGTCGTTAACGTCTATCGACACTGAGCGAGCAGTAACCATCATTGTAAAGGTTCCGTACTGAGTATCATAGTATGACATGTGTTTTTGTCCCTGTTCAAAAATAAATTGGGTGTTAACCGATCCAAACCTCATTAAAGTCACTACTCCGTCAGAAATCTTCAAAGTGGTGGTAGTGCCTTCCATTCCTGTAACTTCACTTTCTTTATAGGTCACAAAATAAGCATTGCCCTTTCTATAGTACTTACCCTCTGTCACCAGTTCCAATATATTCTTATCATTGTTTGCAGAAGTTTGAATCCCTTTTACCGATATAATAACATTCTTATTCATAAAACCGCCTCCATTTTGATAAGGGCATACTGCCCCTACTAATAATTTAAATACCTTCCTGCTTTCTTAGTACATAAAGTTCTTCCACGATTCAACAGGTTTTCAGTGTTACTAATATCTCTCAATATCAATTTTTTCAGCAGAACGTATTTTTTCGTTTAAAATGGAATTTCCTAGAGATTCAAACTTTTCGACACTGTCACTGGTGTAAAACCTGTACACAGGTCCGATTTTTTCATTCCTTGCGGCGTTATTCTCATTTATCACCTCCTTAACAACTTTAGCAACCTCCAATGCCGAACTAACCAATTTGACGCCCTCTCCCATCACCTTTGAGATGGTGTTATGCAAAAGAGGATAGTGGGTACACCCTAAAACAAGGCTGTCAATACCCTTCTCCTTCAATGAGAGCAAGTATTCCTCAGCAATTCTTTGTGCAATATCATTTTCCCACCAGCCCTCCTCAACAAGGGGCACAAACATGGGGCATGCCTTCTGGAATATCTCTATTGAGGGATCCAAGCGGCTTATTGCCTTTTCGTAAACTCCACTGTTTACCGTTGCTATAGTTCCTATTACCCCAACCTTCTTGTTCACCGTTTCCCTCACAGCACTCACCGACCCGGGCTCTACCACCTCTACCACCGGAATGTCAAAGCTGTGCTTCACCAAATCAATACTGCAAGCACTTGCGGTGTTGCATGCAATTACAATCATCTTTATATCTTGATTTAAAAGAAACCGTATGTTCTGAAATGTATACTTAATAACGGTTTCCTTTGATTTCGTTCCATAAGGTGCCCTTCCGCTGTCTCCAAAATAAACAATACTCTCTGTCGGCAGTAAATTTCTAATCTCTTTTAAAACGGTAAGTCCACCCAATCCTGAATCAAAAACGCCAATCGGTCTGTTATCCATAGTATTTTCCCCCAAATATATTACGGCTAAACTGCAAAAAATTTTATTAATCTATAACGTTCCTTCGCAAGACTTCAAATCCTGATTACTGCTTCGCAAAACCATAACCTCTATCCGTCAATTTCCCTCGTATTATCTTCATATCTCTCAACTGCAAGATTTATCAACCTTTCAATAAGCTCTCCATAAGGTACCCCGGATGCCTCCCAGAGCATGGGATACATACTGATGCTTGTAAAACCGGGCATAGTGTTGATTTCATTTATATAAACCCTGCCGCTTTCCTTATGCACAAAAAAGTCAACCCTTGCCAAGCCACAGCAGTCCAAAGCTTTAAAGGCCTTTACTGCATACCCCCTGATTTTTTCAATAGTCTCTTCAGGCAAATCAGCAGGTATTTTAATTTTTGAGCTGTTGTCAATATATTTTGCCTTGTAGTCATAAAACTCATTTCCCGGAATTACTTCACCCACTGTAGATGCATCTGGATCATCGTTTCCCAAAACAGCACATTCCACTTCTCTGCCGTTGATATACTCTTCAACCAATACTTTTCTGTCGTACCGGGCCGCAAAATTTAATGCCTCTTCCAATTCCCTCTTATCATGTGCCTTCGTTATACCCACTGAAGATCCGGCATTTGAAGGCTTTACAAATATCGGGTATGCAAACTTTTCTTCTATTTCCGAAACAACATTGTCAATATCCCGGCCTATTTCTTTTCTTGTAAAATAAAGGTAGTCCGCCTGAGGTATCCCTGCTTTTTCAAACATTATCTTGGCATAAATCTTATCCATTCCCAAAGCAGAGCCCAAAACACCACAACCCACATAAGGCATCGAAGCAAGCTCAAAAAGTCCCTGAATAGTACCGTCTTCGCCATTGCAGCCATGGAGTACCGGGAAAACCACATCAATCCTTTTCCCGTTAACCTGGGTCTTTCCCGATTCATCTAAGTTTCCAACAGTATTACTAGAAGCAACCATTGCATCCAACAAACTGCTTTGGATACCAATACCCTTCACGTTTCCCTCTATAGCAATTTGTTCCCACTCACCGGAAGGGATTTTATCAATATCTCCATTATAAGGGAGCCATTTCCCGTCTTTTGTAATTCCCATCATTAATACTTCAAACTTTTCTTTGTTAATGTTCTTCAGTATGGATGTCGCTGATATACGTGAAACCTCATGTTCTGACGACTGTCCGCCGAAAATAACCAGTACTCTTTTCTTGTCTTCCATAGGTTCTCTCCCCTTATTATTTGATGCAAACCCTAACATTCCCTAACACACCTAGGTTCTAATCTCTCATAATTAAATCCTGTGCCCCTAACAGGCTTTGCCAAATAATGTCATTGGCTACTTCAAGGCATAAATTATATAGTAAATATATATTTCTCATTTTACTATTTAAGTACGGCAACTTCAAGATTTTCGTCAAAATATACATGTTACTTAAATATCCATAAATATCATAAATTATACTTGCGAAAATTAAAACTTACAGAAAACAATTAACACGAAGCTGTGTAGGTAATTTGAGAACACATTACCGTATATAGACCTAAATACAATAACGAAAGGAGTAAAAACAAATATACTACTATTTCATTATACCATAAAATGAGGGTAATGTCCACGGGCGCATTAAACAAATGTGAAACAATATGCACCCAATGTCCACATGGTAAAAAGAGTGGAAAAAGGTAACCTTAGTATTAGAAACCAACTTTTTTGAGCGTAATCTTATATTCAAGCAGTTCGCTTACGGGACGCGTCATATAAATTGTGTCACCATAGATAGAACAACCGACTTTAAACTCGTTATTATTATCATCAGTCACAAAAAGCGTATTATCACTATCAAACCTGAATTTAAGGGCTCTTTTACTTGAATTAATGTACATTGTACCAGTTTCATCCTCGTAGTATACCGTAAATCCAAACTGCTTATCCTCGCTAATCCACATCCCAAGATAATCTTCGGCTATTTCCCTGTCTACCTTAACTCCGTTTTCCTTGTACTTTATATTAGAAGCAGCTTGTTTTAAAACGTAATCTTCAAATATTGCATATGAGTCTATGGTAAAGAAAGCACAGCATACAAATGCAAAAATGAAAAGCAATCCCCCTAGCCAACCATAGGAAGCACTACCAGTATTATTTCCCGAACCATACATTTCTTCAGCTAGGGCTTGCTGTTCGCTGTATGTTCTGTATCCTCTCCTCTTCATTTCCTCAAACAGTTCTTCGACATCTATCTCTCTAGGAGCAGAACGGCTAACATTCTTTCTTATTACAAATGTACCGGCAATCCTATCGTGTATTGTTTGCTTTTTTTCGCTAAATGCTGCCAACAGAAAGAATATAAAGGGAAGAATACTTGTTACCGTAGCTATTACTTTTACCAGGGATCTCAATAAAACCTTGAAAAAACTGTTCCCGTTATCAGTAACAACTTCAAGTCCCAGCATCATCTTACCGGGCGTTGCCGATACTTTCAAACTTAAAAAGAAAAGCTCATAAACCAGAAATAACAAACCAAATGAAAAATAATATACTGCCATAACAGTAGGATCCCGTTCTAAAAGTCTGTCTATGGGTATATTCATGTTCAAAGCATACTTAAGTATCAATAGAATACCCAAATAAATACCCAATACTATAATATCGTCAAAAATGTAAGCCCA
>JAAYTO010000071.1 GCA_012523755.1 Clostridium sp. | reverse complement strand
TTCACACGCCATATCTTAGTAATCCCGGGGGCATTTCTTAAAAAATGATTTTCTTGCCTGAATATTAAATGCTGAAATGGCATTTTAAAAAACTCTCTTGTGAGAGTATTGGCAGGAGATGGGTTCATGCTTTTACCGTGTTAAGTCCCCACGTATATCTTGACACGAACATAAGTTTGATGTAAGCTGATTTTTAGGATACCCACGCAGTGTTGTGAGAAAATAACAGGAGTGACTTAGAGGTTATGGTAATGGCAAAGAAAGGTAGAGTTAATAAGTATGGAAATGATAGTATTACATCTCTTAAAGGTGCTGACAGGGTAAGGCTTCGACCGGCTGTAATATTTGGTTCCGACGGTATAGAAGGGGGCCAGCACTCTGTTTTTGAGATACTGTCAAACTCAATAGATGAGGCTAGGGAAGGTTTCGGGAAGGTGATTGAGGTCACAAGATACCGAGATTATTCTGTTATGATTAAGGATTATGGTCGGGGAATACCTTTAGATTATAATGAAAATGAAAAGCGTTATAATTGGGAATTGGTGTTTTGCGAGCTCTATGCTGGTGGAAAATACAGAAACAATTCCGGTGAAAACTATGAGTTCAGCCTTGGATTGAACGGCCTAGGAAGTTGTGCAACCCAGTACAGCTCTGAATACATGGATGTAACCGTATATAGGGATGGAATGAAGTATGAGCTGCATTTTGAGAAGGGGGAGAACAAGGACGGGCTTAAAAAGAAAAAATGCGACTATGGGAGCACCGGTACCATTATCAAATGGAGGCCCGATTTTGATGTTTTTACAGATATAAATATACCCTTAGAATACTATACAAATATGCTCAAGAAACAGGCTGTTGTAAATGCAGGTTTGAAGTTCATTTTCAACGACGAAGAATCAGGACAGACTTTTGAATTTTGCTATGAAAACGGTATAGTTGATTATATAAAAGAGATTTCCGGGGATAAGGGATTTACCGATATTCAGTTCTATGAAACGACTACCCGGGGAAGAGACAGGAAAGATAAACCGGAATACAAAGTGAAAATTCAAATAGGGTTTTGCTTTAATAACGAGATTAATTTGCTTGAATATTATCACAACTCAAGTTTTTTGGAACATGGGGGAGCTCCTGACAGGGCAGTAAAAAATGCGTTTGTTTATGAGATAGACCGGTGTCTTAAGGCTGAAGGCAAATACAATAAGGATGAGTCAAGGATAACATTCCAGGATATTCAAGACAGCCTTATTCTTGTAACAAACTCCTTTTCTACTATTACCAGTTACGAGAACCAGACCAAAAAGTCCATAACCAACAGATTTATTCAGGAAGCAATGACTGATTTTTTGAAGCAGCAGTTAGAGGTCTATTTCATTGAGAATAAAATGGAAGGCAGTAAGATTTTAGAGCAGGTTTTGGTAAACAAAAGGAGCAGGGAAACGGCGGAGAAAACTAGGATTAATATAAAGAAAAAGCTTGGCGGCAATATTGACATTTCCAATAGAGTAAAGAAGTTTGTGGACTGTAGGAGCAAGGATGTTAACAAAAGAGAGATTTATATAGTGGAAGGGGATTCGGCCCTTGGTGCTTGTAAGCTTGGCAGAGATGCGGAGTTTCAGGCGATAATACCTGTTCGCGGTAAGATTTTAAACTGCCTTAAAGCAGGTTATGACGGTATTTTTAAGAATGATATAATTGTTGACTTGCTAAAGGTTTTAGGATGTGGTGTAGAGATTAAGAGCAAGCATATTAAAGATCTCAACACCTTTGATTTAAACAATCTCAGGTGGAGCAAGGTAATTATTTGCACCGATGCCGATGTGGATGGATTCCAGATCAGAACCCTGATACTTGCAATGATATACAGACTGATTCCTACACTGATACATGCAGGAAAGGTGTACATTGCGGAATCACCTCTTTTTGAGATTAGGTCAAAGGATAAAACATATTTTGCTTATTCCGACAAGGAAAAAAATGAAATTGTTTCTAAGTTGAAGGGGAAGTACACCATACAACGATCCAAAGGGCTCGGAGAAAATGAACCGGATATGATGTGGCAAACGACGATGAACCCCGAAACCAGAAAGCTTATTAAGGTACTTCCTGATGATGCTGAGAAAACCAAAGAGTTTTTCGATCTTCTTCTTGGGGATAATCTTCCGGGAAGGAAATCTTATATTGAGAAAAATGGTTATAAATATCTTGATATGATAGATGTAAGTTGATAGATTTTTGAAATTTAGACAAACAGAAAGGTGAAGTATTGATATGCCATCGAATAATTTGGTCGAGCAGAAGATAGTTGATACTCTTGAAAAGAACTATATGCCCTATGCCATGAGTGTGATTGTGTCAAGAGCAATACCGGAAATAGACGGACTCAAGCCTTCGCACAGAAAGCTCCTTTATACCATGTACAAAATGGGGCTATTAAACGGAGAAAGAACCAAATCCGCAAATGTAGTGGGACAAACTATGAAGCTAAATCCCCATGGAGATATGGCCATTTACGAGACATTGGTTAGGTTGACCCGGGGGAATAACGCACTTTTACATCCCTATGTGGACTCTAAGGGGAATTTTGGAAAACAGTATTCGAGGGACATGAAGTTTGCTGCACCCCGTTATACTGAAGTGAAGCTGGATAAAATGTGTGAAGAGCTCTTTAAAGATATAGACAAGAATACCGTGGAGTTTGTTGACAACTATGATGGAACATTGAAAGAGCCGGTTCTTTTACCATGTACTTTTCCCAGTATTCTGGTCAATGCGAACCAGGGTATTGCCGTTGGTATGGCCAGTAATATTTGCAGTTTTAATCTTGTTGAGGTGTGCAATACTACAATTGAGTATATTAAAAATGAGAGTGTGGATATTCTTGAGCACTTGAAGGCACCGGATTTACCCTCGGGAGGACAGCTGATATTTAATGAAAAGGACATGCGGGAGATTTATAATACCGGCAGGGGAAGTTTTAAGGTAAGGGCAAGATATAGATATGATAAGGATAATAACTGTATTGAGATATTTGAGATACCTTACACAACATCTTCCGAGGCTATTATTGATGCAACCATAGAGCTTGTAAAGGGCAACAGGATTAGGGATATTGTAGATGTAAGAGATGAGACAGATTTAAACGGGCTTAAAATAACACTGGATCTAAAAAGGAATACCGATCCCGATGCGTTAATGAATAAACTTTATAAGTTCACGCCATTACAGGATAGCTTTAGCTGTAACTTTAACATATTGATTAACGGTCGTCCCAGGGTAATGGGGATTATGGAAATCCTAAAGGAATGGATTATTTTCAGGGTAGACTGCATAAAAAAACAGACACTGTTTGATATAGAAAAAAAATCGGATAAGCTTCATCTTTTGCTGGGATTAAAAAAGATACTTCTTGATATTGACAAAGCAATAAGCATTATAAGAAATACTGAGCAGGAAGCCCTTGTTGTTCCTAACCTGATGAAAGGCTTCGACATAGATCAGGTGCAGGCTGAGTTTATTGCAGAGATAAAGCTGAGGAATCTTAACAGGGAATACATTTTAAACCGGATTAGCGAGATTGAAAACCTTCAGAAAGAAATTGCGGATCTGAAGGATTTATACAGCAGTGAGAAAAAAATTAAAAAAGTTATTATAAAACAACTGGAATATGTGTCCAAAAAATATGGGCAACCCCGTTGTACTGAAATTATTCATGAGGAGCAAGTTGAGGAAGTTACCAGTGACCACCTGATAGAGGATTATAACCTGAAACTGTTCCTTACAAAGCAAAACTATCTAAAAAAGATTCCTTTAACGTCTTTAAGAAACAGTCCTGATCATAAGCTTAAGGATGACGACTTTATCATGCAGGAAATTGAAACCCGTAACAAGGCTGAACTGCTGCTGTTTTCAAACCGGCATACGGTATACAAGCTTAGGATATTTGAAATTGACGACTGTAAGGCAAGCAGTCTTGGGGAGTATTTAGCGAATCTTTTGGGAATGGAAGATGGAGAAGAAATAATTTATATGGCTGCAACGGATGATTATAAGGGATATATGATTTTTGCTTATGAAAATGGAAAAGTAGCAAAGATTGATTTGAGCAGCTATGCTACAAAGACAAATAGAAAGAAGCTTTCCAATGCGTATTGTGGGTTGTGTGGACTTGTTTACATATCCCATATTATTGAAGATGAAGAATTAGTTGCGTTTAGTAGCTTGAAAAAGGTTTTGATTTTCAATACCGGTAGAATAAATTCAAAGTCCACTAGGGATTCGCAGGGAGTTCAGGTTTTAAAGTCAAAAAAGGGCAGTATTATGACCCAAGTAAAAAGGATTAATGAGGTTTCCTTTAAGGATCTTGATTATTACAGAACCAAAAACATCCCAGCAATAGGTTGCTATCTGAAGGGTGAAGACACTGAGGATGGACAGGTAAAATTTGAATTATAGCAGGTAAAACTTGAATTATAAAAGAAGAGCCTTCTTGCTGCCTGAGAAAGAGGGGGGGATATGAAAGAAACGTGAGTTTGTGGGAAATTTTTCTCCACCTTTGTTCAACTATAAAATCTTTTCTTAAATGGGACGTTAGGATTGAGGTGTGTATTATGCATGAGTTTAAGCTTGTATCTGATTATAAGCCTTGCGGCGATCAACCTGAAGCGGTGGATAGGCTGGTTGAGGGAATAAATATGGGATATAGGGCACAAACCCTTTTAGGTGTTACAGGATCGGGTAAAACTTTTACCATGGCCAATGTCATAGAGAGGGTTCAGAAGCCTACCCTTGTGATAGCACATAATAAAACACTGGCAGCCCAGCTTTGTAGTGAATTTAAGGAGTTTTTCCCGGATAACTGTGTTGAGTACTTTGTCAGCTACTATGACTACTATCAGCCTGAGGCTTATATTCCATCCACGGATACCTATATTGAGAAGGATTCTTCCATAAATGATGAGATTGATAAGCTAAGACACTCTGCTACGGCTGCTTTGTTTGAAAGAAGGGATGTTATAATAGTTGCTAGCGTATCTTGCATATATGGATTGGGTGACCCCGAGGATTATACTGATCTTATGCTTTCTTTAAGACCGGGTATGACTAGGGAGAGAGATGATGTCATAAGGAAGTTGGTAGATATACAGTACGAAAGAAACGATATTGACTTTAAGAGAGGAAAGTTCAGGGTGAGGGGAGATGTTCTTGAGATATTTCCTGCATCCTCTTCCGACAAGGTTATTCGAATAGAGTTTTTTGGTGATGAAATTGAACGGATTACGGAGATTGATTCTCTAACAGGAGAAATTACAGGGGTTAGATCCCATGCCGCTATTTTTCCGGCATCCCACTACGCTACAACCCGGGCAAAAATGGACAGAGCCATTGAATCAATAGAGCAGGAATTGGAGGAACGCCTGAGGGAGTTTAAATCCGAAGGCAAGCTTTTAGAGGCACAGAGACTCGAACAGAGGACAAGATATGATATAGAGATGATGCAGGAGATAGGTTTTTGTCAGGGGATAGAAAACTACTCAAGGCATATTAGCGGAAGGAAGCCTGGAAGTGCTCCTTATACCCTTATTGATTATTTTCCCGATGATTATTTGATGATTATAGATGAATCCCATGTTACGGTTCCTCAGATAGGTGCAATGTATAATGGAGACAGGTCGAGGAAAGAGTCGTTGGTAGATTACGGTTTCAGGCTTCCGTCGGCTTTTGACAACAGACCCCTTAAGTTTGAGGAGTTTGAAGAGAGAATTAACCAGATTGTATTTGTTAGTGCGACACCTGCCAAATATGAAAAGCAGCATTCCAAGCAAATGGCAGAACAGATAATCAGGCCTACAGGACTTTTGGATCCTGAGATAGTAGTAAAGCCGGTTAAGGGGCAGATTGATGACCTTATCGGGGAAATAAACCAAAGAACTGAAAAAAAGCAGCGTATACTGGTTACCACCCTTACAAAGAAAATGGCAGAGGATCTTACAGACTACTTGAATGAGTTGGATATTAAGGTTAAATATCTTCACTCGGATATTGATACCATTGAAAGAATGGAAATAATCCGTGATTTAAGACTCGGGGTTTTTGATGTTCTCGTGGGCATAAACCTTTTGAGAGAAGGATTAGATTTGCCGGAGGTTTCTCTTGTGGCAATTTTAGATGCTGATAAGGAAGGTTTTCTGCGTTCGGAAACTTCATTGATTCAGACCATAGGAAGAGCTGCCAGAAATGTCGAGGGAAAGGTTATTATGTATGCTGATACTGTGACCGAATCAATGAAAAAGGCTATTGACGAGACTAACAGAAGAAGGAGGATACAATCGGAGTATAATCGGAAGTATGGAATTACTCCAAAGAGTGTTCAAAAGGGCATCAGGGATGTAATTGAGGTTTCGAAGGTTGCGGAAGAGGATGCCAAATACTTTATCCGGGGTGATAAAGTATCCATGAGCAAGGAAGAGATCCAGAGTATTATCAATAAGCTAGAGAAGGAAATGAAGAGTGCTGCAGCCCAGCTTCAGTTTGAAAGAGCAGCAGAGCTAAGGGATAAAATCAGTGAGTTTAAAAAGAAAATAGAATAGATTGCTTTGCAATGCATCTTTTGGTTTTTTTAAATAGTGTGCACTTCCTCGAGGGCTTTGCATTACTCCAACAGGTAGACTTCAACCAATTGTATTCCAAACTCTAAAGCCTTTTTGTTGACGACCATCTCTCCGGGATTGTCTTCTCCGAAAAAGATATCAATTTTATTTCCTTTAATAAGACTGCCAGTGTCTTCCGCAACGTATACTCCATTCATGTGACTGTAACTTTCCGGGAAGATTATGTACACCTTGCTTCCTAACGGGACGACTTTTGGATCAACAGCAATGGTTCTACCGACTGTGGCACGGGCTCCCGAGGCGGTAATTCCGTATGCAGGATGTTCTCTTGTTTTGCGGCAGCTTTTATAGGATAAATCATATGCAGTGGCTGTCATATGAAATTTTCTTTTGCTTAGTTTTATTAACTCTGAAGCATTCATTTTATTCAATTCCGAAAAGGAAGTACTGTTTTTGACTTCAGGCTTTGAACTGCCTCGTGATGCCAGCGTAGGTGTATCATATGCCGGCTTTTTAATATCTGCAT
>JAAYTO010000070.1 GCA_012523755.1 Clostridium sp. | reverse complement strand
AACCAAATTAAACGGCAGGTCAATAGGGTAATTTTATTGTGATAGATTTTAAGTCAGATTATTTTCTCTAAAGAATGATTAAGCAGATTTTATTTTGACGTTTTTATGAGCTATCGGGGGAAAACAATTTGCTGATCTACAGCTTAGATATTAGAGTTAAAAATGAATATAGCAATTATTTGAATAAAATACTAAACGGGATTAATTTATTGAATTATATGTGGTATATAAATACAGATGATTTTATATACCCAGAAAATAGTAGTCCAGAAGAAAACTTTTTTGGGGCAAGCATCTTGAGTGGAGAAGAATTCTTTAGATGCATATCAAGAGATAACTATTACATGATATTTGCTGATATAAAAGCATATCCTGTTGGGGGTGAAAGCACTGAAATTGAGACGTTTGAAGATTTTTTAAAAAGTAATTGTGAATTGGTTTTTCTATGTACAGATTCAATATTTATTGAATTCTATTGCAAAGATAGGGATATATTAGACAAAGTATATAATAATTGCATAGGTGATGAATTTGAAGCAGTACAATATAAGTCAATTGCAGATGCAACAGGAAGAAAACTTATTGCTTGGTAGGGGTAAGTATGAACAAATAAAATAGTGGATTTGATGCATATACCAATCCTAATGAACCATATAAAACTGCAGAAAAGTATCTAAACAACAGGGATGGTTCTAATGCTAAGCTAGAAAAATTGATTAGTATTGTTCTGGATGTGTATAACGGAAAGTCTGAAGATAATACAAATGGCGCTGTGCTATACTATAGTCCTAAGGCTCAAGCTGCTTTACATAAAAAATTTCCGAAATCATATCCTTCACTAGTACCCCCATGGGTTAATGATAAGGTTCAAGAAGTGAAGGTATCTGGGGCAGAGAAAGATGATTTCAAATTTTATAAGTATAAATAGTGGAGGTAGTGATGACTAAAAAGGGTTCATTAATTATTTTAATAATTATCTTGTGTGTTTCATTTGTTGCTTGTGAAAGAAAAAGCATAACAGAAGCACCATCGATTACAGTATTGCCGACAACAGTAGAAACGAAAAAATTATCAGTCCCGTTAGAAGAGTTTTATAGTATATATAAAAATGAAGATGGAACCTACACTGTTAAGCTATTCGATAAGAATAAAAAGGTTGTAGATGAAACTACTGTACCTAAGGAGCCACATATAAATAAACTGGAGAATGAAATAATTCAGGTTACAATTAGCTATGGTAGTCCTTTCTGCACAACTTATTTTTATGATACAAAAGCTAACTTGATTTCACAAGCATATGATACGCCTGTATTTATTGATAAAGGTAAAATAGTGTTGGTTCAAAGCAAGAAGCTAATCATTTCTGATATTTTTGACAAGGCTTTATATTTTAAGGAGATTGAAAGAAATTTCTCAGAAACAGTTCCACCTTCTTCTGCAATAATTAGTGCGAAGTTTGTTAATTCAAATGAATTACAGATCGACTATTATGTGGGTAAAGATTTTACGGAAAAGTCAGAGATTATTGATTTAAGTAAACTGTAAAACAGTAAAAGTTCTTGATGAATTGATTGTCGGTTGTCTAACAATGACCGTCTTTCCTTACCCGGCAAACCAATAAAACGGTAGCCGGGTTTCTTTATGTCCATTTTATAAAATGTAACACAAAATGTAACACTAATATATTGGCACAAAATAATGACTCTGATAGAATATAACTATCAAATAAAAGGGGGAATTATCCATGGCAGATACTTTCACAATCCGCATCAGCAAGGACACACCAGCCTTTGAGGAGATGGATAAGGCAGCAGAGCAGCTTGGCTTAAGCCGTAACCAGCTTATCATAGAGGGAATTAAGATGATCTGTTCATGGAATGCACAGTTTTACAAAAAAATGAAGCAGTACAGCAACACATTCAGGCTCCCAGTTCCGCTGGTAATACAAAATATGCTTATCAAGAGACTTGCAGAGGACTATGCTAAAGAGCAGATTTGGGGATTTACAGGTAAGGTTTTGTCGGAATTCATGTTCAATGAGCGTGGATCTATTACAGGCGGTGAGCTGTTCAAGACACTTTCTGAAATGGCTGTGAAGGATGAAATCAGAGAAAGAGTCAGAGGCATTGAAGAACATATCAGGACAGGCTTTCCAGTTTCAAAGGATGAAATGGAATTCTATGAAGCACACAAGCCAAAGCCTGTGAAGATAGACCCGAAAGAGGAAGAACGTAACAGGCAGCTTTTTGAAAAGTATGGTGAGCCTGTATCTGGTGCTTTCTGGGCAGATGAAACCAGTATGGAAGAAGCAGTGAAAATGCTTCAGGAAGAGGAAAAGAAAAGGGAGCGTGGCAAGAAATGAGCAACAAACAATATATTGTCCGCTGCCCCCATTGCAATCACAGAGTATTTGATGCCGATTATGCAGATATAGAAATCAAATGCCCTGAATGCAGGGAGGTCTTTGAAGTGAAGCTGGAGAAAAAGGCGGGGTGAAAAGTGAATAGATCTGGCACAGAGCCACAAAGGGAGCGAATGACTCACCTATAGAGCCTGGCAGATAGTCTTAAAAAACTATTTGTCGGGCTCTATTTATTTT
>JAAYTO010000069.1 GCA_012523755.1 Clostridium sp. | reverse complement strand
ACACGCCATATCTTAGTAATCCCGGGGGCATTTCTTAAAAAATGATTTTCTTGCCTGAATATTAAATGCTGAAATGGCATTTTAAAAAACTCTCTTGTGAGAGTATTGGCAGGAGATGGGTTCATGCTTTTACCGTGCCATGTAGAAGAAAATATGCTGAAGTAAATAGGGTTTTGTGGTATAGTAGATACCAGATAGTTTGTCAATTACATTCAAATACATTCGAGGCACAAAAGGAAAGGAATTCATAATGGGTAAGATTTTAGTACTGGCAGAAAAGCCATCGGTGGGAAGAGATTTGGCAAGGGTGCTAAACTGCAAGCAGAATGGTGGCGGGTATCTTATGGGGCCTAAATATATTGTGACTTGGGTCTTGGGGCATCTCGTAACATTAGCGGATCCTGAAGCTTACGATAAAAGATACAAGAAATGGGAGCTTGAGTTACTTCCAATGCTGCCCGACAAAATGGAACTGGTGGTGATTAGAAAGACTGCCAAACAGTTTAATATAGTAAAAGGGCTAATGAGAAGGGATGATGTCGATCAACTGGTGATAGCCACAGACTCTGGCCGGGAAGGTGAGCTGGTTGCACGATGGATTATGAAGAAAGCAGGCTTTAAAAAGCCAGTGAAGCGTTTGTGGATTTCTTCCCAAACCGATAGGGCAATAAGGGACGGGTTTAATAATTTAAGACCTGCCAAAGAGTACGATAATTTATACAAATCAGCCCAATGCCGTGCTGAGGCCGATTGGTTGGTAGGACTCAATGTAACGAGGGCACTTACATGCAAATACAATGCCCAGCTTTCGGCAGGGAGGGTACAAACACCTACTCTTGCCATGGTTATAGAACGGGAAAATGAAATAAAGCGGTTTGTTCCAAAAGATTATTGGACAATTGAAGCTGATGTAAAAGGTTTAATTAGTGGGATTTCACGAAATGAAATAACCGAAAAGAGACGGGGGCTCGATGTCCCCGGAACTTTAATTCTTCATTGGAGGGATAAGAAGGGTCAGACGAGGGTTTTTGACAGGGAATATGCCGATAAAATAGTTAATAAGGTCAAAGGCCAGGATGGAAAGGTTGTGGAGGTATTAAAAGAGGCAAAAAGCGAGCCGGTACCTTTAGCTTATGACCTTACTGAGTTGCAGAGGGATGCAAACCGCATATTCGGTTATTCCGCGAAAAAAACTCTTTCAATTATGCAGAAGTTATACGAGAGCCATAAGCTGGTGACCTATCCGAGAACCGATTCAAGATATATAACCGAAGATATTGTTCCCACGCTTTTGGAAAGACTAAAAAGTATTGCTGTAGGGCCTTATGCCGCTGCTGCTAAGGAGTTGATAAAAAACAAGCCTAATATAACTAGGAGATTTGTTGACAACAGCAAGGTTACGGATCACCACGCCATTATACCGACAGAGCAGTATGTGAGCCTTGGGTCGCTGGATAAAGATGAACGCAATATTTACGATTTGATAGTTAAGAGGTTTATTGCCGTTATGAGCAGACCCTTTGAATATGAACAGACCACGATAAGGGTTGAAGCAGCTGGAGAACAGTTTTATGCTAAGGGGAAAATAGTAAAGTCATTGGGCTGGAAGTCTATTTATAAGGGACTGCCCGACTCTGACGTTCAGGATTTGGAGGAGAGGGATCAGGTTCTTCCGGATATCAAGAAAGGAGCAGCCTTGTGTATTGGTTCTATAAAGGCTGTGAACCGTAAAACAAAACCTCCCGCAAGGTATACTGAGGCTACACTGTTGTCCGGTATGGAGAATCCCGGTAAGTTTGTGGGAGATAAAGAACTAAGGGAAATATTGGATAATGCCAGTGGGTTAGGAACTCCTGCTACCCGTGCCGATATAATTGAAAAGCTCTTTGATTCCTTCTATATGGAGAGGGATGGAAAGGAAATTGTTCCTACATCAAAGGGTATGCAGCTGATAAATCTTGTACCGGAGGACTTGAAGTCCCCGGAATTAACTGCAAAGTGGGAACGGCAGCTTACAGGTATCAGCAGAGGAAAGGTCAGTGCTGCGGAATTTATCTCTGAAATGAAGAAATATGCATCCCGGTTGGTATCTAACGTTATTGCCAGTTCGGTATCCTACAGGCATGACAATATCACGCGGGAAAAGTGTCCGGAGTGCGGCAAGTATCTTCTGGACGTAAAAGGCAAGAAAGGGAAAATGCTGGTTTGTTCAGACCGGGAATGCAGGTACAGGAGAAATGTTTCCCAGTTATCAAATGCAAGATGTCCCGAATGCCATAAGAAAATGGAGTTGCGTGGTGAGGGTGAGAACAAGACCTTTTATTGCATATGTGGATACCGTGAAAAACTTGAGTCCTTCAAGAAGCGTAAAAGCGAGCGGGTGAGCAGCAGAGATGTGAGAAACTTTTTAAAACAGCAAGAGAGCGGGGAACCGATTAACACAGCTTTGGCAGAAGCATTAAAAAAACTTAAGCTGTGAAAACATACAATAAATTGTTAGTTCAATAAAGCTTTGCTTAAAATGACCTGCTAATAGAGAAACTACTAAACTGGCAGATGTATGTTAGTTTATTGAAGCTTCATTTAAAATGAGAAGGTGGGTATGAGTTTATGAGTGCCGGAAGGCTGAAAAAAACCAAAGGAAAAAATAAATTTGCGGGCAAGGGAACAAAACGTGCTTTTCTTTTGATTTTTGGGATTATGGCAATAGCCGGATTTTTCTTGTCTAAAGGTTCTGTAACCCAATTTTTCAAGGTGCTTGCGGTTGAAGCGGCTGTTTTTGCCTTGATTATGTTTTGCATATTCATTATATATAAATACAAAAAAGGTTCAAGGGTTGTTGATGGAAGTAGAAAGCATAATAATTCTTACGGAATGAATTCCGTAAGTAAATGTAACAATGTCGATGAATATTCTAATGGAGAAATGCAAGGTAGAAGTATAAAAGAGATAAAAACTAGGAAAAAGAATTATAACTGGATTATAGATGATGAAAATACACAAAGTTCCCAAAGACAGAGGGACACTATTGAAACCGACAGGAAACTGGTATATGCCGGTAAGGTTATTTCCGGTGAAAAGAAGACAATGGGCGAAGACGATATAAAAGCCAGGGTAGCTAGTTGGTCTGAAGCTGTGGACTATTCCGGAACGGTTTTTCGAAGAATAATAGAAAAAACAAAGGAGTCTTTAAAAGACGAAGAAGCCGGCAATACAGAAAATTATGCCGAAGACCCTCAAGAAGATGAGAAAGATGTTGAGAAGTTTCTTCAGGGGGAAAAGGTTTGCGAGGATGTGGATCGAAAGGAAGAAGTTAAGGAAATTATTGATATTGACAAAGTACAAAGCGAAATAAAAGAAATTGATAAGCTCAAGGAGATACAGGAAACAGAAATTTTAGAAGAGGTAAATGGAGAAGAGGTAAATGGAGAAGAGGTAAATGGAGAAGAGGTAAATGGAGAAGAGGTAAATGGAGAAGAGATAAATGAAGAGACAGGCGGAATATGGTTTGCAAAAGACGTGAAAACAATGGAAGAAATAGAAAAAAACAAAGTGCCCAAAATAGAAGTAGTAGATGGAGAAGTCGGGGTCTTTGGTAATGTCTCGGAAACAGAAGAGACAAACGAAACAAACGGAGCAAACGAACGACAGTGCCCCTTACCCAATTATGAGGAGGAAGTTGCTTTACCGACAGATCTTCTTAAAGAAATAGATAATATTAATGGCAATTTAAATACCAGTGTTGAGGCAGAAAGAAAAGCTCAAAAGCTTATTGATACACTGGAAAGCTTTGGAGTGGGGGCAAGAATAATAAATATAAGTGAAGGACCGGCGGTAACAAGATATGAACTTCAACCGGATTACGGTGTGAAGGTTAGCAAGATTGTGAACCTTGCGGATGATATTGCACTAAACCTTGCGGCGGTGGGGGTTAGAATTGAAGCACCAATACCGGGAAAGGCAGCAGTAGGAATTGAAATTCCCAACAGAGAGGTTACAGCTGTATGGCTTCGCGAAGTAATAGAATCGGGCAGATTCCAAAACCATCCTTCAAAGTTGGCTTTTGCTGTAGGAAAGGATATTGCGGGCAACCCTGTGGTTGCAGATATTGCAACAATGCCCCATCTTTTAATTGCCGGTGCCACCGGCTCAGGCAAGAGCGTTTGTATCAATACACTTATCACAAGCCTTCTCTACAAGGCCTCACCTAAGGATGTAAGGCTTTTGATGGTGGATCCGAAGGTTGTAGAACTCAGTATTTATAACGGGATACCGCATCTGTTGATTCCGGTAGTGACTGATCCCAAAAAAGCTGCCGGGGCATTAAACTGGGCTGTACAGGAGATGACCAACCGCTATAAGCTTTTTGCGGAAAACAATGTGAGGGATTTAAAGGGTTATAACGCCATAATGAGCAAGGCGGGGCACGAAACCCTTCCACAGATAGTTATAATCATTGATGAGTTGGCAGACCTTATGATGGTTGCACCCAATGATGTTGAGGACTGTATTTGCAGATTGGCTCAGATGGCAAGAGCGGCTGGAATGCACCTTGTGATTGCAACCCAGAGGCCGTCCGTCAATGTTATTACAGGGGTGATAAAGGCCAACATACCTTCCAGGGTATCCTTTGCGGTTTCCTCGCAGGTCGACTCTAGGACAATTCTTGACATGTCCGGAGCTGAAAAGTTGCTGGGTAAGGGGGATATGCTGTTTTATCCTTTAGGTATGCAAAAACCGGTAAGAATACAGGGGGCACTGATAACGGATAAGGAAGTAGAGAATATAGTGGACTTTATCAAATCCCAGTGCGAGGCAGAATATGACGAAGAAATAATTGATACAATTGATAGCCACTCTGATTCGCCCCAATTGCTATCCGAAGATGATGATGAGTTATTGCCCCAGGTAATCGATATGGTTGTTGAGCAGGAACAGGCTTCGACCTCCTTGATACAAAGGAAATTTAAAATAGGGTATGCAAGGGCGGCAAGGATAATTGACCAAATGGAGGCTGGGGGTATTGTGGGACCTTTTGAGGGAAGCAAGCCTAGAAAAGTACTTATAACAAAGCAGCAGTGGCAGGAGATGAAATCATAAAAAGTGAAGAATAGTCTGATTCACAGCTTATGAGTCGGGAGTTATATGCCAAATGACATCCTGACTTTTTTTATTGCTAAGAAAATGCATTTATTTTTATGTGCTCATGAAGATTAAGTTTCTGGAGTATTTTTTTCACCTATGTTCTTGCCCATTCCATTGTATGAACATATATAATTTATTAAAACTTAAAAAAAATGAACTTTTCCCATGGATTAATACTCATACCTATGAAAGGAGCGAAAACCATGGATGTGATTGACCTGATCAGGGAGGCAAAAAAAGGTAACAGAGAGGTTTTGGTCAAACTTATAATGGATAAAAAAGAAGAGTATTATAGGCTGGCCTATGCTTTTATGGGGAACAAGGAAGACTCACTGGATGCCTTGCAGGATACGATTGTTATTCTGTTTGATAATATTAAGAAGCTTCGTGAGCCCAAGTCCTTTTACAGTTGGAGTAAAAAGATTCTGGTAAACACATGCAAAAGCATGCTAAAGAGAAGAAAGAGGGTGCTGCCTATAGGTATTGATAAAGAGGAAGAGTTTATTGAAAACTATCAAAACAGAGAACTGAAACATGACATAATGAAGTGCTTAAAACGGCTCAATATACACCAACAGGAAGCAATTATCCTAAGATGTTTTATGGACATGGACTATGAGACAATTTCGAGATTGACCGAGGTTTCGGAAGGAACAGTGAAATCAAGAATTTTTAACGGTTTGGCGAAGCTCAGGAGAATTTTCGGAGGTGAATATCAATGAAAGGAATAGAAAAAATGTTGAGTAGAAAAAAGGAAGAGATTTTTATGGTCGAGGCACCGGAAGAAATGGAAGATTGTCTAAAAAGTGCCCTTCAAAAAAAGAGAAGGCGTTTTCCAAAGGGGGCTATTGCAGCAGCCTTTGTGGCGGCTTTGATTCTGGCATACAGCTTTGATTCCATAGCATATTACGGCAAGAAGTTTATGGGTTATGATTTTATGCGTTACGGAAATCTGAGGGAGCTTTTTGAGGAAGGCCTGGGACAGGAAATTAACAAGTCCTGTATTTTCAGCGATGGGCTTGAGTTTACCTTGGATGCTATAATGTTTGACGGCAATGAACTGATGGCCTTTTGCAGAATTTATGATCCGGAGGAAGATTTGATTGTTTTTGACCCGATCTATAGTGTTTCCTTAACTGGTTTAAATCCCTCCAGGTATTCTCTCAAATTAGGACATGGGTCGAATCCGGATAAACATACGCAGGAATTTGTCTATACCTTTGAAGCCCCCGCTTTTTATGAAAAGTGGATGAAATTAAATATAAAGTTTAGAAAGGGTGATGTGAAAGAAGAAAGAACCATAAGTTTTGCTCTCGACAGGAGCAAGGCCATTGAAACCTCTGTACAAAAGGATATCAATACCAAGGTCAGGGTTGGTGAGTGCGATGTACTGTTTGATAAAATAACGGCATCTGCAATGAAAACATATATACAGGGAAGTATTAACCCCCTTACAGAAGAATCAAAGAAAAAGCTTGACCCAAAAAATGCAGAAGATTATGAAAAATATGGAACGACCATTCTGCTATTCGATATGGTAAGCGACAAGGGAGAAACCATTGGGTTTTATGAAGGAGACACGAATTCTTCCATGGGAAAAACCAGTTTTATAATCAAAGGAGATGCTTTGTCTAAGGACTTCAATACATTGGAGATAAAGAACATAAGACTGAAGAGACATAGACCTATGGACAAATCTGTGGATATATTGGAAAAAACCGAAAACCTCCAAGTTGATGAGGATATTTTGATAAAAAGCGTATATTTTGAAGGTGATACCACATGCGTAATTGTATCAAGCCGTGGTGTTCCGTCACTGGAGCTTTTTGACGGGGATGAACTTATGGAAATAATTAATCACGGTTCATATGAGAAACAAGCTGAAAGTGAGGAGCCGGTTGACTGGGTTTTTCGCTTCGAAGGAAAGGGACAGAACATGAGACTGGATATAAGATACATTATGTATTATACGTATAGTGATGAAAAAGTGAGCATTCCAATTGATTAAGCAATATAATTTATGGGCAAACTATAGAAAAACTGTATTGGAGTGTTGAGACAATGGAAAACACAGTAGTTAGAGAACTCAATGCGTTGCTTAAGGGAAATTACATGGCGATTCATGGGTATGAAAAGTTTATACAGAATGCAAAGGATCCCGGGGCAAAATCCCAGCTGCAAAGGATTCAACGGGAACACAAGCAGAATGCAGCTTTAATTGCCGAGAGGATACAAAACCTAGGCGGGATACCGGAAAACGGATCGGGTTTAATGGGCACTATGGGAGAATTAATGAACAGTCTCAAGGGTGTCTCTCACAATACGGAGTTTATCATAAAGGATGCATTAGAGAGCGAGGATAAAGGTATAAAGATGGCTGAAGAAATTGTGAGAGGCGACTTGGATCCGGAAAGCCGTAAACTGGTGGAAGATATTCTGGATGTAAACAGACAGCATGTTTCACAACTGGATAAACTTTTGCAATAAAATTCAGGGAGACGAAACTCAGCGAAACTCAGGGAGCTCAGGGGGACGGGAGCTCAGGGGGACGCACCCCTTGTGTGAACTTGAACTCAGAGGGGTGTACCCCTTGAGTTTTTGTCAGTATCTTGAAAGTGAATTGTTTTTTTTATTACTCACTGCTGACTGGGGCAAAGTGAGAAAAATATGGAGTGTACTTAAGTTTGTGGGATATTATCCCATACTTTTGTTTGTGATATAGTGAATGAAGTAATCTGGAAAATATGCATTCATAAAAGAACACTAATTGATGATAAAAGAAAAAGAGGATTTTTTAAAAAAACGTAGAATATATTATAAGGTGTCTTTTGTTTTAGCATAAACTTCTTGAAAGGTTGTTTACTTTGAATTGGATTGACAGACTTGAACGTAAGTACCAACGATTCGCAGTTAGAAACTTAACAAAGTACCTGATTATCGGGACAGCTTTTGTTTTAATCCTGAGTCTTTTTAAAGAATTCAGAGAAATTGACCAAATTTTATATTTGAATTCATCTTTGGTTTTGAAAGGTCAAATCTGGAGGCTAATAACTTTTATTTTTGTTCCTCCGTTCGAGAGCATATGGGTAGTTTTTGCTTTATACATCTTCTATGTATTTGGAAGTTCTCTCGAAAAATTTTGGGGAAGCTTTAGGTTTAACCTTTACTATTTGATAGGCGTTCTTTCAGCAATTTTAGCGGCTTTTTTGGGCGGAAAGGTAACGTCTGAGTTTTTGAACATGTCGATTTTTTTGGCGTTTGCTTATCTTTACCCGAATTTTAAACTGCTGCTGTTCTTCATACTGCCTGTAAAGGTTAAATATCTGGCTTGGTTTAACATCGGATTTACAGTGATTTCAATTATTTCAAGACCGGAATCAAGGATTACAGCTGTTTTATCGCTGGCAAACTTCTTTGTGTTCTTTGGAAGAGAGATTTATAATGACTGGCTGTTTCCGAGAATCAAATCTGCTGCTAAGAGACGCAAACGAAGAAAGTTCAAGGTAATTACATCACCGGTTAAGCCTTCTGAGATGGTATATACCTGCTGCATATGCGGCAGGACATCAAAGGATTATCCGGAGCTTAAATTTTCCTATTGTTACAAGTGTGGCAGTGATGTTGAATACTGTCAGGATCACTTGACAAATCATGAACATATCATAAAATACTGATTTGCTGAAAAACAACCGTATAGACATATTCTAACCAATTACCTGTTTCTAAAGATAAGATCCAATGATTTTATGGATTGAAAATACCGAAGAAGAATTGGTGCTTTTTAACTCAACTGATTCTTAGTCTTTCACGATGTTAAAAATGCGCTTTTTATGTTTTGTGCCTAAAAATTTAGAAATCAATAATATTGTTAATAAAATATTCATAATTTATTAATTGACGTTTTAATATTATTTATAATAAAATTAAAATTGTTAATTATATTAATGGGGGAAGGTGTATTATTTAATTATTACACGGGTAGAAAAGAAATCTGGTCAGCAGCAAATAAGACTCAAAAACTGTAGTTTTTATCAATTTATATCCCTGAAAGGAGAAATTATATGGAACCGGAGATGTTTCCCCAAAACAAAATACATAGGGTTTACGGCTTGGATTCACTGGTAAAAAAGACTTCTGATAGGCTGAAAGTTGAGGAGATATACCTTGATGGAAAGCTTAAGAAAGCAGAGGATGTTGACGAAGAGGAAAAAAGCTACGGAATTTTTATGCATTCTCTCGTTCTGAGTAATTATGCCGAAGTGATGAGAGTAAATAATAAACGGGTAAGTCTGGTGGGAGATGAGCAGGAAAAAGCAATTTTTTATTACACAGAACAAAAAGGATTTGATAAAAGTCTCATTGAGAGCATTGCTCCTAAAGTTGAGGAGTTAACCTTTGAATACGATGATAGCATTAAAGTATCAACCCATTTGATAAATGAGAAAATGCGCATTGTATCAAAAGGTACACCGGAAGAGCTCTTAAAAAGATGTTCCCATATGCTTTTGGATTCAAAATTTGTTAAAGTAACAAAAAAGCTTTACAAAGAGATAAACCGTGTGCTCAATGACATGATTAATCGGTGTAGTATAGTATATGCTCTGGCAATAAAGGATATGTATAAAGTATCTAGGGGTGTAAATATAGATGCATATGTCAATGGTATGACTCTTGTTGCACTGATTGGTATGTGTTGTGAGTAAGAGGTTTGGCTTTCTTAAACAAGTGTATATTTTTTTCACATTTATTTATTGCATTTTTCTTAAATAGTGTTATTGTGAAAATCAACAGTTTTTGATATAATTTTGATGCAATATAAATATAAATATAAAATAAATATTGAACAATCAAAGTTATTTAAAGAAAGTATTAAATAAGCTGGAATTTTTGCAAATTATAACGAGGAGATAAATGGCTCCCACTTCTATAAGTGGCGGGTACAGATTTGCTTTTTAGGTGAAGATCAATCTTTAGCTTCGTTGAAGCACTACTGGGATAAGAAAAGTTTTCTAAAACCGAAAAATTTTCTTTGAGCCGAGGTGTAATAATTTTGTAATGTTTATGTGGATGAATGCCAGCTGAAAGACACTATTATCAAAAATAGGAGGACATTATGTGGACTAGAGGTTATCTTAAAGAAAGGGCAAAAAATGTTTTAAGGGTTTCATATTGGAAGGCTTTTTTGGTAAGCATTATTTTGGGGTTCGCTGGTGCAGAAGGAGGTAGTTCAGGAGGTAATAGAAGTTTTATAAATAGCCAAGGAAACATAGATAATTTTCCGGACGGAGAAGCAGCGATTGGCTATTTAATTCTTGTCCTCGTTATCGTGGGCATAGTCTTACTGTTTGGATTTGCATTTCGTATTTTTTTAGGATATCCCCTTGAGATTGGAGGAAGAAGGTTTTTTATTGAGAATGCACAATTAGAAGGACAAACCAGTACAGACTTGAATACCCTTGGCTTTGCATTTAAAAAGGAAAGATACATGGACATAATAAAGGCAATGCTATACAAGGGGGTATTAAATTTTTTGTGGTATTTATTGCTTATAATACCGGGTATCGTTAAATCTTATGCTTACATGATGGTACCGTATATTTTGGCTGAAAATCCCAATATAGGCTATAAACGAGCACTGGAATTAAGTGATCAAATGACCTATGGACATAAACTCAATATTTTTGTCTTAAGACTTTCATTCTTCGGTTGGTACTTTTTAGGAGTTATGTGCTGCTGTGTAGGTGTTATTTTTGTAGTTCCTTACGAAAATGCTACTATGGCAGAGCTTTATTTGGTACTAAAAGGGCAGGCCATCGACAAAGAGATTTGCAGTCGTGAAGAGTTTTGGCCGGAGATAATGACGCCACAGCAAGGATTTAATGAGTTTCAGTAGAGGACAGTATAAAAATGGTTGAAGTAGTACTGCTGCTTATTAAAATTGTTTTTATTATAGTTATATATCTATTTATCTTTGGTGTTATACGGCTTATTTATCTGGATATCAAGTCTATGAACATCAGCAAAACTAATGCCATGGGTTTTTATCCCTATTTAAAGCTTATTAATCAGCGGGATATGTTGGGTTTTAAAGTTGAGGAGAACTACACTTTGGACAGAAGTATTACTATAGGCCGGCAGGATAAAAATGATATAGTAATAAAAGATCCTTTTATTTCCGAGATTCATGCCCATGTTGCAGTTGAAGGTGACAAGGTTTACATACGGGATCTCAAAAGCAAGAATGGCATTTTTGTTAATGGGTCGAGGCTTGATGGGGAAGAGAGAGCATTATTACATGATGGCGATAGCATAAAGATTGGACAGATAAAATTCTTGTTTGTTGCGGCTAATAAATGAGGTGTATTTTAATGCTGGGGGAAACAACATACCGTAAGCCTTTGTATTTAATAGCTGTATTCAATATTATGGCGTATGCCTTTCTTTTTTTGAGCGGTGATTCTTACAACTGGCATATTATTGCTTTAGGGACTTTTGTAACCTTGCTTATTTGTACTGTGTGTCTTGTTATTATTAAAAGAAATACTGGAGATGAGTATTTGTTCTTAATAATATCTATGCTTTTGAGCATTGGGCTTTTAATGATATCACGACTGAACAAAGGGCTTGGCATAAAACAATCTATCTGGGTTACAGTTGGTATAACACTTTTTTTCCTCATTTATTATGCATATATACGGGTAGACAAATGGGAAAAATTTACCCACCTGTACATATTCTTGCCCCTTGTGTCTTATTTGGTTACTCTGGTTTTTGGGAAAAACATTAATGGAGCGGTGAACTGGATTTCCATTGGCGGTTTTACTTTTCAACCATCGGAATTAAGCAAAATTCTGTTTGTTTTTTTTCTTGCAAGCTATTTTAAAGAACCGGATGCACTATTTTTAAAAGATTTCCGTTGCAGCGAAAAAACCAAAGTAGTTGTTAATCGGTTACTTTTGATGTTTATTACATATTTGAATATCGGTTTTCTTGTTATTCAGAGGGAGTTGGGAACGGCTGTCTTGATGTTTTTAGTTTTTCTTACCCTTCTATATGTATTTGGCAGGGACTTGAGAACTTTTTTCTTGAATTCAGTATTGATAATACCAGGGATAATAGCAAGTTATGTCCTCTTTTATCATATTCGAGTGAGGGTGGAAGCTTGGATTAATCCTTGGACAGATATTACCGACAAGGGCTACCAAATATCTCAATCTTTATTTGCCATTGCTACAGGCGGGTTTTTTGGAACAGGAATCGGTATGGGAAGACCTGATATGGTTCCGGCAGTAACCACAGACTTTATTTTCTCTGCAATATGTGAAGAACTGGGGATTTTTGGGGGCGTCGCAGTAGTTCTTTTGTTTATGCTCTTCACCTATAGGGGGATAAAAATAATACTGGGCGTAAAAAATAGGTTTAATAAAATTTTAGGCTTTGGAATTGTGGTAATGTTTGGATTACAGACCTTTATTATTATTGGTGGAGTAATAAAGCTTATACCCCTTGCGGGAATAACACTTCCCTTTGTAAGTTATGGGGGAAGCTCCCTTACCACCAGCTTTATAGCTCTGGGCATTATGCAGGCAATATCAAACCCGGATATTGATGAGGCAGGTGGTGAAGCCTATGGCTGAGAACAAAAGGATTATCAGAGTGATGATTGCCCTATGTTCCCTCTTTTTTATAATAGTTGTTTACCTTACATTTATTCAGCTGTTCAAAAGTAAAAGTCTTATGACCAATACCTATAATAGAAGACAGTACAAAATTGAGGAGAACACAACCCGGGGCAATATATATGACAGAAACGGGGTTCTTTTAGCCTACAATGAAAAAAATGGGGAACAGCAGGAGAGAATATATCCCTTTGGATCGCTGTACAGTCATGTGATAGGGTATAATTCAAAAGTGTATGGTAAATCTTTGATTGAAGCTGCTTATAACAATGAGCTGTTGGGAATAAACAAATATAGTCAGGTTTTTGGAATGGCCAGCAGTTCAAATTATCCCAGCCGGAAAGGAGATAGTATTTATCTCAGCATTGACCATGAACTGCAATCCCTTGGGGAAGAGTTACTCCAAGGGAAAAAAGGTGCGGTTGTGGCTATGGATCCCAAAACGGGTGAAGTTCTTGCTCTGGTTAGCAGTCCGAATTTTAACCCTAGTTCCAAAGAACTGGAAAAGAATTGGCAGAGTATGGTTGAATCCCGGGACGCACCTTTTTTGTCTAGGGCGACACAAGGTCTTTATCCTCCGGGGTCTACCTTTAAAATTCTCATTACTGCGGCAGCGATTGAGGAGGGATTAGAGAATGAAGTTTATAGTGATAAGGGATCTATAGTTATTGATGGAAGGGAGATTAGGAATTCAGCAGGGAAAGCCTATGGCGAGATAGATTTAAAAAAGGCTCTGGCAGTATCGAGCAATGTTGTTTATGCTCAGCTGGGGGTTAACATTGGGATGGAGGGCTTTGGGGACATTGTACAAAGAACAAAATTCGGCAAAGAGATAGACTTTGACATTCCCGTAAGTGCCAGCCGGTTTCCGTACGACAGCATGAGCAAAACGGATTTGGCCGAGGCGGCTATTGGACAGGGAAAGGTTTTAGTTACTCCTCTGCATATGGCAATGCTCACATCAGGAATTGCCAACGGAGGTGTAATGATGAAGCCGTTGCTGGTGAAAAAATTGGCAGGTTTTGACGGCAAAACCAATAACGACGCAAAACCCGGTGAATTATCCAAAATAATGCCAGAGGATATTGCACAAAAAATTCAAATAATGATGCAAGAGGCAGTGGTTAACGGTACGGGATATAATGCAGCAATTCAAGGCATTAATGTGGCTGGCAAAACCGGAACGGCAGAAAATGACTTGTCGGTGGAGAAAAAGGCGAAGGAACATTCGTGGTTTGTAGGTTTCGCTCCAGTTGAAGACCCCAAAATAGCCGTTGCTGTAGTTATTGAGTATGGCGGCTCTGGAAGTGAAACAGCAGCTTTTATTGCAAGGGATATTATAAAGAAGTACCTGTCATAGGCATGGTATAGAGAAAATTTCAATATATTGTTTTTAGGGGGATAAATATGTACCAGATTAAACCGGTTAAGAGGAGTAGAGTCAGGATAACTTTAGGGAAAATGTGGTATACCTCCT
Organism: Clostridium sp.; assembly: GCA_012523755.1. Lineage (GTDB taxonomy): Bacteria > Bacillota > Clostridia > Acetivibrionales > Acetivibrionaceae > Hungateiclostridium. The sequence continues at coordinate 7,974 of JAAYTO010000069.1, read as the reverse complement.
TAAGGTATTTTGATTGGTATTTCGGAAAGAAGAAGTACTGCAAAAAAATAAGTGGGGAGCTTATGCCTAATCCTGTTTTTATACACAAAACTCCTCTTTTGAGAAGATTAAAGAATGTCCATATGTGGATGCAGTACAATAAAATAATTAATTTAAAAATAGCTGTGGGACGTTTGAACAGTGTTGTTATCAACCCGGGGGAGACCTTTTCCTATTGGAAGCTTATAGGCAGACCCAGTGCTGGCAAGGGTTATGTTAAAGGAATGGTACTTTTTAACGGAGGATTCCGGTCAGGTATTGGAGGAGGGCTTTGCCAGCTGTCCAATCTTATTTACTGGATGACATTGCATACACCCCTAACAGTTACGGAAAGGCATAGACACAGCTATGATGTCTTTCCCGATTCGGACAGGAAGCAGCCCTTTGGAAGCGGAGCTACCTGTGTATACAATTACAGAGATCTGCAAATCTATAACGGTACCAACCAGCCCTTTCAATTGAGGGTTTATCTGGATGATAAATACCTTCATGGGGAGTGGAGGACAACTCAAAAGCTTAACCAATGTTATGAGGTCTACGAAAAAAATCATGCAATTACCCATGAATACTGGGGTGGATATATTAGACATAATCAGATTTATAGAAAAGCCTACAATAGGGATAAAGAACTGCTTTGTGATGAGTTTATAACGGAAAATCATGCACTTATGATGTATGAGCCCTTATTGGAACAAAGAATTGGGAAAAATTAAGTCTCGAAGGATATGAATATAAAAGCAGAGCCCATGATGATCTACGCTACAGCTGATATAAATCTCTGCATACCTATAAACAATCTTTCGACTGCCCACAAGCATTACAAAACCTATACCAACCTATGCTCGATTATCAAGGATACCTTAGAAACCTGTTGCAATCAACCATAGACTGCAACAAACCTCCAGCATATAATTATCTTTGCACAGGGTTTACCGAGCCAGCCGATAAGCTAATGCAATATAATTAATGCCTGCGGAACCCTTGATAGTCTTAGCTCGAGTACTATACATCCCTTTCAACCATATTGTAATAACTATTGGGATGATTCACAAAACTGCATGAAAAATCCACTCATTGTTACTACAATATAGCTTTACGGAACATATAGTATTCTTCCCGCCGGCTAATATCAAGCCTTAGTACCAACTATTGGATAGACCTAGTATTAACCTTTGGCCGACTATTATAAAGCCATGTTAATGACCTTATAATAATCTTGGCTCAACCATCATGAACCCTACGCTAATTATTATGGACTGAATTCAAATTTTAATCCATGGTAAAATTTAGAATTTAAAAGAACCGTCTCCTTAGAAAATTTTATTTATATACATCTTAAAACATAGTGATTGTAAGTAGGTGGAACTCGTACAAATAAAAACATCTAAATGCTATAGGGAGTTTTTCCGAAATATAAAGAGAGACTTCTGTTAGATATAAAACCAAGATTCAATTCAAAGAGACTATAGATTTGTTTTTTGTGACATGTTTTTATAATAGTTGCGTATTTCTTTTTATGATTCATTCACAGTTCTTTAATTAAGTCGGTTGAGAAATCCAATAAGATATTTTAAGGAGATATATTATGTTTCAAAGAATACAAAGAAGGTTCTATAAATTTGAAATTATCAGAAAAACCAGAGTAAATGTGCGTTTAATATTGGCTTTTATATTACTTTCAATTATTCCGATTACATTACTTGGGGTGTATGCTTATTATTTATCAAAAAATGCCGTTGAATCTAAAATTTACAGCTACACTGAGCAATTTATGGATCAGGTTAAAAAGAGTATTGACGGACAGTTGGGGAAATATGAGCAAGATACTATTGATATTTCCACCAATAAAGAGATTCAGCAGCAAATGAGAATAGCATCGGGCTCGGAAAATGATTTTGATAAATTTAAGGCAATAAAGGGTTTGGAAGACTTGATGATGACAAAATTTACACTTACTAAAGAAATTTCTTTTGCAAGATTTATGATTGACAATGGTGAAACTATAGATTACCAATTGACAGGTGTTTTGCAAAAAGAGGGTGTCAATGAAACATTGATCCGGTTGGCCGATGAAGGAGACGGAGCACCTCTTTGGTCAACTGTGAGGGATGATGAAAGCTTTTATTTGGTTTGTGTAAAAGTGATAAACGATTTGCAATCGGCAAAAAGGTTGGGATACTTGTTTATCGGGCTTAGAAACGAAGCATTGATTAATGTCTATAAAGATGTTGACATAGGAGGAGATTCGGAGATTTTTGTTATTGATAAAGGCGGAAGAATTATTTCATCTGAAGATGAGAAAGAACTTGGAAATATGTACGGTGACGAAAAACTTGTGAATGAAATTGGTGCAAAGATAAGTGCGGGTGTAAATGTATTTGAGTTTAATGATTACTTGGTGTCGTATAAAGAAATTAAAGGAACAAATTGGGTTGTAGTCGGCAAAATTCCTATATCATATACCAGGCATGAGCCTGAGAGGATCAGAAACTCACTGCTTGCATTTATCGCAGTATGTCTGATTCTTTCCTTATTGGCATCGATTATTATATCGATGAGTATTTCCGTGCCCCTTGAAAAAATGGCCAAACTTATGAATGAAACTAAAAACGGTATTTTTACATCCGACATTGAGGACTGCGGAAATGATGAAATTTCGGAAGTAATAAAAGATTTCAAGAACATGATATTAAATATAAGTGTTCTTATATCCAAGGTCAAGTTATCATCCGATGATGTATTGAATCATTTGTCCGTATTGGACACCTCAATTGAAAAAACCAATGTTGCTTCAAAGCAAATAAACAGTATTACCCATCAAATAGCTGCCGATGCATCGGAACAGGCTTCTGAAATAAACAACTGTGCATTAAGTATCAGGGTTCTTTCAGAAGGCATTAACAAGGTTGAGGATAACATGCAGGACATGACGAAGGTAATAGAGAACACCAAAAATCTCAGCCATGATGCCTTGGGAATTGTCGAGACATTAAATGATAAAGCGACAAAGACAAGTATGGCATCAAACAGAGTAATAGAGGATATCAATAAACTCAGTGATGATATAAAAAGAATCAAAGCGATAATTTCAACCATTGTGGGAATTGCAGAGCAGACAAATCTCCTTTCTCTGAATGCTGCTATAGAATCTGCAAAGGCCGGTGAGGCAGGGAAAGGTTTCGGAGTGGTTGCAGGCGAAATCAAAGCACTTGCCGAGCAGTCAAAAGAGGCTTCCAGTAAGATTAGCAGGATTATAAACGATATTTTGGTGAAAACGGAAGGAACGGTAAATGTAGCTTACAGTGCACACAGCAATGTAAATGATCAAATGTTGGTTGTTAACCAAACCAATGAATCGTTTAATTCCATATTTAATGCAATGGAAAGTATAGTTGATTGCATAGGCAATATGTCGGAGTCGATTAAAGGAGTTCTTGATTCAAAAGAAAAGGTGTCGGCATCCATAGAAAATATAGCTGCAATTTCAGAGCAAACGGCATCAATTACACAAGAGGTATCTGCAACAACGCAAGAACAATACACATATATGGAATCTCTTGCTGTATCTTCTAAAAAAATAAATATGATGGCAGAACAATTAGGGGATGCAGTATCAAAATTCAGAATAAGAAACGAGGAGGATAAGAGATGAAAAAAGTGTTTGCTAAAATAGTTTGCATGGTGATTATGCTGTCTTTATTTCTTAGTTTGTTCGCATGTGCAAACAGTGGAAAAGCCAAGGATGTTGATGAGGAACCAAATTCTCAAACAAACAGCAAAGATAATGGGGATAAAATAAAACTCAGTCTTTGGCATATGTGGGTTTCTGACAGTGATGGAAATAAAAAGCCTTTCCAAACGGTATTGAAACATGTTGAAGAAAAGTTTCCAAATGTCGAGCTTGCGGTAGAGGACATTGATAACGAGTCTTACAAGAAAAAATTAAAAAATGCTATGGCAACGAATCAGCTTCCTGATATTTTCTTTACTTGGTCTGCCGGCTTTTCGAAACCGTTTGTTGAATCTGGGAAAGTGTTGGCTCTTGATGAATACATTAAAGATGTTAAGGACAAGCTTTTGCCCGGAATAACAGACAGTATGACATACGGCGGCAAGGTATACGGGTTGCCGTTTCAGATGCAGGTTGCTGCTCTATACTGTAATCAGGAACTGTTTGAACAGAACGGAGTTAAAATTCCGGAAAACTATGAAGAGCTGTTAACGGCGGTAAAAGCATTTTCCCATAAAGGGATTACCCCTATGGTAAACGGGGCTAAAGACTTGTGGCCTGCAATGTTTTATTATGATATCTTGGCTCTTCGAACAGCAGGACCACAATTGTGTAATGATGCATTGAACAAAAATGCATCCTTTGATTCTCCTGAATTTATTGATGCGGCAAGAAGGTTGGTCGAATTAACAAAAGCCGGTGCTTTCGGTGAAAATCCCCTTGGCTTGTCCTATGATAACGGTAACATAATGTTTGCAGAAGGAAAAGCTGCGATGCTGTTCAACGGTAACTGGGTTGCCGGTATAGTTGAAGGTGATTCCTCAAAAGTCAAGGGTAAGATTGTTGCGGTTAAATTCCCATTGATTGACGGTGGAAAAGGAAGTTTCACAGATTATTTGGGAGGTGCCGGTGACGGATTTATGGTTAGTGCCGACACACCCGATAAGGAACTCGCCGTTAAGGTGGCAAAGTTTATAGCAGAAGACATGGCAAGAGAGGCTTATCTTGCAAACGCAGGTGTGCCGGGCTGGATTGTGCAGGTGGACGATTCAAAAGTATCACCGATGGTTAAGCAAATGGTGAGTATGACACAGGATTCAACGGCATGGATTCTTTGGTGGGATGTGTTCCTGGAAGGTGAAGATGCCGAAATACATAAGAATCTTGTGGTTGAATTGATCGCCGGACAAATATCACCAGAGGATTTTGCAAAGGAAATGCAAAAACTCAACGAATGACACGGGGGGACGGTTCTTCCGTGCACGCACGAGGGGACGGTTCTTCCGTGTCATAATCTTCGGATTGTACTAATGCTTAAACCTGTGAGCCTTTCTATTTGTCTCATTGAAAGACCTATACTTCTCAGTTCTTTAACAACTTTAACTCTTTTATCCGGTTCAAGTATTTGGATTTCGTGAGGTTCTTTTACTCCGCTTATTTCGATTATCATTTGAATAGCCTCATCGTCATATATTTTTTGAGGCTCTTCATATTCAAGGCACTTATCATTGTTTTCCTGAGCATTGAATTGTTGAAATAACAAAATTGCTTTGCTTTTGTCCTCTGCAAAAAGACTGGTTATATAGTCTGTGTCACAAAGACTGCTTTTTGTAATGTATTCATTATAACTGCTCCACGGATAGCTGCGTACATTTTTGGAAATACCTGCTTTAACCGGATTCTGATGAATATATCTCAATACTGTTAATAAATACTCATCGCTTTCAACAGCTTCGCTTTTATATCTATCCTGAAAAAGGTACCCTCTTCTCTTATATTTATGGTTGTACCAATAAACATATTTAGCACCGATTCTTCTGAATACTATTCCTAAATCCTCATTCCGTTCCTTTATGAGCAGATGTACGTGGTTTGTCATAAGGCAATATGCATAGACTTCGTATTTGCTTATTTCTTTTATTTCTTTAATTGTTTGTATTAATTTTTCATAGTCCTTATTATCATGAAAAATAACTTGCCCGTTTATTCCCCTGAGCATCACATGATATATCCCGGTGCTGCTTTTTACTCTTGGTTTTCTTGGCATAACAATCACCTCAAATAAAATATATGAAAAACAGATACCTTTGACACGGAAGAACCGTCCCCCTGTGTTGTCCCCCTGTGTTGCCCCCTGAGTTGTTCCTTCTGTGTCGGACTCCTAGAACACGGAAGGACTGTTTTCTTGTGAGTGAGCTTGTGCTATTTGAGACTTTCTCTTTTTTATAATTAGAACAACTGTTGTTATAGCAATTGCTGCAATAACTGAGAAAATAGCTAATATGAATAAAGCTATTTTGAGATTATACCTCGTTGAGGTTTTTAATAGATTGCTTTTTACAGTTTCATTATCCGGATTGAGCTTAAGACTTTTGGAATATGCCTGCAAAGCTTGTTTAAGTCTACCCTTCTTTTCAAGAGCAACCCCCATATTATTATAAATCAGATAATCCTCTATATTTGATTCTATAGCAGTATTACAACACTCAATAGCCTCATCATACTTTAAAAGACCTACAAGAGCAATGCTTTTATTAACATATCCCTTGGAATCTCCAGGGTTTAACTCTATAGCTTTATTACTGTATTCAATAGATTCTTCGAATCTCTGAAGTCCTACTAAAGCATATGCCCTATTTACATATATAGGATATAAAAAATATGGATTGTCAGTTGCATATTCCATCGCTTTGTCGAGATTTACCAGAGCTTCTTCATAATTTCCCTTTTCGTTTAAAGAACCTCCGATATTGGTATAAGACTGAGCACAAATCATGATGTCTTCGGGATTCAACTCGATGGCTTTATTACATGAAGTTATTGCCTCATCGTATCTTTTAAGCATATACAGACAATGACTTTTAGTACTATAGGCGTAACCAAGCTTTGGCTCCAAGTCAATAGCCTTATCACAGAAAACAAGGGCCTCTTCATGTCGACCGAGAATATTTAATGCACTGCCTTTATTAGAATATGCAAGGGCGTTTTCGGGGTATAACTCTATAGCTTTTTCCGTAGCAGCAAGAGCTTCTTCAGCTCTATTAAGACATACTAAAGCTCCTGCCTTATTGGCAAGTATATTGGATTCCATATAAGAGCTTTTAACTGCACTTAATTCTAATCCTTCGTCGCAGCACTCAACAGCTTCTTCAAACCGTCCTGCATACAACAAATAAGAAGATTTGCTAACATATGCTTCAAGTGAAGAAGGATTTATTTCGATAACCTTATCACACATATCAATGGCTTTTTCAAAGTTCCTCTGTAAGTTGTACACAAAACTCATGGATAAATATGCAGCAGTGTTGGCATCGTAAAGTTCTAAAGCTTTGCTACATGCTTCAAGAGCATCTTCAATTCTTCCAAGCCATGCCAGGGCATTACCTTTATTGGCGTACGCCAAGGAAAGAATAGTATTGTCAGAGGGATTTAAGGAAATCACTTTGTCCGATATAACCAAAGACTCTTCGTAACGTTCCAGAATAGATAGAGCATATCCCTTTAATATATATGTATATGAATCATTCGGATGAAATTCAAGACATTTATCAGCGGTTTCAAGCACTGCTTCCGGTTTGTTGATTTCTAGTAGACATGCAATTTTGTTTATATATGACTCTTTAAACTCAGGAGATAATTCTATCGTACGTTCAAAGGGTTCTATAGCGTCATCATATTTTCCAAGTTGGAATAAAGCAATTCCTTTATTATAGTGAAATTCAGGAATTTCAGAATTCAATTCAATGGCCTTATCATAGCTTTGTATTGCTTCTTCGAATTTGCCGGAATTCAAAAGAGAGTTTCCTTCGTAAAAATAGTCAACAGCTGAGACTGCGTTTGATACAAAAATAGAAATAGAAAGAGACATTATAAGTATTCCCACTGAAATTAATAATTTTAATAAATTTCCCATAATATACACCTTTTCCCATTTTTTAGAAAATAAATTATATTTACAATATATATACGCAACTTTTCGCACATGGTTTACTATGATTGATTAAGCGATATTACCCAAAACCGAGGGGATTTTACCCCTTGAATTCTAATTTTGTGTAAATCTCAGCCGATGTATGTAAACTATTTTGCAGAAAAATTTAGTACTTAAGATTAATTATACCATAAAATTTAATTGACACACAACAAACACAGGGGGACGGTTTGTGTCAAGTAAAAGTTGGCAATGATCTCTTCATCCTGTTATT
>JAAYTO010000068.1 GCA_012523755.1 Clostridium sp. | reverse complement strand
TTCGTCGGTTCAGGATTTTGCCTCCAGCTTCCTTCAGATTCCACGTCGCCGTGGACACCCTTGCTCTTGGCTAACGGTTCCTACTACCAAGCCCGTAGTGGACTTTCACCACCAAGTTGTTGCCCATGCTGGGCACACATCAAAAAAGCAAGTTCTACAACTTGCTTCACAATGTTTCTTCCACGTTTTCTTCACCTAAATAACATACACCCAAAACAGCAACTTCATTCGTTCATTCAAAGATATAAGCTGGCATGTCAAACCTTCGTTTTGCATCGTTCTTTCATATTTCAAATAAGTCTGGCAACCCATTTAAGTCTTTTAGTACCGCTTGGGTATCAAATTCCAAAAACTTATCCCATTCTGTTGTACCGGTAAGAACTGCAGCAAAATCAACATCTGCATTTTGTGCCGTTTTTGCATCTACAACGCTGTCTCCCACAAAGATAGAATCTCCCCTTGCTTCCCCCAATACCGTAATAGCCTTTAATAAGCCCTCGGGATTCGGTTTGTGTGCTGATACGTCCTCACCGCCTACTATTACATCAAAATAATGCAAAAGTCCGTCCCTTTCTAATATGTCTTCTATCCTGTATCTGAATTTTGTAGAGACAATACCAGTTTTAAGTCCCATGTCCTTTAGTCTGCCAAGGACGTTTTTGACAGTATTATATACTCTCGTACCGTCCTTCATGATCACATCCGCTCTTTCCTTGAAATAATTTCGAAATATTTCTGCATTCGACTCGGATGTATCTCGGCTTAATTCCCTATAGGCATCCGCAAGGGTAAGACCAATAGTCCTGCATATGTTATCCGGTGCAGGCACAGCATAACCCATCTTTCGAAGAGAATAGCTTATACATTCAATAACCGCTTTAGACGAATCAGCCAAGGTATAATCAAAATCAAATAATACTGCTTTGTATTTTTTCATCTTTCACCTCAAAATATCCCAATTTAATAAATTTCCCTTGCCAGTAAACTTACTGATGCCTTCCTGCCAACCTGAAACCGAAAACACTTCCACAGATACCTCCAACAAGATGAGTCAACTGTGAAATATTGTCCTTTACCAAAATACCCCTCATAACCTCTCCACCTAGGTAAATAGCAACAACCAGAATAAAAGTTAGCGGTATTTTACCTTTTTTGAAATTGACAAAGGAACTGAGCAATATCAGCATGAATACAACACCACTGGCTCCTAAAAGGTGAACATTCTTAAAAAGAAGAATGTTTAGCATTCCTGTAATCAGGGCAGTTATTGCAATCATATACACCATATTCTTTGACCCATATTTTTCTTCGAGCATTGGACCTAGAAGCAGTATAAGTAAAAAATTGTTTATATAGTGCTCCCAATTTAAATGTCCCAGCACATGTCCAAAAAGCCTGAAATAGAATAAAATATCCAGCGGACTGCTGCGGTACACCGAAAACAATAATGGAGTTGAATGACCATCGGTTATTATTTGAAGTATTAATGCTACTAGCGATAAAAACGTCATTGTAAGAATAACTGGTGAATTATAACTAATACTTTTAAAAACATTCTGTAATTTTTTTGACATATTACCCTTCCTACCCCTTTCTGTTCAACTGGTGTGTTTTTTAAATGCGAATAAAAAACTTCTTCTTAATTAATTTCCAATTAATACCTGCACAGGAGAAAAACAATTATCCACAGTTCCTCCGCCCAGTTGACCAAAATCATTCTTCCCCCAAGCCCATATAGTTCCGTCTTCTTTTATTGCTATTGTACTTTCCATCCCAGCCTTTATCGACTTCACCCCGGTAAGACCTTCAATCATAACAGGCGTAAGAACCCTTTTGACCGTTGTTCCGATTCCCAACTGCCCATACTCGTTTTTGCCCCATATCCATACTGTTCCATCTCTTTTCAATGCTACAGTATGGTTACTTCCTGCATCTATCGCAATTATATCCTCTACGCCCTCAACTTTGTAAGGTTGTAGGCAATATTGGTCTGAATTGTTTCCTATTTCACCAAAAAAGTTGCCTCCCCATGTCCAGACTGTACCATCATCCTTTAATGCCACAGAATGAACCCCTCCTGCCGCAATTTTAATTATCCCTGTAAGACCCTTTGCCTGAGTTACCCTATAATAGCTATAATTATAGGTGTTGTGGTGATGTTGTGTTCCATTTCCCAACTGTCCCCATACATTTTCACCCCAAGACCAAACAGTGCCGTCTTCCCGCAATGTTATTACATGCCCCTTTCCAATATCTGCTGCCTTTATGTTTTCAAATCCTTCAATATTCCATGAAATATAATCAGCATTTTCCGATGATTTTATTGGGGGCAATGAGTGAAGCCAAACCGAGCCATCGTTTTTTATAACAAGGGTACGGGCAAAACCTGCTATTACAGTTTTTATGTCAGAATGTGTTTTAACCTTAAAGGGAATTGTGCAAATTCTATCTTCAATATCCGAAGGAAATTTTATATTGTCTATCAGTTGCAAGTTATAATTGTCTCCCCATGCCCACAGTGTACCGTCATTTTTTAAAGCCAGCGAGTGTCCTATTCCCGTCCCTACTGATACTATATCCGAAAGTCCCTCTATCATCACCGGCTCCTTCGTACCCGATAACTCACCAAGCCCTAGTTGACCTTTGCTATTGTCCCCTAAAGCCCATACCGTTCCATCTTTTTTTAAAATTATCGAATGGGATAGGCCGGATTCGAATTCAACAATTTCTCCTAAAGGATTCTCCTGCTCTTTTGGAAATTTATCAATAAGTTTTAGAATATATCTTTTAAGCAATGTTAAATCGGTGGAATCTATAAAAGTATCACCATTTAAATCCGCCGACCATAGAGCATCCCCAACTGGAAGCTCCTTTATCTTTTGAAGCAAATGCCTTTTTAGCACAGTCATATCCGTTGAGTTTATTTCGCCGTCCCCATTGGCATCACCAATTTTATCCAAATTTGAACTCAACACGGAATATGTGGTGCCAGTTAATGCCTGCACTTGATTATATGCAGTAAAAACAAAAGCAGCAAAACACATAAATGGCAATAAGAAAAAAAACTTCTTTATCATACATTTCCTCCCCTGGTAAACTATATAGTTTATATCCGTAGTTAGAAAATTACATTATTATTCTACAAACTAAGACCCGAGTATAAAGAAGCTGCAAATTAACTGCATCAAGATATAACCTATTTTGACTAATTCAAATTAACTATAAAAAAAATAGAGTATATATTCAATAACTCTATTTTTATTATACTACTAATAACGGATATATAAAATAGGTTTGTGCATTTTCCTTTAGTTTAACCAATATACCTTTTCAGTGCCTCCTTATCAACACAATATTCATAAGCATCTTCTTGGGATATACGCTTTTGATGATATAAATCCGCTATGGATTTATCCATAAGCTGCATACCAAATGATGCACCTGTCTGTATCATAGAATTAATGCTTGTCCCACGACCTTCTCTTATAAGATTACTAATAGCAGGAGTAACTACCATTATCTCTAAAGCCGCAACCCTACCCTTACCCTCAATGTCGGGAATCAATCTCTGGGATATAACAGCCTTTAATGCACTAGATACCTGAACCCTTATTTGTTGTTGTTGGTCTGGTGGGAAAACGTCAATAAGCCTATCCAGCGTTTTTGCAGCACCTAATGTATGGAGAGTTGAAAGAACCAGATGCCCCGTCTCTGCTGCCGTGACAGCTATACTAATTGACTCATTATCCCTCATTTCTCCAATAAAAATAACATCCGGATCCTCTCTTAATGCTGCTCTTAATGCATTAGCATAGGATTTGCTGTCTTCGGATATTTCCCTCTGATTTACAATACACTTATTATGCTCAAAAACATATTCAACAGGATCCTCAAGAGTCAAAATATGTCCTTCTTTTGTTGCATTTATCTCATTTATTATTGATGCCATTGTGGTGGATTTTCCACTTCCCGTAGGCCCGGTAACCAGTATCAATCCTTCTTTTATCTTGCATATATCTTTTATAGCTTGTGGAAAGTTTAGCGACTCAAGAGTAGGTATTTTTGAAGCAAGTACTCTAAACACTAATGCCACAGAACCTCTTTGGAAAAAGATATTCACCCTGAATCTGGATAAACCTTCAACACTCATTGAAAAATCAATCTCGCCTACCGACATAAGTTGTTCAAACTTTTCTTTATCCGTGCAAGTTTTAGCATACTGCATTGTACATTCCTTAGTAAGAGCTTCTCCCTCTATAGGACGCATTCTACCATTGATCCTCAAGGATGGTGCCCTTCCAACCGTAAGATGTATATCGGAAGCCTTGTTTTCGACACCTATTCTCAAAATATCAATTAACTCTATCATAATGCTTTTTCTCTCCTTATGAAAAAGTATTAAATGTTCTACATATATTTTATCGGCAATAAACAGAGGTAAATTACTGCTTAATAAAAGAATAGCATCATTTTTCATCGTAAGATATGTATAGAGCTTCTCCACAAGAAGTTATCCAGTCACAAATATTTTTTTCATTGTCATTGTTTTTTTACCCATTTTCCGTATAGGAAGAGTACCGAACCTACAATCAGTGTAATGCCCATTACCACCATTATAATCAATAGCTGTTTTGAAACTATTATATGTGGAGCAATGAAACCTAAGAAAATAAGGCTAATACATATTAACAATACCAATGCAAAAAAAGCTGAATAAACCTTGAGACTATTAATCCAAATCAAACTTACATCTGCCTCGCACGCACCACCGGATAACATTTGCTTCGATTCTTTTTCAAGCCTTTCAAGCCTTCTTGCTGCCAGTAAAAGCATAACAATTATCAAAAACATGAAAGCTGTGATATGCATGGAGAAATGCTGGGTGGGCTGCAAACCAAATACTTGGGTAACCAGCTTTGAATGGGATAATACAGAAGGTGCACAAAACACCATACTAATAATATTCACCGCAACTAAGATCCTTTTGTAACCTATGCCGATTATAACAAGAGCAATTACATTGGTTATAATAAATGTTTTTACATAGCTATTAAGTATATGCACAGAATTTTGGTAAATCGGTGTATAAAATAAAAGGATAAAAGACATAGCATAAGCCACTAGAGCAAATGCAATCCTTAAAGACAGAGTCCAGTTTTTCACTTTGCCGCCACCACCTGTTTTAATAATGCTCCTGTAAGGCTTTCCTTTGTTGGATTCCAATCAATCCATATGCAATTCTTACGGATGTCTTTTGAAATCACTCTATTCATTGCCTCAAGCACATTCGATGCCAGTGTTTCATACTGATTTTCAGCCATAAGACCATATCCCATTATATTCACTACTACAATACTTGGACGATATCCTTTCCGAAGTGTAGTATACTTTGACATTATATTTATGCCCTTAAGGATTTCATCATAATTATTTGTACAAAACCTTGTCACAACTATAAACAAGGGTCTTAAACCAACAAAAAACTCCCTGCATGAATATACGGTTTCTTTAAGATTTTTTTTATGCATTTTCGGACTTAAAACTGCAGGACTAGAATACTTGATTTTCATAAGCTCCCTAAGTATTTTATACAGTTGCTGTTTTCCCGATCCCTGTTTAATAAAAACATTGCTGCCGCCATAAGTATGGAAGGCTACGCTGCAGTTGTGTCCCAAGTAAAACTCACTTAGGCTGTATACAGCTTCAATTGAATACTCTTTGACATTTTTTATATTGGATCCGAATGCCATTATCCTCGACGTATCAAGGAAAATCCATACGGTTTTTTTCCCTTCCTTCTCAAACTCGTTTACCACAGGCCATATATTGCCTCTTAACAGATTTCTCGAAGTAACCTTCCAGTTTATTGATTTAAATGGATCTCCGGAATAATATTGCCGGATTTCTTTGAACTCCTGCGTTGTCATCCCCATAGAAGCCAGTGCCCCCTCCGGCAACGGTACGCTGCTTACGGCAGTCATTCCTCTCACCTTTTTCAGTTGTAAAAGTCTTGGAGTAACCTCGACGGATAAATTGTTTCCATACATTCCATCCATATAGTAATTACATACAATATGCCGGGATTTCCATAACGTTGCCTTTAATAAATAGGTTCCCGATGTGGTGCATTTTATAGTGTAGCTTAAACAGTGCTCCAAAGGCTCAAAGCCCTTCCATAATGCACAATAATTATTTCCACTCACAAGTTCAAAGTGAGCAGGAACAACGTCACATATCTCTATAGGGCCAACTCCAGAATTTATCCGTATTTTTAAATTTACCTCAAGTTCTTCGTCAACAGCAACCCTGTTTTTCGATATTGTCTTTTTTATAATCACATCATTAGAAGCTTTGAGATAATAACCAAAAGCCAGTAAGCACAAAGGTATAACAGAAACAATTATCAGTATATTGTTGGCTAAAAGAAAGCCTCCACAAAGCATCAATAAAAATAAGGTGATTATTTCGGAGATATATTTCGGCATTTATATAAGCCCTCCTACCTTTTCTCTGGTATAGCTTTTGGGAACATCTATTTTGTTTACTATACTCCTTACCACTGCTTCCGGAATCCTGCCTTCCATTATGTGTTCTATATGAAGTATCACACGATGAGCCAGAGCATCAACAGCTAAAAACTTAACATCATCAGGTATTACATAGTCTCTGCCGCAAATAAGGGCATGTGCCCGTGCAAGCTTCAATAAGGCCAGTGCCCCCCTTGGACTTGCCCCTAACCTTACATTGTTATTGGTTCTGGTGTTGCGTACAATTTCCGTAATATACATTAGAATATTTTCATCCACAAATACTTTTTCCGCTTCCGCCTGAAGAGCCAAAACCTGATTCATATCTACCACATGCTGCACATCATTGGTGGGATCGTCTTTTCTCCACTCAAGTCTCCTTTTTAAGACCTCGCACTCCTTTTGAGTACTGTCTAAATACCCTAAGGATAATTTCATAATAAACCTGTCCATCTGTGCCTCTGGAAGAGGATAAGTTCCTTCCATCTCTATGGGATTTTGTGTAGCCATAACAGTAAATGGCGGTTTTAAGATATAGGTAGTACCCTCAATTGAGACCTGTCTTTCCTCCATCGCTTCCAGTAATGCAGACTGGGTCTTGGGCATAGCCCTATTGATTTCATCAGCCAGTAAAAAATTAGTAAATATAGGGCCTTTCTCTAATTCGAAGGAAGATGTGTTGCTTCTCCATATTTTTGTACCTAAAATATCCGAAGGCATCAGATCCGGAGTAAACTGAATTCTTTTCCATTCACAGCCTGTAACCCTCGCAAATACCTTTACAAGCAAGGTCTTTCCAAGACCCGGGT
The DNA here is from genome assembly GCA_012523755.1 of Clostridium sp. Taxonomy (GTDB): domain Bacteria; phylum Bacillota; class Clostridia; order Acetivibrionales; family Acetivibrionaceae; genus Hungateiclostridium. The sequence continues at coordinate 4,071 of JAAYTO010000068.1, read as the reverse complement.
TGTCCTCAAAAAGTATATGTCCCCCAGCTAAAAATCCGCATAATATTTTGTTAAGAATTGTATCATCATCGGTAACAAATACCTTCCCTATTTCTTTAATAATGTTTCGGCATTGTGTTTGAATCTGTTCTGTATCCATAGAAATTACCCCTTCCATATAATTCTAAACTGTGTATAACTTTCTCCATAACTATCAACCGATTTTGTCGGTTTTTCTCCTCAATAACAATGTAGTTCTTCCTTGTCGTTAAAGAGGGCATCTCAAAATCTTTACAGTCCACCAAAGGAGTTATAATGCTACTTGCCACCCCTATCGGAATTCCTGTTTTGTAAGTCATATAGTAAAGGCAAGCTATTATTCCTCCCTTGTTGCCATTATTAACAAAGTCATCAATACAATTTGAGACATTGGTAATATCCTTTATCTTTTCAAAAGAAATTTTCTGAAGATGCTTACTAAGATTTTGCTCTGGTTTTCTATTTGCAATTCCTGATAATTTAACCATCAGAACAATGAAAACAATTATCAAAACAATAAAAATAAATATCCATGACACTAAAACGGCATCCCCCATAATATCCCTCCTAAAATCAATCAATAAATACATAATAAGCAAAACCGTAAAAAATTTCGTTTTATGGTTGGTTCTAAACCATAGAACAACCCTACTGATTATCTGGTTTTCCATAAAGTCTAATAATGACATCATCTCAAAAATAACAAGAACAATAAACGAAAAGAAGATTAGCTTACCTATTGATATATTAAGACCAATTCCCAAATAAACTTTCGGATAAAGGTTGGCAAACATAAAGTAAATTGTGATTCCGGCAATCAGATATGAAACAGACTTTATCAAACTTCCCTCAAATACCCTAGCGTTGTATAATTCTGAAATTCTGCACACAATCACCGACACAGCCAATATTAGTATCCCAATACTTGCTATCCTTACTGAACCATTGGGCAATAAGTAAAAGAAAAAAAGAAATACAGCAAAGCCAATTCCCATTATGAAGCAGGAATCGCTTAAAACTTCCGCCCATTTACCCTTCAAGTAATAGCTTACAAAATGTTTTAAAGCTATTCCCAGAAGAAGTGCCCCAATGGAGTATATCAAAAAATAAAAATTTTCCCGGATACTATACCCCGGAGCTGATGGTCTAAAAAATAAAACCACTGTTATTCCAATATACAATAAAAGCACTATAGGATAAACCATTAACTTATTTAATGTCACATCCGCAGCCAATTTCCCTCGTGCTTGCATTTTATTCCTCCAGAAATTTATATATCGTTAACTTTGTAAATCGTTAATAAATACATAAAATCTTTCATAATCCTTTCTTGCAATATCTTTATTGCTGTACAAAGCCTCCTCCAATATCGAAAAGGCACCTTCAAGTATCCAATGCTTGTCCTCGGGTATCCGGTTCTTTATCTTATCACGAATCTCTCTTAATGTCATCACCGAACTAATATCCGGAAGAACTCCATAAATACCTTTAAGATAGTTCTTACCGATAGCAATTATTTCTTCCCGGTAAACCACTATCCTTATATCTTTAAAAGCCGGTAGTTCTTTATCCTTACAAAGCTTAATCCTAAAATTCCCTTTTTGGTGGAAATTGCTCCAAAACTCGCCATTATTCCCTTCACTATCAAAAAAACTCACTAATAGCTCGTCTTCCACACCCCATACAGACGGGAAACCCTCAGCAATTTGTGGAAAGCGAATATAGCACATACCAGTCTCTAAGTTTTCCATCGTAACATCATAACCCGAATCCGGATCAATGGCAATGTTCCCCCCACCGGTTTCCAGTGCCATCTGAACTTTATCTTTAAAGAAAAACAATCTCTTTTTAATCAATATACATATAATTGCAATCATGGCAACAAAAATAACCAGTGCCAATATAATCCTTGACCAGTATATCTTCCACATAAAAAAACTTTCTTCCACCCCGGAGGGATAATAAATGTCAGTACCTTTAAAATCAACATTGTATGCCAAATTATATCCGCTTACAAAAAAGAAATTCCGATCCGGTGACAAGCTTTCGGGAAGCTCTATAATCATTTCTTCAGTAAAATTTCCATACTCATCAGAAACCGCTGTCTCAAAAACCTCAAGATTACCTATGGATATATTCATTTCAAGTCCGGGAATGCCCTTTTTTGAAAAGCTATCAAAAATTCCCCCTGACAAGCTAAAATTTTCCCTCCATATATTATCCTGGTGTTCCATTTTGATAAAAGTATCCGAAACCACTTTTAATTCGGGATCACTCGACGATGTCCTATATTGATCATTTTCTAAAAGTTCGGCTACCAGTTGATATTTTCCCGCATTGGTATCGGCAGTTACATTACAAGATATCTCATATTGTCCGTGTGCTACCCTTGCTTTTGTGTAGGAAAGGCATGGCTGCTCCTTATCCTCTTTAACATAAATAAGGACAGTCATGTCATCAATGGGACTACCATATATATCCTTTACAGTGCCCTCTACTGTAAACTCAGTTCCCCGCCTTGCAGTATCGTCGGCAAATACTATTTCGGTCACTGTCTCTATTGGTGGTGTATAAAAAGGCTCATAAGCAAAAACATCCATCGGCACCCATCCATAATCCTTAAACTTTATTTCCGGGTAAATATATATCTGATCCGCATAAACCACCTGATACGGAACTTGATCCAAAAGCCTGTATCCCATTGCAAGCCTGCAAGGAATACCGGCAGCCCGCAAAAGAAAAGTATAAGCCGATATAAAATCTAAATAATTTCCTTCTTTTTTATTTATTAAAAATTCTGTAATTCCATCAGCATTCTGGTAATTATTCTGAATATTATTGTTCAAAGCATAGTTATTCAGTAAAAACTGTTCAACGTTATATATAACATCATAATCGTTGCTGCATTTCTCTAACACTTCATCAACTATTGAATCAATATATTCATTGACAAAAATCTCATAGGGATAGTTATCCTCCGTTTGAGCATAAATAAGATCTATTTTAGAAGGAGGCTTCTCATATTTCATTTCGTAAAAATCCTCAACAATACCCTCTGAAAAATAAGTTCCCGAGTTTTTATATTCCAATATACTTAGATCATAAATCATTTCAAAATTGCCTGACACTACTGGCATATAACCCTTAGAAGACTCAACAGGCTTAATTTTTATGGAGTTTTCCGCATAATTTCTGTTCTTATTAACTCCAAATTCAAACTTCTCCACCGGTTCTTCCTGAACCATAACCCAACGGTTATCATAGTAATTTTCCATAACCATTACCCTTAAAAAAGGGTAGTTCGGTATACCCAGAACCTCGAAAGCAGCAATATGAGGTCGCCTTTCGTCACCCATCGCAATGGTATTGCCTGGCTCTTGCATACCAAAAGGCATATCAGGCAATGCATCATTTCCTGAAATATCTATATTAGGAATACCTTTAGGAACAACACCTCCTTCCGGCATACCACCTTCTCCGGATATAATACCGTTATTTCCATCCCGCCCATGAATCCGGTTTTTAGGCATATCTCCAAAGGGATAGTCCCGATCAAAACTACCACTCTTTTTTTCTTCACGCCTTCTTTGTGCTCTTTCTTTCCACTGTTCAAAACTGTCAGCGTAATCGTTATACGGCTCCTGTCCATTATTTGTTGGATGATTCCGGTTGTTTTCGCTATCATTCTCTGCCTGGGACCTGGTTTCGACGTTTTCACCCCCGCTAAGTCCTGGGTCTGGCAAATCCAACATGTTTATAGCTTCCGTAATAAGTAGTACAGATACAAATACAATGGAAAGAAAAATCGCCAAACCTATTAAGTTTTTTCTGCTGTCCCCATTCATTTTTTCCATATACAGTTTTAATTATATAGGATTTTTATTGGTTTGTACATCTCAATCTTGTATAATACCCACGGTAAAAGCATGAACCCATCTCCTGCCAATACTCTCACAAGAGAGTTTTTTAAAATGCCATTTCAGCATTTAATATTCAGGCAAGAAAATCATTTTTTAAGAAATGCCCCCGGGATTACTAAGATATGGCGTGTGA
>JAAYTO010000067.1 GCA_012523755.1 Clostridium sp. | reverse complement strand
GGTTATACATAAATCTACTCCTATCAATGTTTTTTTTCGTCAATTAACATTATACAGGATGATTTATGTATATGGGAGATATCTTCGGATATCTCCTAATTATTTACTTGTCTTGCCAACTATAATTATACTCTAAGTATATGATCGTATAAAAGATCCACTGCAAACAGCATCTTCAGGAAGTTTTGATAAAATTGGAAATAGAAAGACACACTTTATTTTAATAATAAACAACATTTTGTTTTAATTTATTATATTTCACTTGATATTGCTTCACAAAATAAATATACTGTAATGAGAAAAATGATTAAATATTTTATTAAGGAGGATTTACAGTGCAACAGTTTTTAAATGGCATTATTGAATTTTTGCCAAACCTAGTTATGTTTATTATTGCAGGTGTACTTATTTGGCTTGCAATAGCAAAAGAATATGAGCCTACCCTTTTACTTCCCATCGGTTTTGGTGCCCTATTGGCAAACATACCTTTATCCAATGCTGTTGGATCTGATGGTGTGTTATCCATATTATACGATGCAGGAATAAAAACTGAGCTCTTTCCAGTATTAATATTTGTTGCTGTAGGGGCAATGATTGACTTCTCACCATTGCTTAAAAACCCTTTTATGATGTTTTTTGGTGCTGCCGCTCAATTTGGTATTTTTGCTACAATGCTAGTTGCTCTTTTACTTGGATTTGACCTTGGAGAAGCAGCCTCAATTGGTATCATCGGTGCGGCTGACGGTCCGACATCCATAATAGTTGCACAACAACTTGCCGGTAAACTGGTTGCTCCTATAACGGTAGCCGCATACTCATATATGTCTCTGGTTCCTATAATTCAGCCACCTGTTATAAAGCTTTTCACAACTAAAAAGGAAAGGCTTATCCGTATGGAATATGTTGAAACAAACATACCCAAATGGGTAAAAATACTTTTCCCTATAGTTGTTACGTTGCTTGCCGGGCTAATTGCACCATCAAGTGTATCCCTCGTTGGTCTCTTAATGTTTGGTAACCTAATAAGAGAATGTGGCGTTTTAGAGAGACTATCCAAATCTGCCCAGAATGAGCTTGCAAATCTTGTAACCATTCTTCTGGGAATCACAATCGGATCCACCATGATAGCAAAAGATTTTCTTCAATGGAATACGTTAATAATTGTTGGTTTAGGCCTTGTAGCTTTCATATTTGATACTATAGGCGGAGTGTTATTTGCAAAGTTTTTGAACCTATTCTTAAAAACTAAAATAAACCCGATGATCGGTGCTGCCGGCATTTCTGCCTTTCCAATGTCAGCTAGAGTTATTCAGCAGATAGCAAAAAAAGAAGATCCGTCGAACTTTATTATAGCTCAGTCTATAAGTGCTAATGTTTCTGGACAGTTAGGCTCGATAGTTGCTGGAGGAATGATTCTTGCTCTGGTACCTGGTCTTATGTAAAGGAGTGATATTATGAATATAGATTGGAATGTTTTTATGAAGGGTGTTCAAGTAGCTGGTTTGGGTCTTGCAGGAGTTTTCAGCGTATTAATTCTATTTTTTGTTGTTACCAAACTAATGGTTTACATTGGTAATAAATTAGAAAAAAAAGACTCTTCTCAGTCTTAGAAAATATCCGACAACTATTACACTCAAAATATGGGTGTAATAGTTGTTTATAATTCATAAAAAATCAATCTTTATTGCATAATATAGTTTATACTGGTTTTTATTATTTTATTAGTAATAACCGAAGGATTGGATTCAAAATGCTATAAAGAAAGAAGAGAAAATATTATGAATTACATAGTCTATGACTTGGAACTTAATAGTAAGCCCTTTAAAAGCCGTATTCCCAATGAAATTATCGAAATTGGTGCGATTAAGCTTGATGATAACCTATGCAAAATAGATACCTTTAGTTCCTTTATCAAGCCCAAGTATTTCAATAAGCTCTTTTCCGTGGTAAAAAGAAAAACAAAAATCTTACAGGAAGACATCAACAAAGCTGATTGCTTCAAAGATGTAGTGAACAGATTCATAAGATGGGTTGGGAAGGATTATATATTAATCAGTTGGGGACATGATGATGTACATCACCTTAGCATAAATTGCAGATACCACCGGATGAAGACCAGCTGGCTCAAAAGAAACATTGATATCCAGAAACAATTCTCAGCAATAAACAACATGCCCCCCGGACAAAGATATAGCCTTGAAAATGCCCTTTCTTTGATGGGATTGGAAGTAGAGGAAAAACTCCACAGAGCTTTAAACGATGCCGAGTATACTGCCCGTATATTTACTTTGATATTTGACAGGTTAAACCTGACAGTTTTTAATCAAATAAAAATAAAGCACAAGTATAAAAAGCCAAAAAGACTTTCCAGTACAGTGCATAACAAAAAATTTGCCGAAAATGAATAGGAATAATAACATGGGGTGTAAACCATTGCTATATATTATAAATTCATGTTTAACATTCTTCTAATCTGCCACATAAAATTTTTTTAGCTCTTTGAACCTCTTCCCCATTAGGCTCTCTAACAGCTTCAAGCTCATATTTCTGTCCAAGCTTTTCCCATTTGTACGCTCCCATGCTGTGATAAGGCAGGACTTCGACTTTTTCTGCTGACTTAAGCCCACCAATGAATTGCGCTGCCAGTTTGAGATCCTCCTCGTCATCAGTATATCCAGGAACAAGTACATATCTTATCCAGATAGGAATCCCCTGCTGGTCTACATATTCTGTAAACCGTATCATTTTTTCATTGGATACCCCGGTAATCCGTCTGTGTTTTTCCTCAACAACATGCTTTATATCGAGCAAAACCAAGTCGGTATAAAGCAATAATTCCTCAACCTTCTCAATATCGGTAAAACCATTGGTATCCAGAGCCGTATGCACACCCATACCCTTTGCCAACTTGAAAACCTCCGTTACAAAGTCAGCCTGCAGTGTCGGCTCTCCACCAGAAACAGTAATTCCTCCTCCAGAAAACCTTATATAGTCTATGTATTTTTTCATTTCATCGATTATTTGAAAAGGAGTATACTCCTCTCCTCCCCCAGCATCCCATGTATCTCTGTTATGACAGTATAAACAGCGGAGGGGGCAACCCTGCATGAAAACCACAAATCTTATACCCGGTCCATCAAGGGTTCCAAAAGACTCAAACGAATGTATTCTTCCCTTAATTGTCATTGCCCCCACCCCGCTTTTATATTTTTTCATGAATTGTCCTGTTAATAACGTCAAGCTGCTGTTCCCTTGTAAGCTTTATAAAATTTACCGCATATCCCGATACCCTTATGGTTAGCTGAGGGTAATTTTCAGGATGTTCCATTGCATCAAGAAGGGTTTCCTTCTCAAACACATTTACATTTATATGATGCCCTCCCTGACCAAAGTATCCGTCAAGCATGGCCTTAAGGTTATTTAATCTTGTCTCCTCATCCCTTCCCAAGGCTTTAGGAATTATTGAAAAGGTATAAGATATGCCATCCTGAGCATATTCATAAGGAAGCTTTGATATGCTGTTTAAAACCGCCAGTGCTCCTTTTATATCCCTTCCATGCATAGGATTTGCCCCCGGTGCCAAAGGTTCCCCGGTTTTTCTTCCATCCGGCGTATTTCCCGTCTTTTTGCCATATACCACATTTGAGGTTATAGTGAGAATAGACAGTGTCGGCATTGATCCCCGGTATGTCCTCTGTTTTCTAAGCTTATCCATGAATTTTTTAACTATGCCAGTAGCTATAACGTCAACATGATCATCATTATTGCCAAACTTAGGGTAATCTCCCTCTACCTCATAATCGACAACCAAATTGTTTTCATTTCGTATCGGCTTCACCTTTGCATATTTTATGGCACTAAGGGAATCAGCCACAACAGACAGCCCTGCAATACCGCAGGCCATTGTTCTGAAGACTTCCCGATCATGAAGCGACATCTGCAGTCTTTCATAGGCATATTTGTCGTGCATATAGTGGATTATATTAAGTGTGTTTATGTACAGCCTTGCAACCCAGTCAAGAACCGTGTCAAAACGCTTCATTACATCATCATAATCGAGGTATTCAGTGTCTATTGCCGCAAACATCGGTGCGATCTGATCCCCTGTCATCTCATCCTTACCGCCGTTAATAGCGTATAAGAGTGCTTTTGCAAGATTGCATCGGGCACCGAAAAACTGCATTTGCTTTCCAATCCTCATCGCCGAGACACAACAAGCAATTCCGTAATCATCACCCCAATAATGCCTCATGATATCATCGCTTTCATACTGTATGGAGCTGGAATGAATTGATACCTTTGCACAATACCTCTTAAAAGCCTCAGGAAGCTTGACAGACCAGAGTACCGTTAAATTAGGTTCCGGTGAATGTCCTAAATTAAAAAGTGTATGCAGAAACCTGAAGGAAGTTTTTGTTACCAATGTTCTCCCATCCAGTGACATGCCTCCTATGCTTTCGGTTACCCATGTAGGATCTCCACTAAAGAGCTTTTCGTACTCCGGTGTTCTCAAAAACCTGACCAATCTCAGTTTTATTACCAGCTGGTCTATAAGTTCCTGAGCCTCTTCCTCGGTTATTCTGCCCTCCTTCAAGTCCCTTTCAATATAAATATCAAGGAAGGTAGACACCCTACCAAGACTCATTGCTGCCCCGTTTTGCTCCTTAACTGCGGCCAGATATGCAAAATACAGCCATTGAACCGCCTCTTTTGCATCCTTTGCAGGTTTAGAGATATCAAATCCATAGCTTGAAGCCATTTCCTTAAGCTCCTCTAAAGCCTTTATCTGCTCTCTTATTTCCTCCCTGTTTCTAGCAGTCTCATAATCAATATAGTCCAACTCAAGATTTTCCATTTCATATTCTTTTTCTGCGATAAGCCTATCAACCCCATAGAGAGCTACCCTTCTATAATCACCGATTATTCTTCCTCTTCCGTAAGCATCGGGAAGACCTGTAATTATGCCCGCTTTCTTTGCCCTTCGCATCTCTTTGGTGTACACATCATAAACACCCTGATTGTGGGTTTTTCTGAATTTTGTGAATATTTCAACAACATCGGGGGCAACCTTTTTTCCATAGGTCTCAGCTCCCTTAACAACCATACGCATGCCTCCGAAGGGCATTATTGCTCTTTTCAATGGTTCATCGGTCTGCAATCCCACAATTACTTCAAAATCCCGGTCTATGTACCCCGGTTTATGAGACGTTATTGTTGATATGGTATGGGTATCCACATCCAATACTCCACCACTTTCACGTTCTTTTTTTAGAAGCTCCATAACTTTATTCCAGAGTTTTCCTGTTTTTTCCGACAGGCCTTTTAAAAAGCTTTCATCTCCTTCGTAGGGCGTATAGTTATCTATAATAAAGTTCCGAACATCAATTTCTACACACCAGTTTCCCTTTTTAAACCCTCTCCAAGCTTCCATATATCCAACACCTCTCCATTATTTAAATTGATTCATAAATCAGCATTAATACCCATTTAACAAATTCAGTGCAGCTTATTATTTTATCTACTTATATATTTACCCCGTAAACCAATACAATACGCAAAAATAAAAATATTATATCAAAAACCTCTTTCAGTATTTTTTTATTGCGATCTTTCCCATCGATGTCTCTACATGGGCTTTTGTAGGGTAATCGGAATCACTAAACTCATTAATCTCCAATTCTCCTATACTCTCAAAGGCAATTTGTGAATTGTCCGGCAGTATCAAATCAATATTACCCGTACCGGTTTTAAATAAGTATTTTCCTTCTTCTTTAAACTCTGCCTTTACACTGATACTTCCAATATTCTTTATAATACTGGATTCTCCTTCTATTTTTCCGTTTGATATTCTTACATTTCCAACATCTCCTTTGATGTTTACTACTCCGTCGAACTTGTTGATTTCCATGTTCGCCATATTGATATCGGCATTGAGGATTCCTTTAAGGTCATCATGAAACTTTATATTCCCTATATCGAGCTTAAGGTTTAAAACATCTACACTTTTAGGCAGGTATATTATCAAATCAATGCTTCTGTCTATCGGGTTTTTATCCTTTCCAACGTATTCGGATCTGAAAAAAATTTTACTTTCATCTTTGTTTATTTCTATATCAAAATTTTTAAGCTTTTCACTTAAAACTTCTTTTTTCAGAACTCCCCTTACCCTCTTTGTTACTTCAAATTTAATCTCTGAACTTTCCCAAGCATAAACCTCTATATTTCCGGAATCACAGGAAAGGTTCAGAGCAAGGGGGCTATCTGCTTTAATCACCCTTTCAATATAAGAATTCACCTCTTTTTTAGGTCCCGGTTCAACTGTTGAACTCGTACATGCAGAAAACAAAACCGCCTGCAATAAAGCTATAAATGCAATAAAATAAAATCTCAAACCTTTCACCTCTTTCTATCAGTAGTATTTCTTTGTATTGATAAATAATAACATAGTGTTAAAACTTACTACAAATATTTCCTGACTAAACAAGATATCATTCCCTTATCCCAAGTAACAATGCAATTAGTGTGAAAAAAATAGGAATCGATAAAATAACCCCAATCCTTTCAACCTGTCTCAAAACAGTCAAAAGGACTGGGGCTAAACCTTCATTCTTAAACCATATATTTAAACCATATACTAATGCAACCCGCAAATAATTTTTGCTATAGTGGTTTCATCAGTGCCTTTCACTATTACAAATTCCCCAATCTGTATAAACCTCTCACGGTTCATTTCTTTAAGCAAATTCTCAAAGGAATCAACTCTTTCTATCAACCCTTGTTCATAAAGTTTTTCAGCAACCATTAATGATGTATCTCCATAGTTTATCTTAATTCGAACCTCTTGTACCGGCTCCTCCGTTGGTTTTGCCGTATTTACTTTTAAATTCTCAGTTTCTTTTGGCTTTGAAGTATTAACCGAGTTATTGTAACCAGGTATAGGTTCTTTCTCCATTAAAGCTGTACTATCTTCTTTGTCATCAATAAAATCGTCGTCTGCCCTGATTATAGTATCGCTGCTCAATACCATGCCGTATTGCTTTGCCTTTTCCATTATCTCCTGCTTACTCATTTGAGGGCTCATTCCTGCAGAATATATAATGCCAATTAATGCTGTAAGTATAATGCCTATCCCAATCCCCATCAAAATGCTCTTTATATGAAAACTCTTCATAAGCTCCCTCCAACAAATAATAGTAAAGCCCTATAGTTTTTGTCCCAACTTGCGAAACTTAAGTTTCTGGAATATTTCTCTTCAAATTTGCTTAATGCATCCATATAGGGCAAGCATTATTTATTTACACCAAGTATGAGCTGTATTTCACCCTTTCCCATACTTAACTTCTTTGCAATCTCAGTTTCATTCAACCCCTTCTGAGCCAGAGCTATAACCTCTTTATGCTTGCTGTTTACAGCAATTACTTTCTCATCAATCTTTTTATGAGATTTAATTATAGGAGGCTCAGCATTAAAAGCATAACCTCCCCCCTTTGGGAGTCTTTCAATACCAAATTCATTATCTTTTATTAAAACATTGTTTTCCTGAGATATATTCTTTACTTTTTTATTCATGCTTTCAACCGCATTCTGCACTTCCTTGCTCTTTTTTTCCACCTCAGAAACAACGTAATCAGAAACCCTGTTAAGTTCGTCAATCATAAGCTCCGCATCGGAAATGATTTTTAAAAGCTCTTCTTTCTTCTCATCAATTCTTTTTTCATCCTCTAAGCACTTTTTTTTGTCATAAGCAATCCATATCAGAGAAATCAATATTAACAATATGCCTATAAACATAATACTTGCATAAAAACCCGTCATTTCTATCACTCCCTGATTATCTATTATCGGAAAACCCCAGCTTTTTTTGGTATTTCAGCCCATTCAAAAGAATTTATATTTGCTATAGTCTTATATCTATTGTACCTATCTCTTCATCGGTTTCTTTTTCCCCTTTCGTTCCATATCTTCCCTTAAACCTGTTGTTCTTCCGTTTTTTTTCATTCTGCTTTTTCTCTTGCTCATGATCTATTTTTGCATTTTGAGTCTCTTCCCGAGAATGAACCAAATTGACATTATCCTCGGATTTTTTCTGACTTACTATGGTTTGCTGCTGCTCGAGAACTAGGTTTTTATTCTGTTCATCCTTCTGAATTTTTGACACCTCTGATGTCTTAGGAATCATCACTTGAAAATCAATGGGTTTAATTGACATAAAATCACTTCCAAAACATTATTCTTACCTAATATAATCTCAAGAGCATCAAGCTCTTTTGATTTTTAGTCATTTCACTCCATGAAATCCACCCCTTAAATACTCCATAAATCACCGGTCAATAGATCCAACTCTGATATCTACCCCATCCCTATATAAAGTACAATACCGCAGATTCTCCTTGACATACAACGAACTCGTGCCGATGGTCACCCTCGTTCCAGGATATATAAAATCATATGCCCTGACTTTTCCGTTTGCTTCCTGTTGAAGTCTGAGTTCAATCTGAATTAATTCTCCTTTTAACTCCTCGATCCTGTTTGAAAAATGAATCTTGGTTCTAATGCTTTTTGCCATCATCTCCTGTTTTTCCGGCGGTAATTTGCCGGCCATTTCCATCTTCTTAAGTATTGCTATGGCCTGTTCGGCCTTTTTAATATCTTCCTCCATCTGCCGCATTTCATCCCGCACTTTTTTATAATAATCTTTGAGAGAAGGATCTACACCCACTTCAATTTCCGTTGGAGTATTCATATAGGAACCAATAACCTTCGCAACAATCTCCTTTCCAACTTTACAGGTACCTCCAACAAGAAGACCTTTCTTTCCGGATAGTTCAAGCTTGTTCCCGCATATTACATTGCTGTGCATAATAGCTTCCGACTTTATATCTCTCTTTGCCTCGATATTGCTGTTTTCAATATATCTTGCAATTATATCTCCACCACTGATTAAAACACCTTTTCCAAGGCCCTGCATACCCCGTCTCAATATAATGTCTCCACCGGCCTTAATAACAGCACTTTCCACTACACCCATAACCTCAACATTGCCCCCGGCTTCAATAGAAAAACCTGAAAGCACATTTCCCCGCACAATAACATTACCGATAAAATTAATGTTTCCCGTAGAGTTATCAACATCCGCAGGAACTTCGTAGTTGGCAAAAACACTGACTTTGCCATCTATATAACTAATTTGTCCATCTATACTGGCAATAAGCTTTTGCCCGTCTTCGGTTACTACTACATTTCTTCCCACCGGCAGCACTGCAGGTTTACCATCTATCGCAGGTATATCGGTATTCAAGACGGTTTTACCGGGAGTTCCCGCAGAAGGTGGTACAAGAGAGCACAACACATCATCCTTTTTTACACTCTGTATAATATTCAAGTTTCTAAAATCAACTCTTCCATCTTCTAGGATTACGGGTTTCTTTTCCCTATCTAAATCAAAATGAAACTCAACTCTTCCGTTTTGTCCGCTTGCGGGAGGAGTGCCCACTGCTATTTCTATCCTCTCGTTATAAATAGCATACTTTGAAATGTCATCAATGTTGGACTCAATAATTCCATAGACAACTCCTTTTTCTTTCAAAAATTCAACAATTTCCTTCTGGCTTAACTTTTTCCCGTCTTCAGGAGGTCTTACAATAATTGATGCTTTCATCTTGTCCGGCGATATCTCTATAGAAATTAAATCATCGATATTCCTTTCCTTACCCATCATATCTCCAAAGGAATTACCCAAATTATCCATAAGCCAATCCCTCCTTACAATTTTTTGCATTAGTGTCAGTCCCTCAGAATGCTTTTATGTCGTGCAAGCTTGCCCCTAAGCCGCAAAATAGCCTTTGTATGAAGCTGCGAAATTCGTGACTCTGATACTTTCATTATTGCACTAATCTCTTTTAGTGTTAAATCCTCAAAATAGTATAGCGACACAACCATTTTTTCCTTTTCAGGAAGCCTACCTATTGCATCTACCAGTATTTCCCTGAGCTCCGTCATTTCCAGATAGCCTTCAGGCTTTTCATCAGCACTTCCGGGAGCGTTAGAAACACCTATTTCGTAATTCTGCTCCAGAAACTCCTCAAGGGACACCATCGAAGATAAATTTACTTCTCCCAAAAGCTTGTTAAGCTCTTGAATGCTTATACCAAGTCTATCGGCCACTTCCTTATCCGTTGCTGAATGACCAAGTTCATTCTCCAATTCGGAATAAGCCTTCTCAAGTGCCTTATTCTTCTGCCTTAAAGACCTAGGTACCCAATCCAGTTCCCGGATGCTATCAATAATCGCCCCTCTTATCCTTAACGATGCATAGGTTTCAAACTTAACTCCTTTTTTTAGGTCAAACTTCTCAATAGCATCAATAAGACCAAAAATCCCATATCCTATGAGGTCATCATACTCAACATTAGACCCAAAGTATATGCTGAGCCTTCCTGCTATGTACTTGACGATATTGGAATACTCAACAATAAGTTTCTCCTTGATTGCAGGACTTTTCGTATCACTGTATTGTTTCCATAATTCCAATTGTTTAGCGTTAGCAGATGACATATTAATCCCCCATTACCCATTTATTTTCATATATATAAGTTTATAAACTACTTGAAAAAATTAGCATAACTTATGATTATGAATTTTCATCCTGATCCTTTATCGTGACGTTGCTCACTTTAAGCGGTTTAAACTCTTCATCATACAGGTTTTCCTCACCGGTATGCATATCTTCTGAGGTATCCTTTCCTACTGTCAAATCTATTTTGCTTTTTTTTGCCTGTATAATGTTCTTCGATGCTTCCAACAAAATCTCCTGATTTTTTTTAATTGCTTCCAGTGCCTTTTTCTGTTTTACTTCCTCTTTCATTCTTCTAATAAAGTTCCTTAGGTATATACCAACAAGAAAAAACACCACCATGCTGAAAGTCATTCTTATGCAAATTGTTTTTAATTCATAGCCGCTTTTATAGCTCAGTATTCCTACGATAATTGTAACGGAAGCACCAATAATAAACGGTATTTTGTGGGTATAATCCATCCTTTTGTCCTCTCTTTTATATTCTCTTTATTCCGTAACCAATCGTTTTTACCAGAAGAATGCCTGTGGCTGAATCCAGTTCAATAGTCCTGCCATAATTGCCTCCGGTATCCTCAGCAACCAATGGAACACCTAATTGTCTCAGTTTTTCCTTTGCCGCAATCACATTTCTATGACCTATCCTCATTAAATCCGAAGATTGTGAAAAGGAAAACATCTGTGCTCCCCCTGCAAGCTTTGCTACAATTCCGGCTTTAACTGCACCCAATTTTCCCATCTCAGCAATAAGTTCATCAATGGCAGTATCTACAAACTTAGCAGTGTTGGATCTGTTATTTATTTGTAAACTGTCTGGAAGCATAGCATGAGCCAATCCTATTATGTTTGTCCTCATATCAATAAGTGCTATTCCTACACAAGAGCCCAGTCCGAGGGTAGTCAATACAGCAGGATGACGCAATGCCTTTAAATCAGCCATTCCAACCTTCACTATATTCCCCATTAATTCAAAACTCCTAATGCTTTTAGTAATACACCATATGAATCAAAATCCGGCACAAGGAAAAAATCTCCTACAACTCGGGTATTCCCCTCCAAAAACTCTGTTTCTATATACAAAACAGAATCACCAAGCTTCCCAAACTCTATTGCCGGAACACTTACTATTGCTCCCACCATATCAATTGCCAATTCAGGCACTGACGGCATTATATTGAGCCCGGTCAAAGTGGACAAAGCCGACAAATATGAACTGGAAAGAATGTTTGCAATTTCCTTTAATGCAGAGATTTCAATCTCATCAAATTTTAAGCATTCATTTCTTTCAGCATGAGTTTTTCCCATCAAAATATTAACCCAAATACGTGCTGCTTCATTTTCTAAAATAAACATTATACTGCCTTTTATATCACCTGTAACTCGAAGCAATAAACCCACCACTGGAATATCAGCTCTACCAAGAATTTCGCTTACTTCCTGAAATTTCAGCACCTTGACCTTGGGTACATCCATATCAACCTTTCTTCTTAGCATCTTAGCAAGGGCTGTAGCTGCATTACCCGCACCAATATTTCCGATTTCCTTCAATACATCTATCTGGAAGCTGTTGAGTTTGTCAAAATTAAGACTCATTTTCTTCTTCATCTATTTTAGCAAGCTTTTCAACATCAAGAATTGTAACAATCCTATCATTGACCTTGCCCACTCCCATCAAGTAATCAACCGCTAAATCCGTCGCAATGTTTCCAATATTCTCTATAGAATCATCGGTCAATTGCAATACTTCATCCACTTCGTCTACAATTATTCCAAAAGTAATATCATCTATTTTTAAAATTATACTTCGTGTGTCTTCAGTTTCGGGAGCGGCCGGCAATCCAAATCTTGACCTCAAGTCCATAATGGGAACTATATCACCCCTTAAGTTTATCACCCCTTTTATAAAGGCAGGAGTTTTAGGCACTCTTGTAGTTGGCATTATTCTTTCAATGGTAGCAACTTTTTGAATATCAAGCCCATAATCTTCCTTCCCCAACTTGAAAACTACGTATTGTCTGCTCACCGAATTTGATTTATCCTCCATCCTCTTTGCCCTCCTTCTATACCGCCAGCAAATTTACATCCAGAATCAAGGCTACATTTCCGTCTCCGAGTATGGTTGCTCCAGCAATACTCTTAATTCCAGAGAGCAACTTACCCAACGATTTAATGACAATTTCCTGCTGACCTATAAGAGAATCTACCAGAAAACCCGATAGCTTCTCGCCTTTCTTTACAATAACCACCGTCAGGTTTTTCTTTTCTTTGTCATCTTCCGGAACCTCCAGAATTTCACCAAGCTTCACAATCGGTATTACCGTATTTCTCAATAAAACTACATCCTGCTTCTGAACATTTTTAATCTGATCCGGGGTAATCTTTATTATTTCCTTTATACTGTTTAGAGGTATAGCATATTTTTCACTCCCAATAACAACTAATAACGCCTGAATTATGGCCAGCGTTAAAGGAAGCCTTATTATAAACTTGCTGCCCTCACCGGTCTCCGTCTCAACTTCAACCACACCATCCAACTGCTCAATCTTGGTTTTCACCACATCCAGACCCACTCCTCTGCCTGATAAATTCGAAATCTTATCCGAGGTGCTGAAAGAAGGTTTGAAAAGGAAATTAATAATATCCTTCTGGGACAAAGTACTAACTATATCCTTCTTCACCAGTCCTTTTTCAATAATCTTTTTCTTGATTTTTTCCAAGTCTATTCCCTTGCCGTCGTCATCAACTTCTATAACAACGTTATTTCCATCCTGATATGCCTTTAAATTTATCTGACCGACAGCCGGCTTCCCTGCTTGTGCTCTCTCTTCCTTAGATTCTATCCCGTGATCAGCAGAATTTCTTAAAAGGTGAATCAAAGGATCCCCTATCTCATCAATAACCGTTCTGTCAAGTTCAGTTTCCTCACCGGACATATTCAATCGAATCTCTTTTCCCAATTCTCTTGAAACATCTCTTATCATCCTTGGAAATCTATTGAATACCATCTCCACAGGTACCATTCTAACCTTCATAACGGCATCATGAAGACTGGTTGTAATACGCTCTAAATACTCAATTGCTTCATCATACGTTTGAGAATTATCTATAATCTCCAGTCCCTCTAACCGGGTTTTAATAATAATCAGCTCACTCACAAGATTCATCAGAACATCCAGCCTGTCAATATCGACCCTGACTGTTTTTCCTGTCTTTGCCTTGTGCATCTGTGCATTTTGTCCTTTATTGTCCTCTTCTTTTTTCTCAGGCTCATGTTGGGAATTATTGCTGTCCTCTGATTGGGTATCTTCCGCAAGAGACATATCTGTTGCCCGAGGACAGTTTTTTATATCCATAGCTTCTAATGGCACAACTATTACTTTGTCAACCTCAGCTATTCCATTGATACTCCTGTCAAAAACTTCAGGAGCTTCCTTAGTAATACATACCACCGTAAATTCGAAATCAAACTTTTCGTCCTCAATGTCCTCCACCTTTGGTACCGATTTGATTATTTCGCCGTATCTTTCAAGGGTTTGAAAGATTATAAAGGAACGGGCAGACTTTAAAACACAGCCTTTATTTAATATGACCGTTATTTTATAAGCATTCATGTCCATCTCTATTGCTTTATTTACAACATTCTGCTCATATTGATTGAGCTTAAAATTCGAAGTGGGGTACATTTGTTGTTCAACCTTCTTTTCACTCTTAACTGCAGCAGATTTAGCAGGTTGCACAATTTCAGAAGGCTTGCTTTCAATACTGTTATTTAGCTCTATGATTATATCATTATAATCGTTTTCACCTTCCCCACCGCTATTTTCAATGTTTTCCGTATAGCTTTCAAGAGCATCAAGACACTTGAACAGTAAGTCAACAAGCCTTGATGTTATGCTTAATTGATTATTTCTTAGTGCCTGTAAAACATTTTCCATATCATGGGTAAGTTTAGCCATTTTATTGAATCCCATAGTCCCGGACATGCCTTTTAACGTATGGGCAACCCTGAAAATTTCGTTAAGAACCGATTTGTCTTCCGGATTCTGCTCAAGTTGAAGCAAAGACTGGTTTAATCCCTGCAAGTGCTCTTTTGTTTCATCGATAAATATTTCGAGGTATTGACTCATATCCATCATTTATGCACCCCCACAGTTTTCATAATCTCCTTCGCAATCTGGTTCAACGGAACAATAGAATCTACCAGCCCTGTTGAAATCGCCACTCTCGGCATTCCGAATACCACACATGAGCTTTCATCCTGTGCAATTACATGGGCATTGTTTTTGTTTTTCAGCTTCACTATCCCCTTCGTTCCGTCTTTACCCATTCCTGTCATAATTACTGCAACAATATTACTAACACCGCTATCGGACACCGATTCCATCATTACATCCACCGAGGGTCTGTGTCCTTCAACAGGGGGGTCTTTCGTAAGCTTAATCCTATAAAGGCTATCCCCCGTTTTTTTAATAGTCATATGGTAATCTCCTGGTGCAATATATACATGAGCATTCTTTATAACCTCATTATCTTCGGCCTCTTTGACATTAACGCCGCTCATAGAATCCAATCTTTCCGCAAGAGACTTTGTAAATCCGGCAGGCATATGCTGCACAACCAAAAAAGCTGATTCAACATCTGGGGGTATCAATGGTATAACCTCCTGCAACGCTTTAGGACCACCAGTGGAAGTACCTATGGCTACTATACTTTTAACTTTATTTCCATACATACTATTTGTTTTTTTCATGGGCTCTGTGCTTTTTTCACTAATCTCGGGAAACTTTAAATTCTTACAAACCTTAACCTTTCTAATTATTTCCTCCTTCATATCATCCCTTGTTATTTCAAATATATTCCCGGGCTTTGCAACAAAGTCCATTGCTCCCTCGTCTAATGCCTGCATGGTGGCAGAAGCACCTTCCTTTGTATAACTGCTTAGCATGATTACGGGAATTCTAATGATTGCCTGTAATCTCCTCAAACACTCTAGGCCATCCTTAACAGGCATATTTATATCCATGGTGATAACATCAGGCTTAAGACGCTGAGCTTTTTCAATTGCTTCAACCCCGTTTTTTGCAGTATCTATAACCTGAATTTCCTGGTCACTGTTTAAAATATGCGAAATTGCTTTTCTCATAAAGGCTGAGTCATCAACAACTAATACCCTTATTTTGCCTTGTTTTTTATTCATAGTCATAAGCCATTATCAACCCTTTTTAATAAGTCTTCTCTGTTCTTGAAATATAAAGCTTATTACTCTTTCCCTGTCCTTTTCACTAATCTTTTCAAAAAATACTCCGATCTCATATTTGTACATGCCTACAGGTGTATCATATGTTGTAAACCTCACTATTTTTCCAATAAAACGTATCTTGTTAAAATCATTTAATGATAATTCGCATTCTATAATGGCTCCATAATCAACCTTTTCACTAAGTCGTATGCACACTCCGCCACCGCTTAAATCCCTTGTATAGGTCTTTGTGAATTTCCTGTGTTCGTCATCAGAATTATCTTTCTTTTGTGTATCTACCAGTCTGTAGCCTATGGGAAGTGCACACTCAAACCTGAAGAATTCTCTTCTTTGAATTTTCTTAATCTCCGTCAATGCTTCCATCTTTAACAGACTGATTCTGCTTTTAATGCCTCTATCAATGACCTTTGCCATAAAGCTGTAAAGGTTATCTTGCATAATAAATATTACTTCCATCTGTGTTCCTATGCTTATAGGATATAATCTGCCCCTGTGTATGGGAACTGCAATAAAGAAAATTTTGTCATTCTCAGCCCACTCAAACTCGCTTACTAAAAGGGTATCTGTCCGGATATCCCTTAGACTATACAATTGCACTTCAAGCTTCAAACCTGCTTTTAGTTCATTAATCCTCATAGCAACCTCCCCACCAGTCCGTCTTAACTTTGTCCACTTAATCAACTGCCCATCAGTTTTACAAGTCTTTGCACAAAGCTTCTTATGCCTTTTTCCTTGGAAACTGAGCCTTCAATGTTATCATCTAATAAGAGTTTTCTTGACATTTCGATAATCTGCTTTGAAGCCTGACTCTTTGGATAACTTAAGATGAAAGGCTGCTGCATTTTTACTGCCTTTATTACCTGTTCGTCCTGAGGAATAAATCCTAGTGGATGAAGATCTATTGTAAGAAATTTTCCTGTTACTACAGACAGCTTGTTTAGTATATCATTTGCTTCATTAGCATTTTCAGCCCTGTTAACTATAACCTTTATGTTTTTGTTCCTGTCTCTGTTAGATATCACTTTTATTAATGCATAGGCATCGGTGATAGAAGTAGGTTCCGGAGTAGTTACCAGAATAACCTCATTTGCTGCCATAACAAAACTCATAACACTTTCGGAAAGCCCAGCCCCGGTATCAATTAATACAACATCCGCCAGCTTATCCAGCAAAGAAATATTGGCTATAAATCTTTCTAACTGTCCGTTGTCAAGCTTTACCAGATCTTCAACCCCTGATCCTCCGGATATAAACTTGATGTTTTTCGGACCATCGGTAAGTACCTCAAGTATATTTTTGTTATCATATATAACATCAACCAAGGTAAGCTTTGGTATTATTCCCAACATAACATCTATGTTTGCCAGCCCAAAATCCGCATCCAATATGGCAACCCGCTTTCCCTGCTCACTTAAAGCTATAGCAAGATTTATGGTTATATTAGTCTTCCCTACGCCGCCTTTACCGCTCGTAACAGTAATTACCTTTGCCGCTTTCTCACTGTTACTTAAGGTATTGGTCTGTCTGGCAGCATGCCTCTCTTTTAGATTATCTATAATTTGTCTAAGTTTTTCAGCTTGATCTATCATACGCCTCTGCTCCTAACAAATTTTTTGTAATCTTATCAACATTGGCAACTTCGATATCATCAGGCACGCTCTGTCCCATTGTAACAAAAGACAGTTCTTTATTCGTCCGGTACTTGGAGTTTAAAATGACTCCCGGTGAAGAACTTTCGTCAAGCTTTGTAAAAATCAATTTGTAATTTTGTAAAAAATCATAGTTTTCAAGTATCTCTCTACAGTTTTTCATCCCTGTAGTAGTACTTAGCACAAGAAAAACTTCATCGGCACATGATGCCTCAACAAAGGTCTTTAGCTCCTCAAACTGCGGTTTATTTTTGTAGCTTCTTCCCGCGGTATCAATAAACACTATATCCTTGTCCCGGTAATCCTCCATTGCCCCATTTATCTCATCGGCAGAATAAACTACCTTTAGCGGCATCCCAAGTATTTCTGCATAGGTCTTTAATTGCTCCACAGCCGCAATACGATAAGTATCAGCTGTTATAAGACCTACATTCTTTTTATGGTCGAGGGCATAGTGGGCAGCAATCTTTGCCAAAGTTGTTGTTTTTCCCACCCCCGTAGGACCCACCAGTACTATGACCGTTGGTCTGCCATCTTCCCGGAGCTTTATGGTTGAAGGCTTGCCAAGTAAATCCGAAATTAGATTATACATTATCGAAGTGGTGTCATTAACCCCTGTATTTTCCTTCTTTTTTTCATGTACCCTATCAATAAGATATTGGACTATATCCTTCTCCACCTCATTTTTTACAAGGTTATTATAAAATAATTCAAGAATCCCCGATAATGACTTATCATCATCTCTATTTAAGACAGCCTCTGTTTTTTCGGCAGGCTGTTGGATTTGGTTATAAATCTTATTGAGCACTACTTCCATACCATTTATTTTATTCTCTAAAAGGACTATTTTTTCCTCCTTTTCGTTCAATTTACTTCTATAAATTGCTTCATTCCCTACACCACTTATTGTTCTTATTTCATTTTTCTTATTCACTCCAATTTCATTTCTTGTTGCAACTTTTTTATTTGTAGAACCGTAATACTCATCGACAGCAGCTAAAATCTCTACTAAAGGTTTTGAAAACATTTTCAGGAAACCTTTTTGCCTGACCTTTCTGGTATTAAGTATCAAGGCATCGTTTCCCAGATCCATTTTAACTTTTAATATAGCTTCCTGTGCATCCTTTCCAATATACCTTCTAATCTTCATTTATACGCTCACCGTCCCCACAGCTTGAACCTCAATTCCAGGATCAAGTTCATTATATGATAGAACAACCAATCCAGGTATTGATTGCTCTGTCAATCTTCTAAAATACAGCCTTACAACTGGCGACGACAACACTATAGGCTGCTGACCTAGCTGTATCAATTTTTGCACCTGCTTTGACAGGTTGTTTATGATGGTATTGATTATTCCCGGTTCTAAAGTGAAATAAGAACCCTGTTCCGTCTTTTGTACCGAATCCATAATCACCTGTTCCAGCTTTGGATCAAGAGTTATAACATTTGATTTTTTATCCTTAATAAACCTCTTTGAAATTGCCCTTCCTAAAGCCTGCCTTACATATTCGGTTAGAAGATCGGTGTCATGAGTTGAAGGTGCATAGTCTGCCAGGGTTTCCAGTATCGTCACCATATCCCTCACAGATACCCCTTCTTTTAAAAGATTTGCAATTACCTTTTGTATTTCTCCTATGGTCATCATTTTAGGAACAAGTTCTTCCACTATAGCCGGATAATTCTCCTTTACCTTGTCGATAATTGTCTGAACTTCCTGCCTTCCGGTCAATTCATGGGCATGGGATTTTATCACTTCGGTCAAATGGGTGGCAATAATGGAAGGAGAATCCACAACAGTATATCCAAGCATTTCCGCCCGGTCTCTCTGTGCCTCGGTGATCCACACAGCCGGCAATCCAAAGGCCGGTTCGGTGGTCTTTATTCCCTCTATCTCCTCCTCCACAACTCCAGGACTCATAGCAAGATAGTGATCAAGCATCAATTCTCCACCACCCACTTCAACTCCTTTAATTTTAATTATATATTCATTAGGACTTAGCTGAATATTGTCTCTAAGCCTTATTATCGGAACTATCATTCCCAATTCCAAGGCAAGCTGCCGCCTTATCATTACAACCCTGTCTAAAAGGTCTCCTCCCTGATTAACATCGGCGAGAGGTATAATACCGTATCCAAATTCCAACTCAATGGGATCAACCTGAAGAAGATTTACAACATTTTCAGGCTTTCTGATCTCCTTAACTTCATTTTCCTCAATCTGGATCCCTTCCTGCTTTTCATTTTCTACGTTCTTCCTTATTAGAATTATTCCAGTAACAACAAATACTGCTGCCAAGGTAAGAAAAGGTAATGTAGCCAAGGGTATGGCCAGCAATATACAGAACCCGGCTGCTACAAAAAACACATTGGAATTGTAGAGAATCTGTTTTTTCAGGTCAACACTTAAGCC
>JAAYTO010000066.1 GCA_012523755.1 Clostridium sp. | reverse complement strand
GAATGGTTGATGCCGCTGATGCCTCAAAACATGCTGTAAGAGGCTTGTTGTCAAGAGGATCGTGGAATAAATGTGTGGAACTATGTTGCATAGTAAAAAAGTGGGTTTTTAATGCATAACCAGCCAAACTTTCCAGAAAGGAGTTCACTAAATTAAAAGTATGAGGATTTCACATTGACCTTCAAAGCAAGTAAACCAATAAAATAACAGGATGAAGAGATCATTGCCAACTTTTACTTGACACAAACAAATAATAATAGATGCTGGAAATTTAAAATTTGTTGTGCTATAATAATTTAGCATACATATTTTTTAAGGGAGAACTCCTATTATGTAAATCAATATATTTATATAATTGGTATTATACCCCATAACATATACGGTATATGCATAATGTATCATGAACATAATACGTTCACTTATAAGGGGGATGGATGAATAAATGCTATTGGATTTATTTTACAAAAAAACTTCCATGGTATGTATTGATGTTGGATATAGGAATATAAAGGTGGTTGAAGTTACCGTAAGAAAGAATAATAATATTTTTATTAATAATTACGGCATTGTTGCTACCCCCATGGATTGTATTAAAAATGGTGCTATATATGATGTTGAAAAGGTGCTTAGCGTTGTTAAATCAGTTATAAAAGAACAAAACATGAAAGCAAAAAATGCAAAAATAATAATGTCTGGAACTAATATAATTACAAGAATTTATATGATTGACAGAGTAAGCGGAGAAAGTGACGACTTCACCGTAAAAAACAGTATTCCCAAATTTCTTCCCATTGATGTAGATAACTACAGAATGGATTATAAAATTTTAAATACAATTAAAGAAAAGGGAAAGGAAAAATATAAAGTTTTTGTTACTGCGGTTCCCAAAAATATTTTGCAGAGTTATGTTGATGTACTGCAAGGATTGGATCTTAAACCTTTAGCGGTTGACATACCTGCAAACAGTACTGCCAAGTTTTTCAACAGGGAAATTCAGACAAAGGATATGGATGATTATTATTCAAAAAGGAAGTTCAAGAAAGTAGAAAGTGATACTTTTGCAGTATTGGATTTCGGCTCCGAGACAACAATTGTTAATTTTCTCAAGGATAGAGTTCTCGAATTTAACAAAGTAATTCTATCCGGAAGTGCTAATATGGATGAACACATTTCCAGAGAGCTTGACATTCCTCTACAAGAGGCAGAAAGACTCAAAAAATTGTATGGCATGACTATGCCGAATAATCTTTCTAAGAGGGATCATGTTGTAACTTATGGAAAGGTTAACGGGTTTATTGAAAGATTGACGAAGCAGATAGCAAAGTGTTTTGAGTTTTATCTGGAAAGATGCTATGGTACACCAATTTCCAAAATTTTCATCATTGGTGGAGGTTCACAGCTCAGCGGATTGAATCAATACCTTTTTTCGACTTTTAATGTACCGGTTTATCCTGTAGGTTTGTTAAACATGAAAGGTGTTGAGTTGAGAAAATCCCTTGATCGGGACAAACTGAATTATTTGATTAACTCAGTTGGAATATCGCTGTAAATTATACTGGAAAGTATCAAATGCATTATATTAATAAATGGTAAAATAACCACCCTGGTGAAAACCGGGGTTTTTTGTCTTAATAGGGTGTTTCAAATAAATCCATACTAATATTAAATAAATTAATTATTTATTAGACAAATATTAATTAATATCGTATAATAAATAAAGAATATTAATAGAGGTGATACGAATGGATGATCGTTTATTGAGGTCAATAATTACAATAGCAATTGCCGTTGTATTATTAATTATTGCTGTTAGATTTCTTTATTGGGCAGTTTTCAAGCTTTTACCTATCGCAATTGTTATAATTGCTGCATACATAGTGTATTGCATTGTTACAGGAAAGAAAGTTTTTTAGAAAATTTACTGGAACTTTTGTGAAAAAATATAAAATGAATACCACGGGCTATGCCCGTGGTACTAAAAATCATTAGCTATATGCAGTTAATTATAATATTTTTTTTACACATTCCCAGAGAACATCACAAAGTTCTTTGGAATCGAAATCGCTTCCATAACCGGAAAGATTATATAGTTGACTTCCCAATTGCACACCGAATTCGCCGCTATCTACCAAGAGGAAAAAGTCGAAGGATTTTGAAGAATTGTTAGAAAGTATTTGAATCATTTGGCCTATATTCAACAGAGGAATACAATCTTCCTTACTGTAGTTTGCAGACCGCATAAATGAAAACTCAAAGTCTTCGTCATCCTCTAGATCATATTCACTATCATATTCATCATCCGAGAAATCTGATTCAACATCATCGGGCTCATAAGTGTCATCACTGTCATCATGAGATTCATCTTCAGAGTTTTTTGCATCATTTAAAAACAATAAGTCATATACAACTATACGTGTATTATATAGCACTATATCGCCTATAACAAACTCAATTTGTGCATATTCTTCAGTTTCAGCATTGATGCATATGTTGGCAAGTGCAACATCATATTTTTCAGGAAGCCATAATTCGTTCAACCTCTTTTTTTGGGCGTCAGTAAGCTGTGCAATATCTTCTTTGGTTATGCGATTTTTCATTTATTATCATTCCTTCCACAAACTCTTGATTCATATAATATCATATTATATGAATTAGTCAATTATATAAATTCCTAAGAGATGAATTAAATAATATGCATCTATTTCTAGGTTCCTTTATAAAAGCGATTCTAATTATAGTAAATTGAGAATATTTATGTACAAGTACTAATAAAAATATATGGGAGGTGTGATTGTTATGAAATGTCCCATATGTAAAAATATTCGTCTTGAAAAAACAAGCCTGATGGATGATTTGTATGCTTTCGCCTGTGACACTTGCGGCGGTAACTGGATGAGATATGAGGATTATTGGAAATGGTATTCTAACAATACGGAGACAAAAGTGAAGTGGCACAACATAAAAAACTATCTGGTTGTTTATGATTCAACGAAGGCAAAAATATGCCCGGATTGTGGAAGAATATTAATAAAATACAAAGTCGATAACAGGCTTGATTTTTATGTGGATCAGTGCGGATGTTGTAATGGCATATGGTTTGACAAAAATGAATGGGGGAATTTGAAACTAAATAATTTACATAATCAGATACATCGCTTCTTTACAAAGCCGTGGCAGAAAAGACTGCGTGAAGAAGCTGCACGGGATAAATTTGAGGATAAATATATAAAAAAGTTCGGGCGTTGGGATTATGAAAGACTGAAAGAAATGAGGGAGTGGATATATAAGAGTTCAAAAAAAAGCGAAATGTTGTCTTTTCTTATAGATGAAGACCCTTATAAATTTTAGGCATCACAATCCCTCAAACATGCACTGAACCTTTTTGTACATCATTATTACTCTTTCTTAGCTGTTATTTTCAATTCATCAAGGTAAATAATTGATGATCCGGTATTCGTTGAAAACCTTATTTTAAGATTTTCGTTATTTGAAGCGGTTTGCGGAAGGGTAATGCTTTTTTCGGTCCAATCATAGCAACCCGGATATTTACCCAGTTCCGTCCAACTAGAACCGTCGAACCCTTCAACAATAAGAAAATCATTATCTGTGAACTCGACGGTGCAATAAGCGAAGTACAGCTCAATATCAGAAAACCTAGATGTGTTCAATTCTTTAGTAAGGGAGTTTCCATTTCTGATTGATACAGAAAATGCTCCTTTATACGCAGTATCATTGCTAATGGTACAACCGTTTGAAATCAACCCCTTTGTAAATATGCCTGTTTCGAATCCGTCACAAAACAGGGTATAATATGGTTTACCAAGGATGGTATACTTAACAAATAATCCCGATTCAGTCAGGTCATTATCTGACCAGTTGCCTTTTGTTCCGGCAGTAAAAGTTAATGCCGCGGACGATTCATTTTTATCGCAAAGGGACCAATTGACCCAGCTGATCTTTTTGCTATCAAGATATTCCAGCCATTCTATTGATTCTTTCAGGAAAATACCATCTGAACCGGTTGATGTGGACGTCCCCCATTCACTAATAAAAATTGCAGCACCTTTTTCCAAGGCATAGTCTACTTTGTCTCTAAGGGAGATTCCATGGGTTCCCGCATAGAAATGACAAGCATACAAAATGTTGTTAAACTCCAAAGGATCATCGGCGGCTTCATCAACATCCTGGCTATAGTTTCCTGTCCCTACAATAATTATGCTATCGGGAGAGACTTCTCTTATTGTGGGAATTATTTCCTGTGCATAGGGCTTAATACTGTTGCTCCAATTAACATCATCGCCGTTGGGTTCGTTGCAAATCTCATATATGACATTTGGGTAATCTTTATACAACTCAGACATTTCCCTGAAAAACTCTTTTGCTTCGTCAATATGCTCATTAGGATCTCCGTCACTTAGAATGTGCCAGTCGATTATAACATATATACCAAGCTCTGTGGAGGCTTCTACAGCTTCTTTAACCTTTTCCTTAACCGATTTATTTTGTATGTATCCGCCTTCTTCAGTATACATTGCTGCCCTGAAAACTGTGATACCCCAATCGTCTCTGAGCCATTTGAGAGTATC
This sequence comes from Clostridium sp., assembly GCA_012523755.1. Classification (GTDB taxonomy): domain Bacteria; phylum Bacillota; class Clostridia; order Acetivibrionales; family Acetivibrionaceae; genus Hungateiclostridium. The sequence goes on along the minus strand of JAAYTO010000066.1, from coordinate 10,930 downwards.
CTTGTTTACAAAACGCCCATACAGATGAAGGTGCATTGAGCTTATTCCTTTAAGTTGAACAGCTTCTTTTTTTTCGTTACACAATTGGTTACCAATTACTTGTAATTTGCCGTTTGTGCCGACAAATGTATCTTTATCTGATTTAAGCGGTTTATTGCTTTCAGAGTCTATTGTAGAAGGAGAACCAGAATCTGGAGTAGATGAAGAATCAGGATTATGAGAAGAGTTTGATGGATTGTTGACACATCCTGATAAAAAAAACACTAACAATAGCGTGAAGCATAAAGCTAAAGTCAAAAAAAAACTTCTGTGCTTCAGAATAGAAAACATTTTTACCTCCCAATAAGCATAAAAGTTATCGGATAGAAATTTACATAATGAAATTATAACAGAAAACAATATGTAATTTCAATAGATACTGACATTTTATTTATGGCAAAAGCATGAATCATAAATGAACATTTTGCCATGGTGTAAATTACAGCTAAACCTTTAAAGGCTTATATACTAAGCTACCTCAACACAAGTACAAGCTAAATACAGAAATGGGGATTCATTTCTGTATTTAGCAGTTTCCTTATACTATTTTTATGATGATAAAATGTCGGAGTAATTATTTCTTTGCAAAAAACTTTTACTAGTAATCAAAATATATCCCAATTTAACAAGCCCACATTGCTAAAAACCAGCATTATAATACTAGGTCCTATACTAATCACTTTTTTTCTAAAATATAATATTGACCCTAACATACAAACATTATAAATAAAGATAATTAGTAAATTAAAATGGTTACTACTTCGATTAAGAACAGTAAAAATTATAGACACTCCAATACTAAAAACAAGCTGGCATACTAGATAAATAAAAAACTTCAAATAATTGTGCTTATTTTTACTCTCTACTATATCAAACATTCACATTGTCTCCTTGACAAATTTTAATGGTCTAATAGTATTATAGCATATAAGGTATAAATGGGTTGAATATAATGCATCTAATACAAAAAACCGATAAAAATAAAAAGAAGGAGGTATAAAGCATGAATTCTGTGGAATTGTTTGATTATCTGAAGAAGGTTTCGGCGTATATTGAGTATTCTTTTTATAAGGATTCTTCTGAAATAATGCAGGCTATTTTAAACGAGGGTTTTGAAAACGTAATGAGTATATTATCCTTAAAAGAAATTAAAAAGGGTTTGTATCAATGCAACACATCATGGAAAGTAGCACCGGAGCAAGATATAGACAAAAATGTTAGCATTGATATTACAGATGAAATGATTTATATTACCGAGGTCATATAGTGTTTATGGGTATATATTGCAATAGTTATTTCTCAACATTAATTTATGTACCCTACGTACATCGATAGGATAATTTCAAGTATCTTGACAAAAAAAACTAGTTGCCATAGAATAATGTTAACATGCGTTAGTAGAATTTTCTTATAGATAATATATAAAAAGCATAGTCGTTCTAATACTTGGAATTGATTTTATATAGGGGAGGATTGTATATGCCGGTAAAAAAAAGGATTTTATCAGTGCTTATTTTTATAACTGTGCTGATTCCAATGATAAAGCCTTCATTGTTGGTAGATGTAGCATCTTTAAAAGTAGGTGCGGGAAGTTACACTGATGTCTTGCCTTCAGGATGTATTTCACCACAATCGACAATATACAAGACTTCGAATCTTAAGGGGGCAATTCCCACAAACAGTTGGGAAAGTTCCATTCTTTGGTATCAGTATTCACTCCCCATATTTGCCCATCCCCTGACCTTTTGTTTTAAGCCGGAAGGTCTCGAAATAGGTAATCCGGCATTGGGAGGGGGAGGAATAGCGTACTTTGGTTCTCACAAGAAGGATTTTTTAATAGGCCATTCCTCAATTGAAGTTTTTCCCGATGCCCGGGCGAACAAAATATCGGATTTTGCTGTTGATGCAGTGATGTATTCCGGGAATGCAGGCTTCAAATCAACACTTGTTAAGGGAAGCCCCTATGCGTACTTTGTATTTGCCGGCGGCAATCCTGTCATCTCCTTTTCTTCGACACCAGTGCTGTTTTACGGAAATTCGAATTCGCAGTATTTGGGTGTCACAATTAACGGTGTAAACTATGGATTGTTTGCCCCAACAAGGTCCACATGGCAGGGAATAGGAACGGGGACAATAACCTGCAATCTTCCGTTAGGCAAAAACTATTTTTCAATTGCCGTTCTACCCGATAACTCCATCTCGACCCTTTCATACTATAAGGAACGTGCATACAGCTTTGTAACCGATACAAAGGTCAACTGGGAGTATGATGAGGAGTATAGTCGGGTTACTACAGCCTTTAGCGTGGAAACCACGCCTATGGAGGGCACGAATAAGAATACAATATTTGCTTTATACCCCCATCAATGGAGGAATAACCCTCATATATCAACTCTTCCGTATAGTTATTCCACGCTAAGGGGAATTATGAAAACCACAGAGGGTACATCGTTTAAGACCGAATACAAGTATCATGGTATTTTACCTTCATTGCCCGACAAAGGAACCTATGATAAATCAATTTTGAACTCATATATTAATGAACTGACAGAACAGGTGTATTTTCCTCAATCGCAAGACACCTATTGGTTGGGAAAACACCTTGGAAAACTATCCTGTGCACTGCCTATTGCGGAACAGGCTGGTAACACCGCAGCATCAACGGTGTATTTGAACTATATGAAATCTACCCTTGAGGATTGGCTTACAGCAAGTGATAATGAGACGTCAAAGCTTTTCTATTATGACAGCAATTGGGGTTCTCTAATAGGCTATCCTGCCAGTTATGGAAGTGATGAACAGCTCAATGACCATCATTTTCATTACGGGTATTTTTTGCATGCAGCAGCCCAAGTGGCATTGAGGGATCCTCAGTGGGCATCACAAGAGAATTGGGGGGCAATGGTGGAAACCCTTATTAAAGACATTGCAAACTGGGACAGGAACGACAGTAGATTTCCGTTCCTGAGAAATTTTGACCCTTATGAAGGACATTCATGGGCATCGGGCCATGCAGGATTTGCAGACGGCAACAACCAGGAATCCTCATCGGAGGCAATCAATGCGTGGCAGGCTATTATCCTGTGGGGAGAAGCAAGCGGAAACAAGACGCTAAGGGACCTTGGAATATATCTTTACACCACGGAAATTGAGGCAATCAATAACTACTGGTTTGATCTTTACAATGATGTGTTTTCGGATGCATACGCCCATGATTATGCTTCTTTGGTGTGGGGCGGCAAATACTGCTATGAGATATGGTGGGATGGGACAAATTCGGAAAAACACGGTATAAATTTCCTTCCTATTACGGCAGCTTCTTTATATTTGGGAAAAGACCCGGGTTATGTAAAGAGAAATTATGAAAATATGCTGCGGGCTTGTGGAAGCACAGAGCCTCCAAACTGGAAGGACATACAATATATGTATTATGCACTGTATGACCCGGCAGCGGCAAAGAATATGTGGAATGGGAGCATTGAACCTGAGGGGGGCGAAAGTAAAGCCCATACCTATCACTGGATTACTAGCCTTGACGGCTTGGGTACCCCTGACTTCAGTGTTACGGCAAACACACCGCTATACTCGGTATTTAATAAGAACGGTAAAAAAACCTATGCGGTATATAACGCTTCATCGATTTCAAAGGTTGTTTCGTTTTCTGACGGAAAGAAGGTTACGGCTGCACCCAAATCACTGGTTGTGTCCGACGGATCCGAGCAAACAATTTTGGCGGGAGACGTGAATGAAGACGGAAGCGTAGATTCTACGGACATCACGTATATGAAGAGGTATCTGCTTAGAAAAATAAAGGATTTTCCTTCTGAAAACGGTAAAAAAGCAGCAGACATTAACGAAGATGGCAGCATAGACTCTACCGATCTTACAATACTAAAGAGAATAATTTTGCGTACCTACAAATAATCCCGCACCTATATGCGTAGTTACAAATGAGTCCAAGACTATATACACAACTTTTAATAATTTATTGCTAATATCGAAGAGCTTCTTCCGGAACACTTTTCTTCGCATTTATTTAATGTACCTGTACCTAAACTACGCATTGAGGGCTTATGTTATGTATGATAAAATATATCTGAATAATAGTTCAGTTTTTTATGTATATTTTTATATTATATAAGCGGTAAGAGAATTTTTCTAAAATCGAAAAATTTTCTTTAAACCGAGGTGTCATAAGCTTTTGGGGGGAGGTTTTGTTATGAAAAAGAAAATCATGGGCATTGCTCTTGTGTATGCTGTTGTTGCTCTTCTTTTGGGAACTATCGGCGGACATACTGTATCAGGAGAAGGCAGAAGTATTACTAACGGGGTACAGTTCAAAGACACTTCCGGCAACGTAATACATGCCCATGGAGGATGTTTGTTAAAACACCAGGACTATTACTACTGGTATGGTGAATACCGTGACAGTTCGAACTATTTTTTAGGGGTACGCTGTTACAGGTCTTTAGATTTGGTAAACTGGGAATACCGGGGGGAGGTTCTGTCTCCTTCATCGGCTCAGGAATTGAACCGGTGCAATGTTGAAAGACCCAAGGTTATGTATAATGCAGCAACCAAGGAGTTCGTAATGTGGATGCATTGGGAAAATGGGGTACATTACGGAGAAGCAAGGGCGGCTGTCGCATATTGCAAAACCCCTGACGGGAAATTCACATATATTCGCAGTTTTCGCCCAATGGTTAACACCGGTGTAACAGACCACGGATTACCGGGTTATATGTCTAGGGATTGTAATGTGTTCGTTGATTCTGACGGCAAGGGATATTTCATTTCAGCGGCTAATGAAAACATGGATTTACATCTTTATGAATTGACTCCCGATTACAAAGATGTTGCATCTTTAAAAGCAAAACTCTATGTGGGGCAGCAAAGAGAAGCCCCATGCCTTATAAAGAGAAACGGCTATTACTATTTAATTACTTCCGGCTGTACGGGATGGAAACCCAATCAGGCAAAATACGCATATTCCAGGGATCTGGCCAGCGGCTGGTCTTCGCTTTACAATCTCGGCAATTCCACCACATACAATTCACAACCGGCGTATATTGTTGCGGTTCAGGGCACGGAGGAAACATCCTATCTCTACACAGGGGACAGGTGGGCCGGTGCATGGGGAGGAAAGGTTAATGACTCTCAATATGTATGGCTGCCCTTGGAATTTGTATCGGACACAAAACTCGAACTGCCCTATTACGATTCAATAACAATTGATGCCGCCAAAGGTAAGATTTATGAGAATTTTAACAATCCCCCATTATATAAGATAATGAATAAAAACAGCGGCAAGTTACTTGACGTACAGGACGGTTCTATGGAAAACGCCGCTCAGATTGTTCAATGGAGTGATAATGGCTTCTTAAGTCAGCAGTGGTATATTGTAGATGTGGGAAACGGGTACAAAAGGATTGTTAATGCTAAAAGTAAAAAAACTCTGGATGTAATGAATGATTCTGCCGATAATGGCGGTATCCTTATACAATACACCAGCACAGGTGGCTATAACCAGCAGTGGAAGTTTGCTGACGCAGGGGATGGCTATTATAAGATTGTCAGCCGCAGCAGCGGAAAGTTGGTGGATGTCTATAAATGGTCAACTGAGGATGGAGCAACTATCCAGCAGTGGGCTGATGCCGAAGGTTCAAATCAGCATTGGAAGCTTATTCCGGTAGAAAATACCGAACCTACTCCTACACCGACGGTAAAACCTACGCCTACTGCAACATTAAAGCCCACACCTACAGATGCCAAGGCTATAGTTTTAGGAGACGTAAATGGTGATTTAAGTGTTGATTCAACAGATATAACCCTAATGAAAAGATATATGCTGAGAAAAATTTCGCAGTTTCCTGACAGTAACGGAAAAATAGCTGCAGATGTTAATGGGGATTCATCGGTTGATTCGACAGACCTTACACTTGTAAAAAGATATGTGCTTAAAAAGATAGACAAGTTTCCCGCTCAATAAAACAGTTGGCAGAAGGGTGCATGTTGTAATTTTATCCAGAATACTATATAAATATCGTGCAATAAAAATTTAATTTATATGGTTGTCAGAAGGTTCAAGATGGAGAATTGCGTTTATAAAATCATAGAAAACCAAAACAAGAAGGTTATTGAAACTGCTGATTTACTTTTTGTGGCAGAGAGACAATTCGGGGGAGAGGTTTTTGAGTTAAAAGGGGGATACAGAGCCTTTGCCGCTGTTATTGACGGCTTTTGTGAAAAAGGCTTGCTTTCACTGGTGAAAGCATCGGGGCTCAATAGCAGAAACCCTTCTTTGTACAATAAGTACAGAGTTTTAATAAATACCAGAAAACAGCTCAGTGAAGAGCATATGCAAGAGCTTCAATCCCTTCATCCAAAACTCGATAAAGGTTTTTATTTTAAAAATCCCGATGAGTACAGGAAGGACAGGGACTATGTGCTCATGTTATCAGATTACCTTTTAGACAGCAACCAAAACAACACGCTAAAATACAGGTGTACAATGAACGAAAGATCCTTTGAGATATTCAACAATGAAAAGTTCCTTGAATCAAAGGGGAATGTCTTGCTGAAAAGGCTCAGACTTTCTTTGGAGGACTTAAACTGTTATAAAACTCATGAGGCCTTTTTTTATATACTGTTTGAACCGAAAGAAAGGCTTAATATATTAATTATTGAAAACAAAGACACCTTTTATTCCGCATTAAAATACCTTCAGAGAACGTCCGACAGGGAAATATACGGGGTTAAGTTGGACATGCTTATTTACGGTGAAGGAAAGAAAATTGTAAAAAGCTTCAGCTTTATAAATGAGGTTTTTGTGGGTACATCCATAGACAGGGTGTATTATTTCGGTGATCTTGATTTTGAAGGAATAGGAATATACAATTCACTGGCATCAAAGCATGAAAAGTATTTGATAGTGCCGCATACAGCCCTTTATAAAGAAATGCTTTACAGTGCCAAATCACCTCCGAAGCTGAGAACAGGCCAGGCGGAGTTCTTTCTTGACCGGTTTCTCATGTATTTTGATGAGGAAAGCAGAGACAGGATATCTCAAATACTGTATAGCGGTCACTACATTCCACAGGAGGCGGTGAATTTTGGACGAAAGACAAATTGTTAGAGGTACGGTCATAGATTGCCTGAAGGACTTTCGGCAAAGAATGATTAACCTGGCACCCTTTATTCATTTGTCACAAAAGCTTTCAGGGTTTCAAAAATATACTGAGGTAGACATGGTTTCCGTAGGATTTTCCGTAATGCTTTTTATTTTGGAGAATATGCTTATAGGACGCGAGGAGTGCAGCATTGAGGATATTGCGGATTTTTTGCAGACCCTTTTAAAAAGATGCTATGATATCAATATGACCCAGGAAGAATCCAGGGAAATGGCTTTTTATATAAGGGATTCAATAGCCGGAAGCGGTGGGGAGGTCTTTGAATTCAAGTTTAGAAACCTTGAAACCAATAAAGATGAAAGCATTTTGATAAAGCTTATTGATACCTCATATTACGAGATAAAAAAATCTGCGAGGTACAAGCTCACCGACCAGGGTATGGAGCTTCTTTTCAAGACGCGGGAGATCTATTCCGAGTTCAGGATAAATGTAACGCAGATGTATCTAAAGCAACAGATTGAAAAGGGGGTTTTCTCCGGTGCCTTACAGACGGTAAACGAGCTGAACCTTCAGGTCAGGCAGCTTAGAGAGAGGCTTGAGAGCCTTCTTTTGAATATAAGGCAGAATGTTTTGAGTATTAATTTTGAGGAGCTAAAAAAGCTTTTCTCTAGGATAAAGGAGCAGTTTGAGGTTGAAAGGCGTGAGTTTCGCAACATAAAGAGGATTCTCAAAGAACAAAGAGATAACCTGGAAAAAATCAGCTATGAAGATTTGGAAGAAAAGGAGTTAAGGAACCTTGAACAAATAAAAATACTCACCGAAAGACTTAACATAACATCTTCAGAGCACGACAGGCTTTTTAACGAGAAGCTTGACATAGTGGGCGAATATTTAAAAACCATAGAAATAAGGCTTCGTCAAGGTGTCAGTGAGTTTATTGATTTTGAAAAAAGTATTTTTGATTTGCTTATCTCGAAGGATTTAAATCCAGCACCATTAAAAAATATGCTGTCCCCAGTTGTTACCAATAGTGATTCCATTAAGGTTTTTAATCCCTTTAAGGCCTTAGAACCCCAGAGGATAAAGGCAGAAACCCAGGAAAATGAACGGGAAAGTCTAGATATAGAGGCAGAATTGGAAGTAAAAGAAAAGGAAGAGCGGGAAGCACGGGAAAGACGGGACAGAAAGGTAATGGTCTATCTTGAAGCAATAGTTCTTGAGGCTTACCACGAAGGAGAATCCTTTCTTAGTGCCGCTATGAAAAGACTTGATGAGGATACATATAATTCGGCAGGTTTTGATTTTGATTTTTACAGCCTGATTGTAATGCTGCATCAAAACAAGCTTATTGATTTTAAGGATTTAGAGGATATACTCGAAGGGATGGTAAGGGATACTTCATCGTATAATATAAATATTTTTTATCTTTTCGATCGGATATTTACTAAAAGACCGGAACTTAAAGGCTTAAAATCTCTGATTTTGATATCGACGAATAAAAAATTAAAGTTTAAGAACGGGAATGAAATAACGGATCTTGTGATTAAGGGGGTAAGGTGATGGAAAATCTATCGCCGGATTCGGTTAGAAAGGCATTTTCACTGTTTATTAAATTAATTGAAAAATCAAAAATAACAAAAAAGGATAATCCTGAGTTGCTTTCATCCTATGACGATCCGGAGATTTCATATATCATGAGAATTTTTGAGGAAGAGTCAGGAATAATGGTACTGCATTCTTCGGATACCCTCTATTTTACGCCGGGTATAGATAATAAATTTTTGGGTTTTACAAACGAAGAACTGAGGAACAAAATGGGTTTTACAAATAATACGGAGCTGTATGTGGGATATATAATAATTCTTTCGATTATAATAAAGTTTTTTAACGGTGAAAACTACAATAACAAGGTTCGTACCATGCTGAAGGTGGAGGAACTGGAAGCATATATAACTTCTAAACTGCAAGCGGTGGAAGCCATGGAAAATCAGGAAGAGATCGATGAGAGTTTGGATTTTAATTTTAAAAACATTTCCAAGCTCTGGCTGGATTTGCCGACCTATGATGAAAAAATTAAAAACTATGGCCAGTCAAAAGGCACCAGGATAAGCTTTATATATAGAACTCTCAAATTTTTACAGGATCAGGGTCTGGTGAATGTCGACAATGACAGTGAGATATATACCACCGATAAGATGGATACCATTATTATAAGTTACTATCCTGAAAGCACTAGAAAAAAGGAAATTCTCTCTTTCTTAGAAAGGATATGATAATATGCCGAGGATAAACCGGTTAAGAATTGTAAATTTCAGGTATGATGATGACAAAAAGCTTATATCCAATGAGCTTTATGAGTTTGGCGGTAAAAACGCCCTAATCAATCTGGAAAACGGGGGTGGAAAGAGTGTCATTCTTCAATTGGCACTTCAGGTAGTGCTTCCCAACACAAATATGGGAAGCAGAAATTTTTCCCATTATTTTAAGACCGGAACGTCACCCACACATATTATGGTGGAGTGGAAGCTGGATGGCACAGGAGCTGACTATGTCCTGACAGGCATCTGTGTTTCGGGAGGGACCGATGGACTGAGGTTTTTTACCTACACTCATTTCTATAAACTTCCCCATGATTTGGATATAAAAGGTCTTGAAGCGATTAACAGAGAAAAACAGGTTATCGGATTTTCAGAGTACTATAATTATTTAAAGAGGCTTGCCAACGAAAGGCGTCTTAATTTAAATATTTACTCCAGAGACCGGCAGAGGGAATACAGGGACAAGCTTTATACCTTTAACCTCTTCAGGGAAGAGTTTGATGCCATTAAAATAATAAACCAAACCGAGGGCGGTATAGATAAATTCTTTGAAAATGCAAGAAAGTCCAGAAATGTAATCGAAAAGCTTATTATACCCAATATACCCCAGGCAGAGGGTGAAACTTCCGGGTTGTTGGTTCAGACATTGAAAAAGCACCTAGACAACTTAAAGAACATCCCCGTTTATCAACATAAAATAAAGACCTATGAGGCCTTTTGCGATAGGGCTGAAGAACTCCTTTCCAAGCTCAATGATTACGGTACAAAGGTAGAAGAGATAGACAGTGTCAGCAGGGATATACTGGCACTTTCAAATATTATCGGTATTGCAGCCGAGAGGCTTGAAAAGGAAGTAGAAAGCTTAAAGAACAATGAACAGGGATATGCGGCACGGATAGAGGAGTTGTTGTATAAAAAGGACAGCCTTGATTACACAAAAAGGGTTTTGGAGATGGAAAACCTTGAAGAGAGACATGAACAGGTCAAAAGGGAAATCGAAAAGATATCCGACAAAATTCAGGAACTTGACCGCGAGATTAGATATAAAGAAGCCGCATCTTTTTATGATGATATTGTAAAGGCAAGAAATGAGGTTTTGTTATATAGAGCACAGCTGGAATCCCTTTCCAAGGAAAAGGATGAAATTTACAGGGAATACCAGAACTATATATATCATGCAAAGATTTTGCTTGGGAATGAAATAAAGGGGATTTCAGAGACCATTGAGAATTTGAAAAGGGATCAAAACAGTCTGTTGAAGGAAAAAAAGGGGCTTCAGGAGAAGCTTGATGCAAAGAATAAAGAAAGGGATGAGGTTAAGCATAACATTTCAGCCTTCGAGACAAAACTTGAGCATAACAAAGAGAGACAATCGCAGATAGAGGGGTATTTCGTAAAAGACGTCACCCTTTTGGCAGATCCCAGGGACGGACTTGAAAAGAT
>JAAYTO010000065.1 GCA_012523755.1 Clostridium sp. | reverse complement strand
GTTTTATAAAACTTTGTCATATGCTCCCGAGAAGTGTTTTTTGATATATGGGTCTTCGGATGTAAAAGCTCAATTTCTATCTGAATTGGCGTATTACTAATCAAACGAAGAAGCTGTGTTTCCGTAATGATTTTTGTTGGCATTAAATTCAGTATTGCAATTCTTAAAGGTCTGATATCCTGTTGCAGAGCCCTTTGTTCGTCCATTACAAATATATTCTCATTGGTAAGCGTTTTTTTCGCCGGTAAGCTATCAGGTATTTTTATAGGCATGTATTAAACCTCCCATACATTCGTTATCCTATATATTTACTCGTATTATTTGCAATTATAGCATATTTGAAAAGGTTTTCATACATAAACTTTTGATGTGAGTGCATTAAATAAACGTGATGAAAATAATATACAGCCTTTTGATGTGGGTGCATTAAATAAATGTGAGGAAAAATAATATACAGCCTTTTGATGTGGGTACATTAAATAAATGTGAGGAAAAATAGTATCTGATAGGTGATCATGCCTTGATTTTTATTATCCCTAGCTTTTAAGGTAATCGATATACTCTTCCAAACAAAATCCCTTTGATTTGATAACTTCTGCGTGCTCTTTTCCCACATATCTGAAGTGCCATGGTTCGTATATAACCTTTGTTATCGACTGTTTGCCATCGGGATACCGTAAAATTTTATGATCTGTTTAGCAATTTTAAAAGAGTCATTTTATATAAAACTATAAACTATTGAACCACAAAAATGGCTTGACATACCATTTTGCTTATTATATTATACTTCCAAAAGATAATTAGAATTTATAGTTTTTTGATAGTGCCAGTTTAATAAGTGAGGTGAAGTTGTCGTGGCAACAATAAGTGAGACTGGTGCAGTTTCCGGGAAAGAGATTACGGTTGACCAATACTTTTCAACCTATGGACAACTACAACAACAAGTAGAAAATGGAGAAATAGACCATGATCAGTTTAACGATTCTAATGATAAACTAAATTATTCAGTAGAAAATGCAAATGCCAGCAAAGCTAAATTAACTAATCTTGGACAATCAGCCAGCGGTAAAAAGCTCGAAGGAAAAAATCTTGAGATAAACGAAAAATTCCGTGGAGACCAGTTTAAAGCGGAAGACAGCTTTGATGCATCAGTTGATAAAGCAAAACATGATGCATTAACTTCAGCTAACTACAACACGACATGTGCATTAAATGAGAATTTGGACGGACATCTACTCAATAACAACCATATTGAACTGAGCGAAGCCGATAAAAAATGCTTGGAGGAACTGGCCAATTACCGGCAGGATTTAAGCCCGATAACAGAGGACACAATCCTGCAAAAAGTTATTGACAAAAACCAGGTGGATGCTTATTTAAATAAAGACAAGCCGAAGAGATTAATCGGAGGCTGTGTTTCAAAAGCATCGGATGTGGCACCTTTTACAAACAATCTTGATGAAGCATATAAAAACTTGCGTTTGGATTATTGCAAAACCCCGTTCAAGGAAGCGGCTGAAAACGGAGAACCCATGTATGTCCTGAGGTGTACCAGCAGCTTTAAACCCAGTAACAATGATTGTCCTGTAATAAATGATTTTACACAGCCGCCGTGCACCGGAACAGGGTACCTCGGAAGTGACAGCCACCTGTTGCCCGAATATTCATACGGCCGTGGGCATCAAATAACTGACGGAGCAATATTTACGGTTGACAAAGACGGAAACGAGCGTTTGTACGCAGTATGTGATAAAAATAACTTACGTTTTGAAAAAGTTGAATGATTGGAGGAAGTATTATGTTTATCATATACAAAAACAATTTATACGTTTTGCGTGATGAAAAAACACATTTTGTAATCATCACAAGATCGAAAGACAAAACCGATGAAAACTTCTTATCCACAGGAATATCTTTTTATAAGGATATTTCAAAAGACGATACTGGTATTCAAGACATTTTTGACGTGCAGTTTTTCTTGCAATGGGACAGCGGGTTGAAAAACGTTGACAAGGAATGGGAAATACTTACTGAATATGAGTACCTAGAAGGTAATCAGGTTCTGCTAAAGTTTGTTAACGGTATACTGCCCGGGTGGAACATCGAAGAACAGGCGGTATGCTCAAAATACGTCGATATTGATGAATGCGAAGATTTTACGGTTAAATACACCTATACCGTTAAGGACGGAAATAAGCTAAAGGAACCCTTGGTATTGGAACAAAAAGTATCGAAGGAAGAATTTCAAAAGACGGTAATCGGGTATCGAATCGAAAACATTTAAAATTTATGTAAAAGCCCCGTGTATACTCAATAACCGTCAGGTTGTATACATGGGGCTTTTTAAATGCCTTTCAAACCGTTCCTATTTTATCTTGTATGTTGCCTCATCGGAGAATGCAAGCCTTTTACGGGAAACCGGGTCAATCACCTCTATTTTCCCTATAACGTCGTAGCTTCCGCCGCCGAGGTTCTTAAAACCGATATTAAGCTTAATTTTTTCACTCGGCTTTGTAATCAGTGTTTCCTCAACAATAACCTTAAGGTACAAAACTCCCTTGTTGTCTATCGAATACTGATATTTATAGCCTTCCAAAGGCGGCGTATTGCCGTCGGTTCTGAGCTCAACATAATCAAGAACGGTCTGCGGGTCAATAAAGCCTCCATCCTTTTTGATCTTCAAGTTGAGTTCATAGTTTTCGGTTCTCAGGTCGTTGTCAGGTTCTTCCGGTGCATTTATCGTAACATCGAAGCGTGCTTCCCCGCCGTTAACCTGCCGTCCGGAGAATACCGGTTTTTCCACTCTTATATTATTGAGCCTGTACAGAGTCTCCATAGTGTCACGGGTATATTTCACACCGAACTCCGATGCCTTAACGGTGAAATCATAATAGCGAAGATCCGTCCTCTTAATATTAAATCTATAAGTAACAACTTCGGATTGATTGGGTTCAAGCTCAATCTTATTTGGATAACCATTTTCATCAATGCTCTTAACCCATGGCTGATCATATTTATAGTTTTCAAAATCATTGGTAGGTAGCAGATTCCATGACTTAGAATCATATATATGTGTAACATCGTATACCTGGGTTTTGGCTCCATGGTTTGTAAAGGTAGCTTCTACAAAAAACTCGCTGCCTCCGTCCCATTCATTTCCGGTAGTTTCGTCAAAGCTGACGCTAATCCTTGACATCCATCCAAACAGGTTGTAACAGAACTTGTAATCTTCTACAGCTTTTCCACCGCCGCGATCCACAAATTTCGATATACCGCAGCCGATATCACTTGTAGTAATAACAATTCTTCCCGCAGGTGCATCGTCATTTTGCACATTTCTTACCGCCATGTTAGGAAGTATTTGTCCCGTGTCGGTATTCTCAATGTTGAGAATTACGATATCATCCGGCTGCAAATTGTCAAGATACCTGTTATCGTCGTTGAGCCAATCCTCACCGTCGCCCAGCATTGATATTTCGCTGTTTTTATTGTATATGCCCGGAGCCCATACACGGGTAGTCTTTTCCGGGTCAATTCTATAAATATTGTCAAACAACGGATGCATTTTCCCTTCCCTGTCCAAAACAGGAATCTGAGGGTACTTATAGTTATGACCGGGATTCACCGAAACAAACTCAATCTCCTCGGTAAAACCATCGCCAGGCTCTATTACAAGACCTCTGCAGTTTTCCCACCACAGCTGACCCCCTGCATTCAAAAATGCCTTAACCTTATCCTGCACATCCTTTGAGTATGTTATTTCCCCATGGGAAGTCTGGAACAGTATGTCATAGTCCTGTGCTATTTTTTCCGGAGTCAGGTTGGGATCGTCCAGCGAGACTTCCCAGTATTTGAAGAACTTTGACTTGTTTATGTTCTCGGTATAACCAACCGTTCCAAGATGGGTTATATCGGCTTCTAGGTCTGTTTGAGCCTGTGCTACGCTCTTAAGGTCATTGAAATATGCACAAAAATCGCTGTAACTGCTGTTATCAATTCCCGGTATCTTAGATGAATTAAGATGCATTATGTCCTTGTACTCACTCTTGTTGAATGCAGGCGGATGGGGATTTACCAATTCCCAATCCATAGGCTTATTAATATTCCTGTTAAGAAGCTCCATCAAAGAGAAGTCGGGATTTGAGTCGTTAACAGCCTTGTTGTTTATTGAATCCCATGCAGGTGCCGGCAAAATAAGAATTCCCACATTAACATTTCTTTTCTTTGCTGTAATTCTTGGCACCGGCAGGCTTTCATCCTCTTTGGGTTTGACAAAGTTGTTTTCATCAAGATTCAATGCATTGAATATAAATGCCGCTGCCTCTCCCCTTGTTACCGGGTTTTTGGGGTTTAAATTTCCGAACTGGTCACCCTTCATAAGCCCCTTCTCCAGTGCCAATTCCACAAAGTACTTGAAGGAATCGGTTATTTTATCGGCATCCTTATCCTTATATCTGTTCAACATTGCTGACGGCTCTAAATTCGGATCCAGTACATATACCTTCCCGTCTTCATTATAGTCAAGGCGTCTGGCTCCGATAATTGCCATAGCAAATTCTTCACGCCTTACTTTCTTTTTTTCCGCAAACTCACTTGCACTGTACGGAACACGGGTATTAACGTCATAAGGCAGCATTTTTTCAGTAAAGAAATACCTGTAATAGGCATTCATATAGTGGTACGCCCAAAAATTCGGCGGAACGTCCGACAGGTTTCTATATCTTTCAGGTTTAAAGCTGTTGTCAGCTTCTGCAACAGACTCCTTCATAACATTAAACATCATATATGCAACATGCTCACCAATTATATGGTCTTGCGGCTTAAATTCGTCATTACCTTTTCCGAATATTACTCCCTGACTTGCAAGCTCCATAGTCGGAATGTAAAACCAGTCTTTTATATTTACATCCCTAAATGGTTTGGAATATGTAATTTTTCTTATATCCAAACCCGCAAGGGATACAACTCCCTGCTTTGATTTGCACTCAATGCGAAGCTTTCCGTCATCCAAAACCTTTGTAAGATACGGACCTTTCCTTTCCAAATTTTTCTCGGATTCCTCGGTGTTAATGGTATCTACCAAAGTACCATTTATATAAAGGTCAAATACCTGCAGATTTTTTTTGTGGAATTCCGAAGGATAAATATAAACCTCATATACATTATTTTTATCCAGTGTAGCAGTAAGGTTAACATTGTAACCTCTTACATTGGTTTTTGCAAATTTGTTACGGTTACCATCCGATAAATTAACGGAATATTCATCCGGTTCAAACACAAACCAGTTTACCTTAGAAACCAATGCACCGTTTTTATCATCGCTCAAATACAGTTCATGAATTCCCGTAATGGATTTGTCCACGCTGTACTCAATATTTTGTGTACCACTGCCCACATTAACTGTAGCTATTTCCACACCTGTTGGACTGTCAAGTCTTACGCTAATGGTACCGGAAGTGCTGTTGGTAAGATGTGCCTTGAACTTAGTGGGAACACTGTCTTCCCCAAAATCCACGTATTCATATAAATACGCTCCTTCCGTTGACTCATCATAGTTCTTTGCAATAATAGGGTCGTAAGGGCTCTTTGTGAATCTGAACCAATTGACGTTAAATAGACCGTCCCTGTCACCAACAAACCCCATATATAAAGTATGTACGCCTTCAACATTTTTTGTCAGCTCACAGAAAACATCAGTGTAGTGCTCCCAGCCTCCCGTATTGTTTACACGGCACTTTCCCACTACCTCGCCAGAGGCTGAATCAATACGAAGCTCAATATATCCTCCCTCTGTATCACTGGAAACCCGGGCCATAAAGCCTTTTGTCCCCTTCGGAAAATAAATGTTCTCATAAGCCGTATAATCTCCGTTTGCTATGTAAGCTAGGTTCTTTGTCCCTCCGATATCCGGACAGTCCTCAATCTCCAGTCCATGGTTCTCACTGCAGTTTTCAGCCTGGATTATCGAAAAGGCATCAATTGCTCCGTCAGGCTTGGAAGATTCAGAAGGCTCTTTAACTTCCACCTTAAGGTTTGCATAGTCCGACTGCTTTTTAAAATTGATATTGTCAGCGGTGACACCCTCATCGCTCCCAAGATTAACCGCCATAACCTGGGTAGAAGCTCTCGTACAGTAAGACTTTACGATAATTTCCTCTTCTTCTGAGAATGAAGTCACTGCTAAAATGCTTAGGGCAAAGCAAATTGTCAATACCAAAGCAATAAATTTTTGTGACTTTCCCCTCTTCATAAAAAAATCTCCCCCTTCTTTTAATTGTCATAGATTAAAATTTAATTTTGAACCATCATCCTTTGAATTGCACTAAACCTATCAAATAATGATTTGCACAATTCATTAGTTAAGAACATTTTACCAAACTTTATACTGATTTAAAAGTATAATATAGAAAAGGGTGTGTTATATAAACTTGTGTCACAATGTTTCTTACACCTTTTTCTTCACATAACAATATACACCCATAAAAACAAAGGATGCCACCTTGTTTAGAAAGCAGCAATCCTTCTTATTTTATGCCGGAAAAAGCTTAATCAGACTTTCTCTCTATAAAATACTCCAATCAATAAGTAATAAATACAACTTGGGATTCTCCATCCCAATCAACATAGGCATCCATGTTTTCCGATACAAATTTCAAAGGAACCATTGTGCGGCCTTCAACAGCCGTTGCAGGCACATCTAACAGCACCTTATCACCGTTAACGTAAGCCTCTTGAGAACCTATAGTCAATTCAATTGTTTTATTGCCCTTAACAATGATAACCTGCTTAGTTTGACTATTATAGGTTACATCCGCACCCATTTCCTCGGATATTACTCTTACAGGAACCAGCACTCTTCCATTAAGATTTTCGGGCTTTGCATCATCAAAAGCAATATGCTTTCCGTTCATAAACACATTGATTCCGTCGTATAACACAGGCTCGGGAATGTTTGTGTCGCCAGTCAGGTTGCTTATTGAAGGTACTTCAAATAGCGACCCGGTTGTTGTTGACTTAATCATGTCAAATATATCAAGGGAATTGTCTTTTGTCAGTTCCGGTATTTCAACGTTTACTTCTTTGTTTATATTGTAAAGTGAAGATTCGCAAGTTATTCCGAAACGGAATGTGCCTTCTCCTTCACCCGGTGAACCAACTGCAGCTGCAAAGTCTGCCAGATTAATCTCAATATCTATAGATGCATTTGTCCCTACAATATAACCGTCCTTATTGATATAGTAATTTATTGTAACTCCTTCATCTCCTAAGATTTTAACATCCTTTATCATTTCAAATGCTTGTGTCACATTTTCCCTATATGTAGGAAGCTGTTCTATAAACGTTTCATTTATTGACTTATCCAATTCTGCCAGTGCTTCTTCTTTATCTTCTTCATTCATTTCAATCATATCCAAAGTAGATTCCATATATTTTTTAATAAACTCTGCACAGTCCTCCTGCAGCACAACATCATTTATAAAGGACTTAAGAAGTTGTTTTGCTGTAGCATCACTTAACTTCAATTCATATTCAGTAACCTTTTCGCCTCTATCGGTAGTTGCTGAGCCTTTCTTGTTGACAACTATCATTCCCGGCTCAAAGTTTGTTGCACTCGTTTTAATAAAATCGAATACCATGTTCTGTAATTCCTTGGACTTCTTCATAGTGTTGTTGAAATCCATATTAACTTCTATTTCTTCATTCTTAGCAAAGTCCAAAGCAATATACTTCTTTGACTCCAAATCGGCAAAAGTGAAAAGCGGCTGAGTAATTGGCGGTGGTAGTTCAACTATATACTTCATTTGAGGATTATCACCGGTAAAATCCACATCCATCCAGTAATTCATCTTAACCCCTAGCCCATTCATATCCACATCGAAGTCAGCAGCCATTTTGGCTTTTGTCATTTCTTCATTGGCTGAGCATTTTTCATTCCAAGACATCGAAAACTCATCCACGTATGCCTCAATAAAATCGATAGCCTTTTTCATTTCTTCAGAATCGCTTTGCCCTTCAAAGGTTAATTCAATTTTTGCGTTTCTTTCATAGGACGTTATTTGAGATGTCTTCACTAAAGAGTCTATTAATGAAATCTCATCAATGGTACATGCTACCATAAATACCGACAAAATTGATATAACCAGTAATATAGATAGGCTTCATGAAACGGCACAAATTAGGGGGGTTCTCAAATAATTAGAAGCCCCCCTCGAAAGAATGGAAATTAGTGCATGTTTTGTAAACGTCTTATGTTTTCCATTCAGAACTCATTGATACATCACATGTTACAATTCAATTATGGGAAAAATGAAGATATTATAATTTTAACATGCTAACTTAAAGGTATCTCACGTTTTTGTTAATTTATTCTCATTTTCTTATAACATTTCGGTTCAAAGAGGCTAAAGATTGTTCTACCGCCTGAAAGGCCAATCGGTACCCGCTATTTAAATCTTCCAAACCTAAGATTAATAAGGGTCTGACATATAGCAATTGTGAGGGGTTCATATTATTTAAGTAAAGGGAAATATACACCCAATTGTGGAATTGAATTTGTAATAAGAAAATAATTGTGTTATACTAGGCACTAATTAATTCAAAATTCAATATTTATTTGTTAACGCTTAATTCTTTAATAGAAACGGGGGAACCAAACTTTTGGGGTGAATTGCTATAAAGGATACCCTTTATCCTAACCCGGCAGCTAACCTCGTAAGCGTAAAGGGAGTCTTAAAATGCTTTTATTGCTATGGAGTTCCATAGTATTTTTTGTGCTCATTTTCCCATATGCAGTACAATTAAAAAAAAATTTTAGGAAGGTGAAAAAATGAAACGATTTTTTTGTGTATTTTTGCTTGCTTTTATATTGGTAAGTTCAATATCAATTAATGCAAGTGCAACAACGGATTATTCCGGAAAAGAAATAACATTTGCAGACGGAGGCTGGGACAGTAATAAGTTTCACAATGCTGTAGCCGGTCTAATTGCAGAACAATTATACGGTTATACCTGGAGAGAAGTTCCCGGTTCAACAGCAGTAGTACACGAAGGTTTAATTAAAAACGAAATTGATATTCATATGGAAGAATGGACAAGTAACATAGCCACATATGAAAGTGATTTAGAAGAAGGGAAATTTAAGGAATTAGGTATCAATTTTAATGACAATTATCAGGGTCTTTATGTTCCCAGATATGTTATAGAAGGAGATCCAAAAAGAGGTATCGAACCCATGGCACCGGATTTAAAATACGTATGGGACTTAAAGAATTATCCTGAATTATTTCCCGACGATGAAAACAAAAGTATGGGAAGAATTTATGGCGGAATACCAGGTTGGGAAGCAGATACTATAATTTATAACAAATATTTACATTACGACTTGGACGAAAATTTTATATATTTTAGACCCGGATCCGATGCAGCTTTGTCCTCTGCTATAACATCTGCTTACGAAAAAGGCGAACCAATTGTTGCCTATTATTGGGAACCAACCTGGTTAATGGGGAAATTAGACATGGTTTTATTAGAAGATAAACCCTATGAGGAAGGATCTTATAGGAATGGTAAAACTGCACTTCCTGCTGTTGATGTTGCAGTGGCTGTTAACAACAACTTTTATGAAAACAACCCTGAAATGGTTGAATTTTTATCCAACTATAAAACATCAAGTACCTTGACATCGGAGGCCTTGGCGTATATGCAGGATACCGGTGCCGATTATACTGAAACAGCCAAGTGGTTTTTACAGGAGCATGACGAGTTACTTGATGAATGGCTAAACAAAGAAGATGCAGACACCATCAGGGCTTATTTGGGGGGAGAAAAAAATGTAACCGGAGCCTCTTGGTTAAAAGAAATGCCCTTTAGAATACCATTGGATTTGGAGAGTATAGATGATGCTATAAGAGCTTTCAGCGTTAAATTCGACTTTATATTTAATGCAATAAGAGTCAGTTTGACTGCTTTTGTTACTTTTATATATAATATTCTCTCCTTTATTCCTTGGTTTTTGTATTTAATAATTATTTTCTTAATCGGCTGGAGAATGAGTGGGAGTATAGCAAAAGGAGTATTATACACCTGTTCATTATTACTGATTGGAACTTTTGGCTTCTGGAACCATATGAACGAAACTCTATCAATTGTAATAGCATCTGTAATTATTTCGTTATTATTTGGTTTCCCGATAGGTGTTTTAATATCAACAAGCAGCAAATTAGACCGAATTGTTCGTCCGGTATTAGATACAATGCAGACAATGCCTGTATTTGTATATCTGATTCCAGCCTTGCTATTCTTTGGCTTGGGAAAGGCACCTGCTGTAATAGCAACTACAATTTATGCAATTGTACCTATAATCCGATTGACTAGCCATGGAATCAGACAGATAGAAAAGGAGTTAGTAGAAGCAAGTATAGCCTTTGGTTCTACCAAAATACAATCCTTAATAAAGGTACAGATCCCCCAAGCTTTGCCAACAATAATGACCGGCGTTAATCAAACCTTGATGATGGCTATGAGTATGGTTGTTACCACTTCAATGATTGGAGCTACAGGACTAGGTATGGAAGTACTTATAGGCGTTAATCGTATAGAAATAGGAAGAGGTCTTATCTCAGGTATTTCAGTAGTTATTATTGCAGTTATACTTGATAGAATTACACAAGGATTAATCAAAAGAAGTGAGGTGCAAAGTAATGAACAATAATAATCCTATATTAAGCGTGAGAAATTTATATAAAATCTATGGTTCCGAAAAAAATAAGACAATTAAGTTAAAGCAAATGGGCATGGATAAAAACACCATATACAAAAAAACGGGATCTACTATAGCATTATGGGATATATCCTTAGATATTCAAAAAGGAGAAATATTCGTTATTATAGGTTTATCCGGCTCCGGAAAATCTACGTTAGTACGTTGCTTCAATATGCTTAACAAACCGACAAAGGGGCAAATATTCTTTGAAGGTAATGACATCAGTAAATTTAGCAAAAAAGAGTTGATTGACTATAGAAGGAACAAGATATCTATGGTGTTCCAAAGTTTTGGCCTTATGTCTCATAGAAATGTAATTGGAAATGTTGAATATGGCTTAGAGATAAAAGGAATATCAAAGGAAGAAAGACAAGAAAAAGCAAAAGAAATGATTTCCCTGGTAGGTCTTGATGGTTATGAAAATGAACCAATCAGCAGCTTATCCGGCGGAATGAAACAAAGAGTTGGTATAGCTAGGGCATTAGCAAATGATCCCGAAATTCTTCTAATGGACGAACCCTTTTCAGCATTGGATCCGTTAGTTAGAAGGGATATGCAATTTGAACTATTGTCCATCCAAAGAAAATTGGATAAAACAATAGTGTTTATCACTCATGACATAAACGAAGCATTTAAAATAGGAGACAAGGTTGCAATAATGAAGGATGGCGAAATAATCCAGGTGGCTACACCGGAGGAAATGAGTGCTAATCCTGAAACTGACTATGTAAAACAATTTATTGATAGTGCAGACAAAACTCAAGTAATCAGCGTTAAAAATGTAATGATTACTCCTAATTGCATAGCAAGGCTTAAAGATAAACCCAATTATGCAATGCGTATGATGAAAAACAATAAAGTTTCCTCAGCATATGTGGTTAATGAAAAAATGCAATTTGAAGGTGTTATTACTATTGATGATGCAATTCGTGCAAATAAAGAACAATTGTCTATTACGGATGTTCTTATTAGTGATGTACCAACTACGACGCCAGATGCGTTATTAGCAGATATAATCTCAATTGCAGCAGAGACAAAATTCCCTATAGCAGTTGTTGATGATAATAACAATAACCTTAAGGGAATTGTTTCAAAAGCGGATGTTCTATCATCAATTTAGTGGGTGTGATCGAAAAAATTCTGGTTGTATAACGTAAGACTCCATCAATATGGGATTGTAAAAGGAGAGGGGTGTTAAGACCCTTCTCCTTTTTTGGTATATGCCCTAAGGAACGCTAATTACATTAATTGTTCCATAAACTAAGTTTCGAGCCTAAAGAGGCTGTCCTCTCCCACTCAATATTATAAAAAATCCTTTTTAGTACATCCTGACGGTTAACAGTTCCTTCTATACCGGGACCTCTTGGTTCCGGCCCGTAATCATAACCGGCAGAAGTACCTAGAATCATAGTATCGCAACTATCGGTGGCTATCTGCAATGTAATTACTTTTCCATCCTTGCGGGTGAGAAAAAGGGAAGCGGTAAAGGGACAGCCCGTTAAGCCACAATACTTGGCATTTGAAAACAGAGTCTCCAACTCTTTCAGGCTTTGAGAATCTTCAACAACCTGTATCTGTTCTTCCGAATCCCTTCCTAATTTCATCCTCATCTCGGCTTGAACTATGTCATGTATTTCATACAGTTCAACCCACTCCCATGCTGTCCTGGTTCCGGCTATATCCATAATGCTGTCATATATTCCATTGTTTATAATTACTTTATCCTTTTCATGATATTTGTGGATAACCTTTGTCCCATCCGGCAGAAGGCATAATTCATAGGATTTTTCATCTTCTTCTCCTAAAAGAATTGCTATCCCGGTTTGGATAAGAGTACTGGTATCGCAGCTTGTTTCATCATGGCTTTCAAGCTTTTCTTTCATACCTTCCCCAAAAGCTTCTGCAACAGATACATACTCATTCACCTTGATACCATCAACGCATATGGTTGTTACAATTTGGGGATATACCCCGGTATTAAATATGGAACTTCCCCTCTCCTTTGCTTTCTTTGCATAATTTATGTAATCTTGATATCCGGAAAGCTGAAATACTTCAATCTGCATAATTTGATCCATATTTGGAGACATGTCTCCCACTGCTATAAATAAAATATCTTTATCCGTGTAATAACTAACATACATACCTTGGGGAAAACGGCAAATTTCCTTCCCTTGAGAATCTTCCATGATCTGTTGGCTTATTTTCGTGCTGCCGAAGCTTCTCTCATAAGTACTTGCGTCTTCAGGTAACCTTTTTGCACCACTCTTGCAGGTAAGCAGAATATATCCGCTGTCGTTGTTTTCTATACGCCCAACACCACGATAATTGTCCCGAATAATTTCAGGTAAGGTCCTTAGAATTTCCTCTATTTGATCTTCATTCATATATTGAAAATTGCTTTTTCTTACCATGAGTTCTTCCATGGCAGTAATATGTATTTTGAGTTCATTAAATTCATCATTTTCATTCATAGTAGTGTTTTTATTGACGCTATCCTCTCCGTTGACCTCCTGCAGATTACTCGAATAAGTATTATCTTTGTCAGTATCATTAATCTTCCCGTTTGTTAAAAGTATAAAGCCAAAAATAACAAGGATAATAACCAAAAAAATTTTCATCCAGATCCCATAGTTTTTAAATTTCATTATTCCTTTAATTCTGTCCTTGATATTACTTTCTCCGAATCCAAGAAGTCCGCCATACATCAGTGCATTCTGTTTTGTTGCAATGTTCAAAAGAGATTCTGCGTATTTCTTTCGTACATCATTTTTATATACCGACAAAACCCTGGCATCACAGGACATCTCCATATCCTTCTGGAATAGCATAAAGCTTATCCATATTAACGGATTGAACCAATGAATGCATACAGCAAGAACAGCCAATAGCTTGATAATATTGTCATGTCGCTTTATGTGAACCAGTTCATGGGTAATCACGTATTTTAAATCCTTACTGTCACATTTATTAACAAGAAAAGCAGGAAGTATTATCCGAACATTTGCAATACCGGCTACAACAGGTGTATCTACTCTTTCAGAAGTGAAAACATTTGTTTTGCGGTTAAAATTTAGTTTGCTGCTGCATTCTTCAACCAATCCGTTATCATCAAAAAGAACTGCTGTCTTTAGCCTTTTAGACGTTTTCAAATATGCATATATGCAAAAACCCAGCAATACCAAGGAAATCGACAACCATATGAAAGCAATTGCAGTAGTTGCACTAAGTTCCTGAATATTACTGCCCTTTGTATCGTTTTCATTTTGTGATTGTATATTACCAGTAGTATTATTAATACCCTTTTCATCTTCTAGAACATTAACCGGATTGTCAAAGTTATCATTAAAGGTTGTATCCTGGTGAAGTACACTTACTCCTGCATTGACGTCTGCATTCCGGATTGTTTTTATTTCCTCATATTGATGCATATTTACTTGTTGATGCTCTTCACCACTATATGACGGTATAAAATTGAATACGCTGAAGCCAGTTGAAATTGAAAATGGGACAAGGAGCCGTATCAGTACTATTGCCCATGCAGCATAATAAAAGGTTTTAGGAAGTTTTCTTCCCACTATTAGCCTTAATAATATTATCATAACAGCAGCTATTGAAGCTGTGGCACTCATCTTAATTATTGTCATGAACATGTTTTCAAGCATATTATATTTCTCCTCCATGTTTTTTTATTATCTTCTTCAATTCATTTATTTCATCAATGGTAAGTTTCTCCTTCCTAAGAAATGTAGAGAAAAAAAGCTTCAGGGAACCGTCATAGAACTTGTCGATATGTTCTTCGCTTTCAGAGCACATAACCTGTTCACGCTCAATCAATGCATAAACTATAGAATTTTCATTTTTAATTGCTCCTCTGTCACAAAGTCTTCTTATGACAGTATATGTGGTAGACTTTTTCCACCCGAGTTCTTCATATGCAAGCTCAACTAATTTGGAACTTTTAATAGGCGAATGCTTCCACACAATATTCATGAACTTGTATTCGGCATCATATACTTTAATCTGTAGCATAAAATCCTCCTTTGGTCTAATGTATTAAACTAATCTTAGTTTAATACATTAGACCAAAGTTGTCAATATACAATTTGTATTAATTCTAGTTGCCATATTCTGTGCATTTATAAACTATTTTTCGCATTAAACACATAACCTGCCTTAAAGCAGCTAATTACATTATTATGGAACAAACATTGTGGAGAGACTATTAGAGGCTGTTAATTCGTGCGAGGAAAGTGAGAGCATTGTTTGAGCGAAGCGAGTTTTGCTCGAACCCGAGCCGAATTTACAGCCTCTTTAGGCTCGAAACTTAGTTTGTGGAATAATAATGTAATTAGCGTCCTTCATGCCTAAAACTTTATTGATCCACCCACACACAAAAATGAGCCAGGTTATTTTCCCTGACTCATCCTATTTTACTTCGCTATTCAGCTTTCTTATGCTCATGACTCTTTAGGTGATCCATACAGTACTCGTAACTTCCTTCACAGCTCAGGCAATACCTGAAATCCATATCCGGGTTGTCTTTTTCCGTAATGCCGCATACAGTGCATTTGTGAACATACTGCTTTTCCCGGTATCCTTCCCGATACTTTCTCTTTCTGTAAATAGAACTGCCCCGGGTCTTGTACCTTATGTAAATATCCTTTCCGAAGAACAGGAAGAAATTCAGTATGGGTATAATCACATACAGCTTTCCAATCCAGGGATATACTATAAGCTGAAAAATAATATATGCCCATGAAAGCCAGCCCAGGTATTTTACCTTGACAGGAATAATCATAAAAATACGAATCTCATAGTCGGGATACAAATACGCAAAAGCCAGAAAAATTGATAAATCTATAAAGGAAGACGTAGCAGGTATTGGAATAATAAACGCTGCAACTGTGGTTCCCAGCATACCGATAAAATAGTATATGTTGAACTTAAAGCTTCCCCACTCATGCTCCAGACCTGATGCAAAAATAAAATACAAGTATAGAGCGAACAAAATCCATGGTATACCGCTATAGGATATCTGCGGCGGAATGAAAATGTAGGTTACCAACCTCCATACCTCTCCCTTTAGAACCAAGGAAGGAACCAAAATAAGGTATTGTAAAAATTCCACCTGAATCAGTGTCAATAAAAACACAAACATATTTAAGCTGACTATATACAATGGCAATCCTTTTATTGCAAATCTTCCAAATTTTCTTTCCAGCTTGTCAAGCAAATTCATATTCACACTCCTCGAATAAATATAAAAAATACATCCTTTATGATTAGTCCTTTTTTTCTTTAAATCTCACTAAAAAGCTACTCTTTCGATTTTATCAAAAAAAGGAACTAAATCCAAGGGTGTATTTGAAATCTTTAAAGTAATCTTGCCCTTTTCCTATTTCGATATAAAAGGTTTTATATACTGCAATTCAGTTTTTGCGGGATATGAATTAATAATGTACAGGGCTGAACCCTTTCCGTATAAAAGCTCTGCCATTTCACTTGATTTGTTAAGATATAAGCTTGCATTACCGTACTGGTTAACCCCGATATATGCCCGTCCAAGATTCAGGTAAACCTTTACTAACTCTTCATTTTCCCCGTTATAGGTGTCGGAAATTTTATTTAACTCATGTATTGCTTCATAATACATGCCCAGTTCAATATATGCTTCCGTTCTTAAAATTTTGAACTTTCTTTGATACATAAGAAGATCGTCAATGGAATTCTTATCGTAGGTACGCCTGTCAATAAAGCTCTGCACCACATTCAAGGCATTTTCAATAGAAGTTAGTGCATCGTTGAATTTTCCACACTTAATTTGTGCATCAGCAAGCACATACCATCGGCGAAAATCATTCCAGTAAATTGCCAGACTCGTTTGCATCTCTTCAATAGTATCCGTATAATATACTCCGTAAACATCTTTAGCAGGTATAAGTCCCTGTTCTGTAGAATCAGATTGACCCCATCTGAGAATTTTAAGTAATTCTGCTCTTCTCCCCTCATCAGTAGAGTCGAACATGTCTTCATCATATAAATATATTGCAAATATCGGTCTGATTTCGTTATTATTACCTTTTCTGTCTTCAATCCTCATTATTTCGGAATATTTGATGCTGCTCACCAGCTTGGGTTCAGGCTTATCAACGAGAGAAAATATATCAAGATTACTGCCCATTCTGTATCCAATACTCCAACCCAGCAGCAATTCAGGGTAACCATCGCCGGAAATATCCCTTACCTCTCCCCAATCCAATGCAATAATACTTGCATCATATTGATATTGCCAGAATATATTCCACTCTTGATTTTCTCCCTGCTTTAAAATAAAAACCCCAAACACTTCGTTGTTGTTATTATTTATTTCTCTGCCTCTATATAAAGCTATTATCTCTCTTTGCCCATCACCCTCAATGTCAATTTCTTTCACCGCATCCTCATTTTTCGGGTGAATGGGGTATGCGAACTGGGTGCCGGGAATTAAAAATCTTCGTGCTATAGCTTTAGCATCCTCTCCACTGTGGTTAACATCATTTGAATACTGAGGAGGTTTGATAGCACCAGCGGGAGGTGGTAATACATTGCACCCAGTAATTGTTAATAACAATGTAACTACAACTGCAGTTAATATGTATTTGAGAATCATTCTGTTTCGTTTAATCATCGTATTTATCGTATTCATCGTCTCATATTCATCCTCTTTCAATAATAATTCTATAGCATTAAATTAAAAAAAGGATTACAAAAAAGTTAAAATTCATGCCTTTAACGGTAAGATTATACTTACTGCCGTACCTTCTCCTACAGTACTTTCAATGTTCATTTCACCGCTATGAAGTTTTATAATCTCATCACATATAGACAATCCTAGTCCATTTCCAGCTACACTATTCTTTCCCTTGAAAAACCTTTGAGTAACTTTGGGAATGTCCTCCTTTGGCATACCACAACCGTTATCTTCTACACGTATTAAAACTTTATCCTTCAACTCTTTTGCTATTATGTTTATACCTCCTCCTTTCTGAGTAAATTTAAACGAATTATGAACAATATTTATTAATACCTGTTTTAGTCTGTTTTCATCTGCATCAATAAAGGGTAAATCTTCATCTATGTCCATTTCAATAATGATACCCTCTCTTTTGACCCGTGGATCCATCTGCTTTTTTATATGTAAGAGGATTTCTTTTAAATCCACAAGGTCTTTTTTAAGGGTTATAGCCCCTGCGTCAAATTTTGAAAAATCCAACAATTCTCCGACCATTGCGTCCAACCTCTTGCTCTCCCTTTCAACTATGCGAAGACCTTCCCTTATTTCCTCACTGCTTTCCACGCTTCCGGAGTTAATGGCAATAACCCATCCGATTATTGCGGTTAGGGGTGTGCGAATCTCATGGGAAATAGATGCAATAAAATCATTCTTCATTTTCTCATTCTTTGACACCTCTTCGGCCATGTAATTCAAAGTATCCGCCAGTTTACCCACCTCATCATCGTATCTTTTGTTGACCCGTACGTCAAATCTACCCCGTGCCATTGCTTCTGCCGCACAGGTTATTTCCTTTACAGGTTTTATGATGGTATTGGATAGAAACACTCCTGCCACAAAAATCAGAAATACAATAAAAATTCCCAAAACAACCAAAGTTAATATGTGGCTAAATAGTATTTTGTTGACATCGGTAAGGGCAGTAATAACCCTCACAACTCCGATTACCTCTTCATTCTCTTTCATAGGAATGGATACTGAAAGGATGGACTCATTTGTCTGGGAATTTTTTCCTCTATATGTAGTCTTTTTGCCTTTTAGTGCACCATTGATATCAGGATAGTCAAAGATCGTCCCCACAGAAACAGGATTTATAGAATCAACTAATACTATCTTTTCTCTGTCGATAATCTGAACCTGTGCCACAGTATTTGGTGATATGGACTCTATCAATAATCTGGCATCCCGTTCAAGATCGTAACCATTAAAATATACTTCGTAATTATTAACTATTGTATTTGCAGAAGCATTTAGTTCTAACTCAATATTTGTATAGTAAAACCGAACAAGTATATAAATCAATATCGCTTCAAAAATCAGAACCGCCAAAAGAGTTATAATTAAATAAATACCTGCAATTCTGCCTCTGACTCCCCTCACTTTAATCTCCTTTCCTCCACATATATCCATGTCCCCAAACAGTTTCTATATACTTCGGCTTTGAGGGATCATCCTCAATCTTTTCTCTAAG
Organism: Clostridium sp.; assembly: GCA_012523755.1. Taxonomy (GTDB): domain Bacteria; phylum Bacillota; class Clostridia; order Acetivibrionales; family Acetivibrionaceae; genus Hungateiclostridium. The sequence goes on along the minus strand of JAAYTO010000065.1, from coordinate 10,547 downwards.
TCTTCTTATATGCACATCAACAGTTTTTGTATCTCCGACATAGTCTTCTCCCCAAACCCAATTTAAAATATCATCCCTAGTTAAAGACTTATTGACATTGTTTGCAAAAACTTTCATCAGGCAGAATTCTGTAGGCGTTAGATCCAGAACCTGTCCATTTTTATAAACTCTTTGAGAATTCAAGTCAATTTTAAAAGGTTCAAGCCCTATCTCATTTGAAAAATCGGTCTTATTGGTTCTCCTGATAATGGCTTTTATTCTTGCAACAACCTCCATTGGATTAAAAGGCTTAATTATATAATCGTCTGCACCCAATTCCAAGCCATTTATCTTGTCATTATCTTCTCCCCTTGCTGTTAGCATGATTATTGAAATATCGGGATGTTGCTGTGATACTTTTTTGCACACCTCAAACCCGTCAATATCCGGAAGCATAATGTCCAACAAAATAATCTCGGGCTTTTCCAGCTCCACCTTTCTTAAAGCCTCTTTCCCTGTAACAGCTTCAGATACAATAAAATTGTTTCTTTTTAAAATTGTGACAAGAAACCCCCTAATACTATTGTCATCTTCTACAGTTAATACTTTTGCCCCCATAAAATCATCCCTTTTCAACTAAATAATAATTTAGACCCAGCTCATCTTTATATTTATGGTAAGCCTTAAATATAATGCAGCTTTTGAATGTGTTTTATATATATTATACATTAATACCGTCAAAAAATAGAGTCCTATATTTGGGGTGCTCATCTTGGCGATATTATATTATAATAGTTTAGATTATAATATATAAATTCTTTTATATATTTGCATAAGACTCTCTTCTTTATAATATACGTATAATAAAATAAAAAGAAAAATACTTGCCAAATAATTAATTATGGAGGAATTCATATGAAAAAAGGAAGCCCCGCATAGGGACTAATTTTTATTTTTATCGGAGGATTATTGTTATGCGACAACATATTTGATGTCAATATATTCAGTATTTCTCGTCTATGGCCAATGCTTATATAAGGTCTTTTGATCTCGATTTTTGTTTTGACAACTGTGTCTGTTGTTTCGTTTTTCATTATAATGCTTAATGTAGTTGTAACCTCTATTAATTTGGGATTGTTAATCCCTCTGGCGTTATTCGCTTTGGGGGGCTATATAATCTATAACAGCCTGAGGGATTAGTACTTTAAACATAAATTTTAACATAACTACTAACATAACTGCAACGCAACACTAATCCGTGTGAATTAGCAAGAGTACGGTACTACAAAGTAGTCGCGGGCTGGCATTAATCAGGACCGTACTCCAGCCCATGCATTAAACCTATTTACAATAGTATGGTATCAGCCTTTTCAATGTACAATCGTTTGTTTTAAACAAACTTCCCGGGGTGATCACCCAAATACTATATAGTTTTATTTAACCATGATTTTTATTATGTGAAATATAATTTCTGTAACTTTAGAAGTCTTTCCTACCTGCTTCATGTTAATTTGAATTGTGTTTCCGCCCCAATAAGTTTCCATAAAACAGGCAACTTGTATTTTTTCTTTGCAAACTTGCTCTCTAATATCAGTATATCAGTGTTTTTAACACTTCTCTCTCTAACTGCGGTTTTACACCACCTACATTTGACATTTGCTTTTATGATTTTCTAATTTTCCCCCTAAATTCTAAAGCAAAAACTACTTTTCTATTTTTTATTTCTATCTATATGTCATACGTGCACGTCAACTTATTAATCCACTAATAGTTTCGCTACATAGGTACCAATGTACTAAGCTGTAAATATAGTTTGTTAAGTAGTAAATATAGTTTATAAATAATAGATGTACAATATCCCATCGTAATCTGAATTTGTGGAAACAATATCAGCTGCCAACGAGGAACGAAATGAGCTTTAAACAGTGCAATGACTAAATAAAATAGGTTTCTTCATCTAACAGAACAAATAGGGTGTATGCGATTTTCAATGCTAACAAATTCGTTACTAAATAATTATTGCTAAAGTTACTCTGTATGTATTTTAATTACAGTGCTCTACTAGCTTTTTTCTTGTATACAAGAATTATAATAAGTATATGTATTACCTTCTGTGAAGTACTTCAAGTTCATTATATATATAATTACAGAAAAAAAGGTTACAAAAAGGTTAAAATTACTGTTACTTATTAAAAATGTGAAGAAAAACGCCCCCTTATATATCGTGAATTTACCCTAAAGAAGCTTGAAATCACTGGGCCAAGGGCTGAAAATCCACCGATTAATATCCAGTCATTTATAGATAGGGGCACTGTTTTGAATATTTCCTGCATGAAAGGTATGTACACAGCTGAAAGTATCATTGCAAGTGAGCACATAGTGGCCAGAACCAGAGCTATATTATTAAAAAACGGAACCTCAAATATATTTTTTCTTTCCGACTTGCATTCAAAAACATGCATAAGCTGCGTTATAACCAAAGTAACAAAAGCAGTTGTCCTTGCAGTCTCTACACTGGATGTAAAATGAAATATGCTTGCAAATACCGCTAGTGTACTGACACCAATAATAGTTCCTCGAAACAGTATGAGATTTAGAAGTCCTTGCGAGAATATGCTTTCCTTTGCTCCTCTTGGAGGTCTCATCATAATATCCTTTTCAGCTGGTTCAAACCCCAGAGCTATTGCCGGAAGCCCATCTGTAACCAGATTAACCCACAAAACCTGAATTGGCAAAAGGGGCAGCGGGAATCCGATCAGCATACCTACAAACATGGTGAACACCTCGCCGATGTTACAGGATAGCAAATATCTGATAAATTTACGTATGTTACTGTAAATAACCCTGCCTTCCTCAATGGCCGCAACAATAGTGGCAAAATTATCATCTAAAAGGATCATTGACGACGACTCTTTTGTAACATCAGTTCCTGTTATTCCCATAGATACCCCAATATCGGCCTCCTTAATTGCAGGGGCATCATTTACGCCATCTCCAGTCATCGCAACAATATGACCTCTCTTCTTTAATGCTCTCACTATCCTTAGTTTATGTCTGGGCGATACCCGGGCATAAACCGATACTTCCCCCACTATCTCCTGAAGCTTTCTGTCATCCATTTGCTCCAGTTCTGCCCCGGAAACTACCTTTTCACCCTCTGCGGCTATATTAAGCTCTCTTGCTATGGCTGCTGCCGTTATTTTGTGATCCCCGGTAATCATCACCGGTTTTATCCCCGCAAGCCTGCACTTTCGCACAGCCTCCAATACTTCTTTTCTGGGGGGATCTATCATTCCTAAAAGCCCTACAAATATAAGATCCTTTTCAACATCATTGTTTTTGTAAGACCTCGATTCCAGCTTCCTGTATGCAACTCCCAATACCCTTAATGCCTCATCCGCCATACTGTCGTTTGCCTTTAGAACCCTTCTTATTCCTTCCTTATCCAAATTCATTATTCCCTTTGAAGTGTAGATTTTGGAGCATTTGTTGATTATTACATCCGCAGCACCCTTGGTAAACACAAAGGTTTCTCCTTTATGGTTGTCACAAATTACCGACATGCACTTTCTGTCTGAATCAAAGGGAATTTCATCTATCCTAAAATACTTTTCACCAAGCAACTCCTGACTAAGCCCGCCTTTAGCTCCTACAACCAAAAGTGCTGTCTCGGTGGGATCACCGCTAAGTTCCCATTTTTCCTGTTTAGAAACCATTGAGGATATTTTACTAAAGGGATTTTTTTCTTTTACCCTCACCATAGATGCATTATTGCATACTACTCCGATTTCGAGGGTCTGCTTTAAACCCGCGTTATCAAGGGGATTTATTTTTCTATTGAAAGAAATAAACTCTCCCTCACTGCTCATAGCACTTCCCCTGACTTCTGTATAGCCTCCAGCGGAATAAATTTTCCTTACGGTCATCTTGTTTTCTGTCAATGTCCCCGTCTTGTCTGAACATATAACGCTGGCACAACCCAATGTCTCTACGGCCGGCAGTTTTCTTATCAGGGCATTCCTTTTTAGCATTCTACGAACACCCAAAGCCAATGCAATGGTTACAATCGCCGGAAGTCCCTCCGGCACTGCGGCAACCGCCAGGCTTATACCCGAAAGAAGCATTGTAAAAAGCTTCTGCCCCCTTATTACTCCTGTTATGGATACGATGGCACATATAACAAGACAGCCATAAACAATATACTTTCCAAGGCTATCAAGTCTTTTTTGAAGGGGAGTTTCATCGGCTTCAATATTTTGTATCATGTCTGCAATTTTACCCATTTCGGTCAGCATCCCAGTGGCACAAACAACAGCCTTTCCCCTTCCGCTTGTGACTATGGTTCCCATATATATCGTGCTGCTCTTCTCATTGTTATTTCCATTCTTCTTTCTGTCAATCTCAACAAACTTCTCTACTGGTACCGATTCCCCTGTGAGTAAAGACTCATCAACTAAAAGACTATTGGCTTCTATAAGAACAGCATCTGCCGAAATCCTGTCCCCAGCCTCAATAATTATTAAATCCCCCGGCACAATTTTCTCTGCAGGTATTTCAACCGCCTTACCATTTCTCACAACTTTAGCTGTTGGGGCGGCAAGGTTTTTGAGGGCTTCCATTGTTTTCTCGGTACGATATTCTTGAATAAAGCCTAAAAATGCATTCACAACAACTATTGTAACTATGGTAATTGCTTCGGTTATCTCCCCCATGAATGCTGAGACCAGAGTTGACGCAAGAAGTATCAAAACCATAAAATCGCTGAATTGCTCGATTAAAATTTTAAACGGAGAAATCTTCTTCTTTTCTATCAAAGTGTTGGGACCATACTTCTCATACTTTTTTTCCGCCTCTTTTTCACTCAAACCATATTTGTACCTGTCATCTTTATTGAAGCTTTTCACTGTCGATTCCATAACGCTCAATGCCAATCACTCCTTTTACCAATTCCTTATCCTGGTGTATTTATGCCGGATTCAAGGTTTTATATGCCTGTCATAATCCTATTTTTATTCAACAAAAAACATAAATAGACCATGTATATAAAAAGCAAAAAAAATACCCTACCGTATATAAGGTAGAGCCTTTTATATAAACTACATTTTTAATCCACACCAAGAACCATTATGGAATTGATATAGGGATCTGCCGTACCTTGGAGCTGAGTTTTCTGCTCCTTTAAAATATTTATGTAATCCACTATATCCTGAGTTATCCTCTCACCCATACAAATAACCGGTATACCCGGCGGATACGCCATTATCATTTCTCCCGATATCTCTCCTACGGACTTTTCTAGGGGAACTATCTTTTTACGGCTATAGAAGGCATCCCGGGGTGAAACTATCATCTTAGGAGTTTGAGGAATGATTGGCAGATTGATATACTCCTTTTTTTCTGTCTTTGATGAAATATCCTTCAATGCATTTATAAGTGCAACCACATTTTCTTCCTTATCCCCAATACTTATGACTGCCAAGATATTCGAAAGATCCGACAACTCAATCTGTATATTATATTCCTTCCTAAGTCTTGCTTCCATTTCATAACCGGTATAGCCCAAACCTAATACATTGATTCCCAGCTTTGTTTCATCGAAATCAAAGCAGCCGGGAGCTCCAATAAGCTCTTTACCAAAGGCGTATAGACCTTCTATTTTATTTATCTCTTCCCTGGCCATCCTCGCAAGTCTCAAAGCCTCTTCAAGCATATCGCTTCCCTTTGTGGAAAGCTGCTTTCTTGCAACATCAAGAGAAGACATAAGAAGGTAGGAAGCACTGGTCGTATGGTTTAAATTCAAAACCTGCTTAACCCTTTCAGGGCTAATCATGTCTCCCCGCAAAAGCAATACCGAACTTTGCGTCAAAGAACCCGCTGTTTTATGAATGCTTGCAGCACTCATATCCGCACCGACTTCCATTGCAGTCAATGGAAAACCGTCATGAAATGACATATGGGCACCATGAGCCTCATCCACCAACACAGCCATTTCATGTCTATGGGCTATTCTGACTAAAGATTTTAAATCCGATACAAACCCATAATAAGTAGGATTGATAATAAATAAAGCCTTGGCATGGGGATTCTCCTTAATTGCCTTTCTAAGGCTCTCTTCGGTTATACCCATAGCAATACCCAGCTTTTCATTCACCTCAGGCTGAACATACACCGGCATGGCTCCGCTTAATATAATTCCGCCTATTGTTGACTTGTGTGCATTTCTTGGGATAATAATTTTGTCACCGGGCTCACATGCACTCATAATCATTGCCTGAACACCTGCAGTTGTACCATTTACGAGAAAATATGCTTTTTGTGCTCCAAAGGCTTGTGCCATCAGCACCTCCGATTCGTAGATAACACCAGTTGGGTTGTTTGCAAAATCCAAATCCTCCATACCGTTTGCATCCATTTGCAAAACTCTCTCTCCGATATATTCTCTGAATTCGCTAAGACCTGCTCCTTGCTTGTGCCCAGGAACATGAAATGGAATTACATTGCTCTCAACATATCTTTTGACCGCATCAAACACTGGTGTTCTGCATTGGTCTAATCTTGCCACTCCCAATCCCCTCTCTCTTCCATACGTTTCGCAAAAAAATTTGCATTCATTTATGAATCCTGAAACCTTCCCTTAGCCGAAAGGTTCGTTTAAATTTTGCAAAACTGTATAAATAAAGCTATTTAACACATTTAATAATTTGCTTGTCCAATATACTTAATAATAATAAACAAGAGAATTATAGGGGATTGTACCAAAAAAGTCAAACATTTTTTATTATATTATGCCCCTACTCCTGAGAAACGTCTTTGACTCCTTCTAACTCCTGTAATTCATCCATTATTTTTTCCAGACTCACACTGCCCGGAACCCTAACAAAATACTTTATATGAATTTCCTTCTCCTCCGCATCATTTAAAAACTCTATATTTTTTATTGTTACATTATACTTACTGAATATACAACCTATTGTGCTTATTTGCCCGGGCATATTTCCTGTTCTTATACGGAACAAACTCAACCGGTTTTTCTTTGCAATACGTTTTTCTGTCCTTTTTAATAACATTAATGTGATATAAATAATAGCAGTAGCAATGACAGCCCCGCTATAAAACCCTGCTCCTGCAGCAATTCCCACACAAGAAACAGTCCAAAGACTTGCAGCAGTGGTAAGTCCTCTTACATTAACACCCTCTCGTATGATGGTCCCGGCTCCCAAAAATCCAATACCGCTTATAACCTGTGCACCAAGCCTAGTAGGATCTATATTTGTTACGCCTGCGTACTTTTGAGAAATATTTTCGGCAGCAATCATAATAAGAGCTGCTCCAACACAAACCAGAATATGGGTTCTGAATCCCGCTGGGCGGTTGGTACTTTCTCTTTCATAACCTATTAAGCCGCCCAAAAAACACGCTAAAATCAGCCTTACAACAACAACCATATAGTAGTTTCCGTTCTCAATAATTGCATCTAGCATTTGGCTCACCCCTAGTTTGGTTTTTATTAGATTCAAAAACTCTGCTTTACCATTCTTAAGTTAAATTCTATTAAAGTATATATCAAATATATGCATATCTTCAATAAGCAAGTGCCATTATTTTCGCTATATAGTTCTGCTTTCACCATACAATTGCAATATAAATCAGGTTTCCTTCTGCAAAACTCTACTAACAAAAAAATCCCACATCCATGGAGGACATGAGATCTTACTCTTAAAACAGTGACTTGAACAGCCTGTTCATCGCCCCGGCTAATTTTATCTTAGAATCTTGAAACACCTCAACAATTTTAAACTTTATTTCAATTGGAATATCTTCCTCATTCCCTATCGAAGTTACCAGGCAGTATTCTTCCTCCGTGAGTACCTCTTTGAGGTCATCCTTAACAGAGTCCGGGACAGTTCCATGGGTAGCATCCACGAAGCAAAGAGGCGGAAAAAGAACACACCACCAGTTTTCTCCTTCTCCCTTTCCTATCACAATTCTCAACGCCTGATAGTTGCCGGCAGGAAGGCTTATATCACCATAAACCTTTGTAGGAAAAGGATAGTTTCCTAGCATCACATCTACATTATAATCTTTTTTTTGCCTAGAGATTTCCTTTTCAGCAATTCTCTTTATTTCTCCAGAGTTTTCAATAATTACTTTTTTTGCAGTTTCAATATCCTTAGAATCCTTTAGCTTAAGCTTCATGTATTCTATTACCACATCCCTTACATCCCTCTTAAGCTGCTGATCCTCTGGAGAATCGCTATTGGCAACAACGTGCAGCCTTACAAGGTTGTCCGCCAATCTGCTGCTCACATTCTCCGAATAGGACACAAAGACTATTCCCAGAATAAGTACCGCCAAAAGAGCAACCGTTGTGGTTGTTTTGGATAAAAGTTTTACTGATTTGGTTTTTCTCGTTTCACTTCTTCTTAAAAACTTAAACATAGCATAAATCCCCCCAAAATCCGGTAAGCTAACCATTTTGCTTAGAAACATTGCGAAATGGTTCCATACCCAAGCTTATTTTACATTACAGACTTAAATTACTTAGTATAATTGTTTACAAATTCAAAAGGATTTATACTATACATAAAATTATTTTCATCAAAATCTATATTATGGTTTTATCCCATATTTTCTTTCCTGTTATCTTTCCTAGTTTCCACCCGTTTCCTTGTTTTCAACTGCAGCCCTGATAAAATCTCTGAAAAGGGGATGCGGCCTGTTTGGCCTCGATTTAAACTCAGGATGAAATTGAACTCCGATAAACCATGGATGGTTTTTCAATTCAACGATTTCCACAAGTTTTTCACTTGGGGACATTCCTGAAATAGCAAGACCTTTAGAAGCTAAAATATCCCTGTATTCATTATTAAACTCATACCTGTGCCTGTGTCTTTCATATATGAGCTTGTCTTGATATATTTCAAAGATCTTTGAACCTTCCATGACCTTGCAGGGATAAAGCCCAAGTCTCATAGTACCGCCCTTGTCATCTAACTCTTTTTGATCCGGCATTATATCAATGACAGGGTATTGGGTCTGTGCATCAAACTCTGAACTGTTTGCCCCATCCATTTCGACAACGTTTCGTGCAAATTCCACAACTGCCATTTGCATACCCAGGCAAATCCCGAAATACGGTATCTTGTTTTCACGGGCAAATTTTGCAGCAAGAATCTTTCCTTCTATGCCCCTGTCTCCAAATCCCCCAGGTACAAGAATACCGCTCACGCCAGAAAAAGTATCTTTCGCATTTTCCTCGTTGAGGTTTTCTGAGTTTATCCATTTTATCTTAACTTCGGTGTCATTTGCTATTCCCCCGTGATTGAGTGCCTCCACAACACTTAAGTATGCATCATGCAATTCTACATACTTTCCGACCAAAGCTATGGTTACCGTCTTACTCAAGTTCTTCTGCTTATTTACTATTTGACACCATTCAGACATATCCGGTTCCTCACACTGAAGGTTCAACCGTTTACAAACAATAGCTGCCAGTCCTTCCTCTTCAAGCATCAAAGGCACCTCATAAAGGGCTTGTGCATCCAAGTTCTGAATTACCGACTCACTAGGTATGTTGCAAAACAAACCAATTTTGTCTTTCAACTCTTTTGACAATATCTTTTCGGTGCGGCAAACAATCACATCCGGCTGTATACCTATACTCCTTAACTCTTTAGCACTGTGTTGGGTCGGTTTGGTCTTTAGTTCGCCGGATTTCCCCAAATACGGCACAAGCGTGACGTGTATGTACATAACATTTTCCCTTCCCACATCCGTTGCCACTTGTCGTATGGCCTCAAGAAACGGCAAGCCTTCAATATCCCCCACCGTGCCTCCAATTTCTGTTATTACAACATCCGTGCTATTTGACTTACCAACCCTGTAAATCCTTTCTTTAATTTCGTTGGTTACATGGGGTATAACCTGTACGGTGCCACCTAAAAAATCGCCCCTTCTTTCTTTGCTCAGAATAGACCAATAGATCTTTCCGGCTGTTACATTACTGTTTTTGTTCAGGTTCTCATCTATAAACCTTTCATAATGACCCAGATCCAGATCTGTCTCTGCCCCATCATCGGTTACAAACACCTCTCCATGCTGATACGGACTCATAGTCCCGGGATCGATATTTATATAAGGGTCAAATTTCTGAATAGTCACATGAAGACCTCTGGCTTTTAAAAGCCTCCCCAGCGAAGCGGCAGTTATTCCTTTACCAAGCCCAGAAACAACGCCACCAGTTACAAAAATGTACTTAACAGACATGATTCCAATCCTCCACTAAAAATAACTACAGCCGGGAAAACCACTTCACGGCTGAATGATTAATACTATTGACACATTATTGATTAGTAATTTTAATATAAATAAAAACACACGATTATATTTTATATATGACATAATGCAGTGTCAATAGGTATTTCTCAATTAGGCACGGTAAAAGCATGAACCCATCTCCTGCCAATACTCTCACAAGAGAGTTTTTTAAAATGCCATTTCAGCATTTAATATTCAGGCAAGAAAATCATTTTTTAAGAAATGCCCCCGGGATTACTAAGATATGGCGT
>JAAYTO010000064.1 GCA_012523755.1 Clostridium sp. | reverse complement strand
GTGGACACCCTTGCTCTTGGCTAACGGTTCCTACTACCAAGCCCGTAGTGGACTTTCACCACCAAGTTGTTGCCCATGCTGGGCACACACAAAAGCGATGGGGGCATCAAGCCCTCATCGCTTTTTGGTCATTTCACTTCGTGAAATCCCACTAAGAAAATGGGAGGTTCTGGTATTCTACATTTTTTTCGCTTAAATATTATGCATCCGCCATGCCGCTCCTTTACTTTCCGGTGGTGAGCCATTCAAGCACAGGTTTGAGGTTTTTCTCTTTTACACTGTCAAAACCGTTTTCGACATTTGAAATCGCTTCTTCGATTTTTTCATCTTTTTTTCATCTTTTTTTCATCTTTGTCTTTGCTACAAGCATATCAGCACATGTCCATTAATATTCTTTCAGTTTTCAAAGCTCCAACAAGCCGTCACTTCTAAAATTCATTCACTTTTGGTTTTCCTAATATATTATAGTACAAAATAAAAGTAGTTATAATAAGTAACGGAAACGTTGGCATGGCAAATCTGCCTTCGGAGCATTCGATAGTAGATATTAGTATTGAGATTCCAACTATTAATATGTACACAAAAGAGCAAATCAATAGAACATCCCGATTATGTGCTAATTTTTTCCTCTTTCCAAAATATATTAGAGGTGAAAACAAAAAGGGGATTTGCAATAAAATTAGTATTCCTCTTTGAACAATATTTATATGTTTTATAACAGTACTTGTATTAGACTTTGTAAAAATTAGTATACCAAATGTTTGCCAAAAATTTTTCATTGATCTAATAACAGATTTAATATAAATATTGGGGTTTTCCAACATTACTTGCGTACACATTTTCCTAACCTCTTTAGAAAGCTCATTATAACTAAAACCTGTTTTCTCCTGAAGCTCATCGGTTATCCCCCATATTGTGTCAATATGGGGAGCACCGTTTCTGATATTATTATCCCTTTCCCTAATATAAACCTCTTTTATAGTATTGTATGGATAGTCATCGGAAGCACACTCAATATATTCTCCTGCCATTTCCATAGCAGCAAATCCACGACCTGTTGCAAAGGAAAATGTGTCATTATATTTAAGATTAACATATGACCACCCTAAGACACCTATAAGTATAGGCAAAGCAAAAACTGTCATATATTTTATTGATTGTCCGTTCTTTATCTTATTAGCTTTAAAACCAAGGATAAAATAAACAGCGTATAATGGTGCCATAACTAAATATACCGGTCTTGTAAGCACAGCAAGCAAAGTGCAAATACCAATTAAAAGAAATCTCATCAAATACCTATCTTTATTCTTGAGAAGTTTAATGTAACCCCAAAAAGATAATAGTATAAAAAAGGCTGCAGTGGTTTCACTTAAAATAGTAAGTTCAAAAAACAGAAAGGGAACAAAAATAGAGTATAAAATAGAGGCAAGCAGTGAAATATACTCTCTTTTCGTAAACTCATAAACGATATTAGTAATTAGATATGAAATGGCAATTCCAAAAAACATCTGTATCAAAACAGTAATTTTCAAATTAAATCCCGAAAGTATTAAAATCAATGAATAACCCGGTGTTCTAAGTCCATTAAAGCCGGAAAAGTCAAAACTCACAATATTTTTAGCTAAATCAATATATGATTGTGTATCCGGGCATATTACCGGGTTTGTTAGAAAGAAAACAACGAGCCGGAAAATTGTTATGCATATAATATACATAATTAATTTTGTTTTAAATTTCACTCGCCACATCTCCCTTTAACATATTAATATTTTATTTATAACAATACAACATTTAACAACATCAATCAACATATTTCCAAATATCTCCAAGTAAAAGAAGGTGCGTAGCAAAGTAAAACAATAAAAACTCCGGGGCATCGAGCCCCCATCGCTTTTTGGTCATTTCACTTCGTGAAATCCCACTAAGAAAAGGTTCCCTTTTCATAAGATCAAGGGAGACCTTTTGCACAATTAATTATTATGGCTTTCTCTATATACCCAATAGCCATGTAGCTGTTAAAAAATATAAAATAAGTGCTACAGCATCAACAATAGTTGTTATTAGTGGGCCTGCCATAATTGCTGGATCTATCTTGATTTTTTTCGCCATGATAGGCAGTATCCCGCCTACAATTTTTGCTAATATAACTGTAAACAGCAAGGTTATACTTACAGTTATACATATTGATAAGTCAATCTTTTCTAAATAGTATATCCTTGCAAAATTTACTACTGACAGAGACAGCCCAACAAGACAGCCTACTTGAATCTCCTTCCAAAGAACTTTTAAAATGTCCTTTAGACTTATTTCCCCCAGAGCCAGGCCTCTGATGACAAGTGCGGATGACTGAGAACCGGCATTTCCACCTGCGTCCATGAGCATTGGGATAAAGGAAGCAAGCACTACAACCGACTGCAATACATCATCAAATTTTCTTATAATATTTCCTGTAAAGCTTGCAGAAACCATTAGGATTAAAAGCCAAGCTATTCTGTGTTTTGCCAAGACCAATGCATTAGTCTTCAAGTATTTTTCTTCAGAAGGCTTTATAGCAGCCATCTTCTGAATGTCTTCAGTGTTCTCCTGCTCTATAATATCTACAACGTCATCTATTGTCACTATTCCAACCAGCCTGCATTCGTTATCAACTACAGGCATTGAAAGAAAGTCATATTTTTTAAATAACGATGCCATTTTTTCCTGGTCATCATGGGTATTTATATACACAACATCCTTTTCCATGATGTCTTTGACTATCGTTGATTCTTCACTTAATATTAGTTTTCTAATTGATATGACACCTTCAAGTATTCTATTGTTATCAATAACATAGCAAGTATTAATTGTCTCCTTATCCACCCCTGTATACTTGATATGCTCTAAGGCCTGTTTTACTGTCATTTCCTTTTTTAAGTCAACAAATTCAATAGTCATTATGCTTCCTGCAGAGTCTTCAGGATAGTTCAAGAATTGATTAATAAGTATTCTTGTTTCTTCATCTGTATTTTTAAGTACCTTCTTTACTATGTTCGACGGCATTTCTTCCAAAAAGGCAATTGTATCGTCAAGAAAAAGTTCCGCTATAATATTCTTGATTTCCTTGTCAGTAATAGACTCAATAATATATTTTTGCAGTTCATTAGATATATAAGAGAAAACGCCGGATGCAATATCTTTAGGAAGTATCCTGAATACCACCAGAAGTTTTTGCTTATCCAACTCTTCAAAAAGCTGTGCAATATCAACAACATTCATCTCAATAATTTCTTTTCTTATGTCAGCATATTTGCCCTGTTCAATCAGAGCAAGAATTTTTTCTTTCATTTTTTAGCCCTCCTTTAATAGAGCCAAACCAAGCAATTAGTAGTTACGGCCCAAAATATATTATTCTCTTTTTCAGTGAACTACCACCGCTTATAGAGGCGGATGGCTTCTTGGTCAAAGCAACTACCGTTGCCAGATATCCCAAGCTCAAAAGGCTGTTCCATCCTCAAATAATTACCAGCTATATAGCCAGCTTTAGTAGATTTTTACTTGCATTTATGTCTCTATCATGATATGTTCCACATTGTGGACAAGTCCATTCTCTTAGACCTAAATCCTTTACTTCTGAATTCTTATATCCACATTTAGAACATATTTGACTACTTGCATAATTAGGATCAGCTATAATAATTTCTCTGCCATACCAATTAGCTTTGTATTCCAACATTCTTCTGAATTCTGACCAACTTGCTTCAGATATACACTTTGCAAGTTTATGATTTTTCTGCAGGTTCTTTATTTTCAGATCTTCTAAAACCATAACTTGGTTTTCGTTTATTAGTTTAGAAGATAATTTATGCAAAAAATCTTTTCTTTGATTGGTTATTTTCTCATGTAGTTTAGCAACTTTAAGCCTGGCTTTGTTTCTATTATTACCACCCTTTTGTTTTCTTGATAAATCCTTCTGCAGTTTCTTTAATCTCTTTTCAGACTTCCTTAACCACTTAGGGTTTTCATATTTATCACCATTAGAGGTAATTGCAAAATCCTTTATTCCCAAATCTACTCCAACTTTAGTATCAAGTTTTGTTTTTTTAATGTTTTCAGTATCTACAAGTACAGAAACAAAATATTTACCTGTAGAAGTTTTACTAATGGTAGCTGACTTAATTATACCTGTGAAATTTCTGTGTAGTTTTACCTTTATTAGTGACTTTAATTCAGTAATCTTCAATTTATCATCAACTATAGCTACTGTACCATTCTGATTATTAGTCTTGAATGACTGGTTATTTTTCTTACTTTTGAATTCAGGAAAACCAATTGATTTATCTCTAAAGAAGTTTTTATAAGCCGTTTCTAAATCAATTTGTGCATTAGCTAAAGCTAAACTATCTACTTCTTTTAAGAAAGTAAATTCAGCTTTATATTGTGCTGGTTTATTCTTTAATATTTTACCTGTTTCTTTATAATATTCGATTTTATCCTTCAGCATTTTATTGTAAATGAATCTTACACAACCAAATGTTTTAGTAAAGTATTCTTTTTGTTCTTCTGTAGGATATATTCTATATTTATAGGCTTTTAACATATATTTCACTTCACTTTCCTTGACTTTCTATATATTTTTTAATAACATCTATTGGTGCTACTCCAGTTGTAAGTAAACAAAACTCTTTGACCAAAAATATTCTTTCCATAGACTCTTCCTTATCTGTGGAAACTCCTTCTTTATAAGTCTGGAAGAAGCACTTTTGTAACTATTCAGAAATTTACTTATTTCTGAATTAGGATATGCTTTGAATAATATAGCACATGATCTTTATCATGATTCCATTCCTGTAATGTAATGTTATAATTAGGTTGTATATACTCAAATGTTTCTTTTAACCTATTACTGATAGTATCATCTATTACTTTTCTTCTGTACTTTATTACTAATATGCAATTCATCTCCCACCTAAGAGGTTAGGAGACTTCTTGCAGTAGTTAGGTTAAAAATATTATTAACTTAATCTTTTAAATAAATAACTTTGTAAACTGACTTCATAAATGATATTGTCAGGTATGGCAATAGAAATTTGTTCTCAAAGAAAAGCATATATGAAAAATAGAATTTGAATCATAATGCTACACAAACTCTTATCAGGGAAGAACAGAGTTTGACAGTTATAATTCTATTTTCTCCATAACATATGCATTTTTCTTCACAGTCCATACTACTGCCAGATTCCATTCTTCTCACCCCCGAACACCTGCACAGATATAAAAACTTTATTTAAATATATCACGTTATCCTCCACTTGCAAAGGTCTTTTGTTAAATTTAATGACATTTTTTTAAACCAGCTGTGACCAATAATTACAACATTTCATTTTTTCGTACAATACCTGGGAGTTTTCTTATCCCGGCAGGTTTTTTCCCAATTGGTTGCTGAATATGAGTAATTTTTTTCTCTTTCAATGGAATGCGAGTCAAAAAAAATTACCCACGTTTTTATGACATGAGTAATTCCTTTTTATCTTTAACCGCGTATTCATAAAATTACTGAAAAAATCAAGACTCAGAACCGTCCTCCGTCTTGTCTTCCGTCATAATTCCTATAGCACTGTCTACCGGCAAAGAAAAGCAGATACCGGTTCCGGCCGTATTCAGCCCTGCTTCATGCATAATACTCTCCATAATAGCCAGCTTCTTGTCCCTCGGCGTTAAAATCAGGACAAGATCCTTTTCCGGCTGTATGGTTATACCAAGGTATTTCTTAGCTTCCTTAGATCCCAGACCATGGGCATGAACTACAGTACCTCCGCTGGCTCCTGCCTTTTTTGCCGCCGCCATAACCTGGTCAAAAAATCCGCTGTTTACAATGGTTACAATTAAATGATAAGGTTCTTTTGATGTTAAAGCCATATCCTCACTTCCTATCACTAAATTCTCCTCTGCTTGAATACAAATTTTAGAAAGAACACTGCTGACGCTGCTTAAATTTATAGTAAAAGCTATTCCCTTGCAGGATTTATTAAAGTCAATATGCTTGTTTAGTTGCTTCAATATATATTTTGTCATATTTTTCGTTTGAATGCTGGTGCAAACGGCTTTTTTCAGTCCTTCACATCCGATGATTTCGTATACAACCGACTTGGCTGTACCTTCTCCATGAGTCAATAATAATATAGGCATGTTATTGTTCCTGTACACGTTCACCAGAACATCTTCCAAACGATGATCTACTATTGTAATCAATGCCTCCAGCCTAGCCTCAGAGTGGTTAACCATCATTTCCCTCCATTCTACTACAATTGACAATTATTATTCTTTATTGTAACCTTTAGACACTGAATTGTCCATACTAGTATCATGATTATCGTTAATGTTTCCATCGGCACCATCAAGCAAGTTTTTGTCTTCTTGCTCCCGTGATGAATAATCCAATTCTATAATAGTATCTTTCAAATCGGGAACAATCATTGCTTTTTTTGCAAGTTTTGATTTTATGGAATAAATCAATCCAAACACTTGGATCGTAATAACTGGCGTCAAGGCTACTAAAGCCACAATCCCAAAGGCATCGATGTAGACATTCCCCCCATTCACTTCAGAAGCTCCGATGACCAAAGGAAGCATAAATGTTGCTGCCAATGGTCCTGAAGCCACTGCTCCGGAATCGAAAGCGATTGATGTAAAAAGGTGCGGTACAAAAAATGTAAGCAAAAGGGCAAACACATACCCCGGAATAACAAAATATAGAAGGGACATCCCCGTAATAACACGCAACATAGCTAATCCCACCGATACCGCTACTCCTACGGATAATCCTATCCCCATCGCTCTTTCCGAAATCGCTCCACTCGTAACCTCTTCCACCTGTCTTTTGAGTACAAAAACCGCCGGTTCTGCAGCAACAACAAAATATCCGATTACCATACCCACCAAGATCAGCATGATGCTGCTATTGTTTTCCAACAGGGTGCCGCCAAGTTGATATCCCACCGGCATAAAGCCTACATTTACACTGATTAAAAACAATACAAGACCCATATAGGTATAGATTGTTCCTATGCTGATTTTCAAAATTTTTTTTGGTCTCATACGAGTCTTAAAAATCTGAAAAATAGCAAAAGTCAGAATCATGGGAAATAATGCCACCACCACCTGCTTCGCATACTCAAATAAATTGGAGCTATAGAGCAAGGCAATATCCGAAAGTGACTCCAGATTAGGAACCGACATTGCACTACCCCCGGAGGGATTAAAGAACATACCTAAAATCAACATAGTAAGAATAGGTCCAATCAAACAAAGAGAAATAAGACCAAAGTTATCCTCTTCCGAAGTTTTGTCTGCACGAACCGATGCCAAACCACGCCCGAGAGCCATTACAAAAGGTACCATTATTGGTCCCGTTGTGACCCCTCCCGATTCCCAGGCAATAGAAAGAAAGCCCTTGCCGGTAAAACCGGATAATATAAAGGCGAGAACATAACAGCCAATCAGTATGACTGAAAGAGGAATCTGGAATAAAATTCTCAAAAAGGCACCCACCAACGCCAGACTGACCCCCAGCGAAATACTAAGGATAATAATAGTGTCAGGCACTCCATTTATTTGCCCGGCCAGCACTATCAAATCCGGTTCTGCCATTGTAATAAAGGCACCTATGAAAAAAGTCAAAATTACAATCAATAATAGTTTTCTGGTTTTTACCAATGTAGAGCCAATATGTTTCCCTATGGGAATCAGGGATACATCTACTCCCAGATTAAATAACGTTATCCCCATTATTACTACAAAAGCACTAACTAGAAATAGTACTAAATTCCATGATGGTATCGGTGCTATAGTGTAACTCAAGAGCAAAACCAAAATAATAATTGGAATTACGGAAAAGAATGATTCTTTCAATTTCTCTAACAATAACCTAAATATCGCATCTCAACTCCCTTGCTACTTAATTGTTTTATAGTTTTAACACAGCATTACTGTTAACGTTGCACCTAAAAAAACGCAACCAACTCTTATTATAAATCCAATATTAACATATGAATGAATATCTTTTGAATAAACATCTTTCCTCGCTTTTTTATTCTTTGCATAAATTAAACACATCGGTTTTTTATTATCCTAGTATTTACACTCCCCGAAGATAAATTGCTGTCCATAAGGCAGAAACACTTCTTCGTCCTCGAACCTGCTTCATGCAGTCCAGCCAAGATATTGTAGCATATCAAGCAGCGTTATTCAAGGTTGTATAAGTAAAATTGCACGGTAAAAGCATGAACCCATCTCCTGCCAATACTCTCACAAGAGAGTTTTTTAAAATGCCATTTCAGCATTTAATATTCAGGCAAGAAAACGTCTGGACCTCAAACTTCTTTTAGGGTATCTTTCTTGATCTTTTTT
>JAAYTO010000063.1 GCA_012523755.1 Clostridium sp. | reverse complement strand
TTCTTGATTGATCGTCGAATAATTCAGGCAAATGCTTGATGACACTTCTTACAGCATCAAAGCCTTCTGTGTGCTCATACTCAACGCCGATATCCTTAATCTGATCTCCCGAAGGTCCTTTAAAAATTGAAGAACCTGCAATGGATTCAATGTTATTAGCAACAAAACTACCCTGAAAATCGATACCATCACCCTGTATTTTTATATTGCCATTGGGAGCAAAAGCAATAGTTTTAATAGAAGATTTTCCGCCTTCACCGGAACCGCCTGCAGCTGTAAAATTAATATTTCCGTATTGAGAAACTAAAACAATGTTATCAATCTCATCCAAATCTTGGTTGATACCTTCCATATCAATGTCTCCTGTTGCAAAAATGAAAGCAGAATTGACACCATCATTAAGTTCTTTTCGGATGTTAGGAACACTTATTTTAACGTCACCTTCAAAATACATGCTGTCCCTTAATATAAAATAATCGCTTCCCAAAATGTTGTAAAGAGTTACATTTTGCAGTATCTTTTCACCGGTTTCTGTTATTATCTCCTTTTGGCGTTCTTCTTTTCTTATATAACTTTCACTTTCTTCTTCGAGATCATGTCTATTAGTGCCATCTGGAAAATGAATTAGCTTGGTTGCATTTGTGAAATTATATTTGGCTTTCTCTTCATCTGGGTAATTCTCTCTTTCTTCCAAATCACCCTGAATATAGTTGAAAAGGTCTATAAAATGTCCATCTTCAGTGGTGTTAAGATGAGACTCCGTTTCTTTTCTTTCCTCATCTGTTATTACAGTTTTGGTACCACTACCTTCTAGCAGACTTTGATTATTACCAGTAAGAGATATTTCTTTGTATTTTATGTTACCGTTTACTTCTGTCGATCCCTTCACATAAAGTTGATTCATTACGAATATATCGCCTTCTATTTCTGTAGAACTTCCCTGCAATGTTAAATCATTTATGGAAAAAAAACAATTATCAAAAATGCCTATAAAGTCAGGTGGTATACTTGAAGATAGGAAGGAAGAATCAAATAAAACCAAGATTTCCTTTTTAATAGGTATATTTGCAATTTCGATATTGCCGTCATGGGTAAAAGAAGCGTTTGCAGAACTAAAAAGCTCAACATTTTCAGGAGGGGAAATTGTCTCGGAAGATATAGAAACTTCCCCAACGGAGTCCAAATCATCATCTGCAAAAGCTATACTACCCGAAAAAAATGTAAAACTGACAAAAACAACAAAAGCAGTAAGAGTTGTAAAAATGTTCTTTGTAACTCTCTTTCTCATTATACATACCTCCCTAAATTAATCTGATATTTCTAAATTATACATAACTAGCGGTCACGTGAATTTAGTGGTTATTTTATTTTGTTAAGTTTAGTATTGAAAAACCTGCTGCCATAAGGTCAAATCTTATATTTTCCAATCAGGATGCGATTTCCATTTTTGTCGCTGGCATATACATACATATAACTTGGCACAAAACTTTTAGATGTATTGAAGGTGGCAACAAAGTCATATATACCGGTATCAGAAGGTTGTGCATATGCTCTGGTTCTAATAGAATAATTTGTTTGGTCAAAAACTTCGAGCAAAAGCGTCGAATTCTTAATGTTGGTTTTTCCTTCTATATATAATTGACCAAGAACATTACCTGGAACATCACGCATTTCAACCAAATCAAAGGAAAAAGTCATTCCGTTATAGGTTACCTCTTCTCCAAGATTCTTACGTTCTACAACAGGTACATCAGTCGACCCAGAACCGCCGGGTACATCGTCTTCCGGTGATGTAATTTCCTTCGGCAATGTTATAAATACAGATTTGGTGCTGTCATCCCATTCCACTTCGGCACCGCAGTTTTCAGATACAAATCTTAACGGAACAAAAGTTCTGTCGTCGGTTATTTCGGCCGGAACATCAAGAGTCTCTTCTTTGCCGTTTACATATGCAATTGTTTTGTTGATATAAAGTTTCATCTCTATGTCGTTGCCTGTTGCGGTAACCATGCGTTCCTTATCGTCCCACAGAACCTCCATATCAAGAGCCTCAAATATCCTCCTCAATGGAATAAGAGTTCTTCCATCTCTGATATATGGACCGGGGTCGTTTGCCTCGCGGCCAAACTCCATCAGTTTACCGTCAATATATACTTTTACATTAGTGCTGATAGATGCATTGCTTGGAAGAGTGGTTGATAGAAACAATGTACTGAGCAAAAACGAATAGATAAAAAGATGCAAAGCGAAAGCCTTTGACTTTTTCATATAATCCTCCCCTTAATTTTAATTCCCTTTATTTCTCTACATTTATATTGTTACAACCAAAGATGTGGCAATTGTTGGAAACAAGAAAAACATATCACTTCCTTTGTCTATAACTGATTAATTAATAATGACATTTCTTGAAAAGAAAATACTATTTCTCAATGTTATTATATAATAAATAGGACAAAAAATAAAGTATTATTTACCATGGGAAGAATATTTTTAATGTTAAATTTAAATTACGGATATTTAGTAAACTTAAATTAATAAATGAAAATTACAAATTTTAGTTTCACTAACTCGGGTGTTTGACAGTTGAATAAAGAAAAAATCCCCAAAAGCCTAGCTACAGGCTTATTTTTTTGTCAAATTTAATATTTTAATA
>JAAYTO010000062.1 GCA_012523755.1 Clostridium sp. | reverse complement strand
GGTTCAGGATTTTGCCTCCAGCTTCCTTCAGATTCCACGTCGCCGTGGACACCCTTGCTCTTGGCTAACGGTTCCTACTACCAAGCCCGTAGTGGACTTTCACCACCAAGTTGTTGCCCATGCTGGGCACACATAAAAAAAAGCAAGATAGAATTATCTTACCTTTTATTATAATATAAAATCCAAACAATACAAAGCATTCAATACAATGCGTGTGCATAAAACAAATGTTAAGAATAATATTCTATGCTCTTGGATGCGTCTTTTTATATACCTCTTTCAACCGATTTTTAGCAATCTGAGCATAAATCTGCGTTGAAGATATATCCGAATGTCCCAGCATTTCCTGTATGGATCTTAAATCCGCCCCATTTTCTAAAAGATGAGCAGCAAAGGAATGCCTCAAAGTATGAGGAGTAATATCCTTATTAATTTTAGCCTGATTTTTATATTGCTTGATTATCTTCCAAAACCCTTGCCGCGTAAGCCTTTTTCCATTCACATTGACAAAGAGAGCCTTTTCATCATTTCTTTGTATCAAAAGGTTCCTTGATTTTGTGAGATAGTCTTTCATGGCATTTACCGACAATGACCCAATGGGAATCATTCTCTCTCTAGAACCCTTGTTGCACATTATATATCGCATTTCAAGGTTCACATCGGACAAATCCAGAGAAATAAGTTCTGATACCCTTATGCCAGTGGCATAGAGAAGCTCAAGCATGGCCTTATCCCTATACCCCTTCAAATCATCACATTTGGGCTGGTCTAAAAGAAGTTCGACTTCTTTTGTTGAAAGAATTTGCGGCAGTTTCTTCTCTACCTTGGGAGATTCTAAGCCTTCAGTAGGATCCAGAGGAATTACTTCGTTCTTGGTCAAATACTGATAAAAAGATCTTATAGATGCAAGATTACGTGAAATAGTAGAAGTCGCCCTGCCTTTCTTTTGCAGATGTAATAAGTAAGCTATAATTGTAGTTTTGTTTGTATTAATAACATTACTAATCTTAACATCTTGTAAATATGTAATGAATTGTTCAATGTCCCTTCTATAAGATTGCAAGGTATTGATAGACAACCGTTTCTCTTTTTCTAGGAATTCCAAAAACTTTTGAACTAGATCTTCCATATCACCTACTCCTTTTTATTTACAAAATTTATTAAATAAAATATTATACATTATTCATTTACCATGTCTTACTATTCTAATATACCATTATTTCTATAAAACACCAATAATTATTTTGATAACAACCACCCATCCATCTCATTATATAAAAGATTCTAGCTGCAATGCAATATTTTGCCATGTTATGTAACATATTTTGCCATGTTATGTAACATATTTTGGGACATTGTATAAAATTTTAATTTTTTTTTGTGCACTATTTACAATATAATAGTATTTATGAAATTATAACCAATATACCAGTATTCACTATCTATTGTCAACATGAAATCCCACATCTATACAACATACACATAATATTTTAATTAAAACTTTATGATATCATCATTCTAATAAAAACAGGAGTAACATAAGCCTCTACCAATATGCCGGCAAATATAAAGCATAAAAACAACAGAGTTACAAAACAATAAGCAAAGAAGTTTGTTTTAAGGCTCTCTTTTGTCATATGTTTTATGGACTTACTCTTTATAATATTTACTGAAAAATTTATTCCGTTTACACCTAGAGCAATTATACATGGAACTATGATTATTTCTTTAGGAAGTATCGTAAGTATAGTAAAAATCACCCCTTTAAATCCCAAAATATATATAATAAATCCCGATGTAAAGCCTGTTGTAAAACCTCTTACTCCAATCAGAAAGTATATAAAGGGTATTCCGATAATAGTTACTCCCAACCCCCAGAGAACAGCTACAATTTTTATGTTATCGATAATGGAAATCCTCATTATCTCATTGCTATCAACCCTCTGGTGTTTAAAAAGCTCCAGAAAACCTTGGAAAAAATTGGTCAACTCGCTTTTTTGGATTGAACTCAATCCGTTCACCGTAAATGCTCCTGCCGATACCCCTGCTACAAACATCAGCAAAAGAAAAAAGTAGGTATTTATGTTATTGTTTATATGTGACGACAAAACCCCACGTATTTTTTTTATCATTTTTATCCCCTCTTGAAATAATCCTTATCCATGTTTGCACACATCAACTGGGCAATTGCCTTACTCATTAAAAATTCTATGCTTTAGAATAAAAAAAAATTACAATACATCGAAATGTATTGTAAACTTTACTAAAAAATCATACTGCTTTTGTGTTTATATTTTCATTTCCCCCTTTATTATTCTATCTGCCAAGAGTATTCCAATAATGGTTTTTGCATCAGTTATTTCATGGTTTAAAATCATATCTAAAAGCTTTTTTACAGGCACCTTTTCAATTCTTAAAAACTCATCTTCGTCAGTACATGCAGTGCCCTCGTGAAGCCCTGTAGCCAGGTATATGTACAATACCTCATTAGAAAAACCCGGAGTGCTGTTAACGCTCAATACATGCTTTAACTCATCGGCATCTAAGCCTGTTTCCTCCTTCAACTCCCTTTTGGCACAAACTTCAGGATCTTCTTCCTCATCGAGTTTACCGGCCGGCAATTCAAGTAATTCCGCGTCAACAGGCTTTCGATACTGTCTAACCATATATAATTCATTGTTTTCAGTTAACGGTATTATAACAGAGGCTCCCGGATGGATAACTATATCGCGGGAAGCTTCTTTTCCATTAGGCAATAGAACTTGCCATTTTTCCACATTTATTATATTGCCTTTATAGACCTCTTTTTTAGATATAGTCTTTTCTTCATATTCCATTTTATTCCCATCCTCTTCAAAATATTATATTACTGTTTATTTTTTTTTATTTGATCGGTTGCAAGCTTATCACATCTGTTATTGTATTCATTATCACTATGTCCCTTAACTTTTATCCATTTAATCCTGTGAATATCGCTAAAATTATCCAACTCTTTCCATAATTCAATATTCTTAACATCATCATTGCCTTTGGTTTTCCATCCATTGGATTTCCAGTTGCTTACCCAGTTCTGCACAAACCCATTTACAAGGTATGCACTGTCACTATAGAGTTCTACCTCACAAGGTTCCTTTAAAAGCTTTAAAGCTTCTATAGCGGCCTTTAATTCCATTCTGTTGTTAGTGGTTTCCTTTTCAAAACCGGATATTTCTTTTTTATGCTTACCATACATCAATATAGCCCCCCAGCCTCCGTCTCCCGGATTGCCGGAACATGCTCCGTCAGTGTATATGATTACTTTTTTCATAGTATCTCCTCATATGAAAATTTTTAATGCCCTATATTTTGGGTGGTTTATATACCGTCATTCATTAGTATTACTCATCAATCATACATTTTACCAATATCCAGAGCTTTTCTGGTGCACTCATTCATAGCTTCAATTACAGCATGCCGGAATCTGTTTTTTTCAAGGGAACTCACTGCTTCTATGGTAGTACCCGCCGGAGAACAGACCATATCTTTCAATTCACCGGGATGCTTTCCCGTTTTAAGAACCATTTTAGCTGAACCTAAAACAGCCTGGGCAGCCAAGTTATAAGCCAAAGTTCTTGGTATTCCCGACAAAACAGCGGCATCCGCCATTGCCTCAATGAACATAAAAACATATGCCGGACTGCTACTGGTAAGTGCAGTAACTTCACTCATAAGCTTTTCATCTAAAAACTCAACCTTGCCAAAGCATTCAAATATTTCCCTAACGGTTTTGGCCTCATCATCAGAAACATTCTCATAGCACATCAGTGTCATACCCTCTCCCACAAGGGCAGGAGTGTTGGGCATCGTACGCACAATCTTTTTATCCGATCCTACTATGCCTTGATAAAACTTTATAGGAATGCCAACAGCAACAGAAACAAGAATTTTTTTATCATCCATGGCTGTTTTTATTTTTGTAAGAACTTCTTTTACCATGTTCGGCTTAACAGCCAATATTACAATATCTGCATTTTTAACGGCATCATATGCACTGGGCACAGTACAAATATTTGTTTCTTCTTTGAGCCTTGAAAGCTTCTCTTTATCAATATCGAAAACCAAAATATTTTCAGTAGGTATTATATTTGACTTTGCTACGCTGCTTATCATAGCATAGCCCATGTTTCCCGCACCTATAAAAGCAATTTTTTTATCCATAAACTACCTCCCGTGTATAAAAAGCTGATAACAATCATCTTTTTCTATCTTACCATAAAAAGCTGAAAAATCTACAAAAAAAAAATGAAATTAACCATTGACATAAAAATAAAGCTATTGTATACTATAAAGGCGTCGTAGGGGTATAGCTCAATTGGTAGAGTAGCGGTCTCCAAAACCGTTGGTTGCGGGTTCGATTCCTGCTGCCCCTGCCAAAAAACCCAAGGGTTT
>JAAYTO010000005.1 GCA_012523755.1 Clostridium sp. | reverse complement strand
TTAATGCATAACCAGCCAAACTTTCCAGAAAGAAGTTCACTAAATTAAAAGTATGAGGATTTCACATTGACCTTCAAAGCAAGTAAACCAATAAAATAACAGGATGAAGAGATCATTGCCAACTTTTACTTGACACAAACGCTGCAAAACAGTGGATATACATTAAATTTCTAATATGATATAATAATATTATACATTATACTCCCCTTTTTATTTGGTATAAGGAGATATAAATAGACACTTATGAAACAGGGCAAAATTGCCGAAAGGCAATGACGCAAAGCTAATGGGTCTAAAGCACAGTCTTTGTTGATGCTATGACAGCCGGTTGCCATTAAGGTTCTGTTTATACTCTTAATAATATTTCCCATGAAATAGGTCTTAATATTTCCTTATACCTCATTTTTTACAAAGTCATAAATCTTTTTAGATATATTTGCTATTGCATTGTTGGCTGCTTCATCGCTAATAACACCCTTTGACATAACAACAATTATATATGGTCTTTTTGCAAAAACAATTCCAACATCATGAACTACGCCAATGAGATTGCCGGTTTTGTGAGCGACATCAACACCTTCTGGAAGCAATGCCGGAAGTCTGTCATGGAAATTGGTTTCTATCATATTTATCATAAACTCATTAGCATATCTGTCTTTCTTTTTATAAATCTCATAAACTTTTTTTAAATACAGTGCCATATCCTCCGGGCATGAGGTATTCTTATTGTCATCAACTATTTGTCCTCCCAATTCCCGCATGTAGTTTTTTACACTTTTCCTCCCTATATGCCGGAGCAACATATTTACTGCAACATTATCACTGTATACTATTGAAAGTCTTTGCAGCTCTTTTATGGTATAATTCCTTCCAAAGGTTTCATTGTACCTGATTATTCCCGCACCTTCTTCATAATCGCTTTCAGTATACTCAATTGTATCCTCCGGATTAATCTTACCGTCCCTTATCTTCTTATAAACATACATATTTAAAGGAATTTTAAAGGTGCTAGCAGCAAGAAACTCTTCCCTTGCATTGATACCAAATTTTTCATTGGTTTCCAAGTCTACAAAGTATATGCCATAAACCCCGACAAGCTGCGAAATATAATTTTCGAGTTCACTTTTTAAAGCCCTATATCCGGTAACCTTATCATCATCTTTATCCGTTTCTTGAGTGTTTTCATTCCCCTTGTCGGCATTCTTACCCTGCCCTTTAGTGTCTTCCTCACCCTGGTCAGTATCTTTATTCTGCTCTTTAGTGTCTTCCTCACCCTGGTCAGTATCTTTATCCTGCTCTTTAGTGTCTTCACTGAAGTTTATGTTATCTGTAGAGTGTCCGGTCTCAATATTGTCATATCCTTTTGAATTCATTGAAAAACTGGACGCCAGATTTCCTTCGCTTGCGGGAATATTGGAATAACCTTCATATATTTTTACCTCTGCATCCCCGTTGATGCTTTTCCCGCTTTCATAGTCATAATGTCTGTTCATTGCATTACTTCTGAAAACAATAAAAATTCCTCCCATTATTAGAAAAGTTATGAAGAGTGTCATACATTTTTTTAATTTCTTCACTTTTCTTTTCCTTATTGGTTTCTTCTCTGAAAGAAATTTTCTGTCAAATCCCATACTACACTCCTACTTTATAAAACTAACCCATCACAAAACATATTGCCCCCGGTAAAAGATGCAACATCGTCCTGTGCAATCCAATCCTGCCTAAACTATATTATTGCCATTAAGCATGCCGTTAAACATGACTTTTTGACAAAAAAAAAGCCCGGGCACCAGCCCGCTCAACATGAAATGAATTCTTCCTTTTTTGAAATGACTCAAATAGAAAATAAATTTAGCACATCACAAACGTATTAAAAAACCTGTACTTTGCAATCCTTAAATAAGATTCCATCTACATTACATTTACCGGTGAATTTCTTACATCATTTCTATACTTCTTTTGCTTTTTGCCCCTTCTATTATTTTCATTTTTTATGTAATTTTCTAAAATCCTCCCAAAATTCAAAACATCCTCCATCTCGTAATATCCAATCTTGTCATAAATAAACTCGATAGCTTTAACTGCCCCTAATGCAAAGGCTTTTCTTGAAAAAGACTCATGGGTTATTTCTATCTTATCATCATTTCCGACAATCATAACCTCATGCTTACCAACAACACCACCTGTCCGCACTGAGTTAATCGGTATCTGGCTTTCATTGATGTCATGTCCAACAAAATCAAGACCCTTTTTAATCTCTCTGGCAATTTTAACTGCTGTGCCCGAAGGAGAATCCTTTTTATTTCTATGATGAACCTCTGTAATCTGAAAATCATAATTATTAAGGATACTTGCAGCAATATTGGTCAAAAGCATAAGTACATTAACGCCTAATGTTATGTTTGGGGCATAGCATATTGCGTTATGATACATTCTTGTAAGTACGAATAACTTCTTTAATGCAAACTTTGAAAAACCTGTAGTACCCACTACTATATTCACTCTCATTTTTGAAAAAATCTTTGCATTTCTAATTGTAGCTTCAGGACTTGAAAAATCTACTACTACATCCGGCTTTGCTTTAAAAATAATCTGCTTTAAGTTGTCCTCACTATCAATAATTACCCCGGAATTACTGCATCCCAAAATCTCATCTAAGGATTTTCCCAGCTTATCGCTATTCGAACTGCACACTACAGAAACGAGCTTCATATTTCTTTGCTCTAAAATAGTTCTTGCAATTTCCTTTCCTGTTTTCCCTAGTCCAACTAAACACACTCTGATCAATTTTCATCCCCCATTTCATCTTAGTTTAATTTAGAGTAAGTAAGTCCTGTTTCTTTCTTTTTAAGCCATAACAATTAGAAAAATTTATGGAATGCTATCTATATATAACAAAG
Source organism: Clostridium sp. (assembly GCA_012523755.1). Lineage (GTDB taxonomy): Bacteria > Bacillota > Clostridia > Acetivibrionales > Acetivibrionaceae > Hungateiclostridium. The sequence goes on along the minus strand of JAAYTO010000005.1, from coordinate 5,852 downwards.
ACCGCAGAGAAGCATCTGCGGCCTTGCTTTTTTTTACATAAGTATACCCCCACACTTCTCTATCAACGCTTACGAGGTTAGCTGACGGATTTGGATCGAAAGAGAATGACCCTACTTAGCAATAGCTAAGATTCACCCCAAAAATATGGTTCCCCCGTTCAATTAGATTAAGCGCTTAAAATATCAGCTTTATTAAACTATATGAACTTCATAAATTGAACACAACTAAAATTGTAGTCCCCTATTATTAATTGTTATGTAATTTAAAGTTAATATATTATATGCAATATGAACAATAATTGACTATAACCTTTTGTCAAATTATCCAACGCTTGTACAAAAGTATAATATCTATACTATTAATAACATCGCAAACTCACAAAGACCGTCATAAAATCAGCCTTTTGCCTAAGCCAAAGCTGACTTTTATACAAAACATCCTCCATAAATTCCCTTACGCTATATGCAATTATATCAAATTGATATATGTCCGTCAATATAAAACCCGCATATTGCCTCAGTTCTTTGACCTGCTAAGCAGTTTAGTGAGTATTTTTCTTATAAATCTGATTATATAAATAAGCAAAAGAAATACCTCTATCGCCAAAAGAATCAAAACCAGTATTACTATATCTTTGTACTCACTGAATTTTGATACCAACGATGAAAACCAAGTCATTGATGAATACACTTCAGAACTCGGATAAAGATTTACTTCAATAACAGTTCCGTCATCTAATGTATACTTTGCAACTCCTAAAATTTCATTCTTCCTTATCGGAGGCTCTAAATTATCCCGTAAACTGATGTCAAAATCTTTAATATAATTCTCACCAATAGGAAATGTATAATAATAATCTGCTAAAGCTACAAGTTCAAGCATCTCATCACCTACGGGAACGCTTTTTATTGTCTCCCCGTTTGAAACCAAAATCCCTGTTCGATAATTCTCAAATCCGTAATCTAATAGCTTTATGGAGTCAGCATAAACACTATCTTTGGGAGAATCGAGCACTATACATATTATTCTCTGGCCATTTCTTGTGGCTGTAGTTATCGCAGTCTGACGATCTATGTCATTGTACCCTGTCTTACCACCGTCAACTCCATCATAACTCCAGAAAAGTTCATTACTGTTTATCAGAACCTTGCCATTATCAGCCCATGGCCAAGCCTTTGAAGAAAAAATCTTCTGGAATTTACTGTATTGGGTAATGGCATACCTTACTAAAAGAGCAATATCATATGCTGTTGTATACTGTTGTTCATTATACAAGCCTGTGGAATTTGTAAAATGGGTGTCGAGCATTTGCAGTTCTTTTGCTCTTTTATTCATAAGCTCAACAAATCCCTTTTCATCCCCACCTACATACTCTGCCAAGGCAATGGCACTATCATTGACCGAATCCAATAGAACCGAATATACAAGATCCTCAATCGTATATTTTTCGCCAACTTCCAAGTTCAATGTTGCTCCCTCAACCGAAGTAGCATTTTTACTGATAGTAACCTTTGTATCAAGCTGGTCTTTCATCTTTTCAAGGGTTATTAAAGCAGTCATTATTTTATTAGCACTGGAAACATGAAGCTTCTCCCTTGGATTCTTCTCATAAAGAATTTGTCCCCTTTGCGATTCAACTAAAATCGCCGAAGAAGCCACTATCTGCAAGGGTTCCCCCTCTGCAAAGGCAAAATCTGCACGAGTAAATATAATAACCAAAACAGCGACTAAACATTGTATTTGAATCAAGATTTTTTTATTCATATCTACCCCATCCGAATCTACAAATGAAATGTATTTTAGTAATACCAATAGTTTACCTTTTTGTTAATTCACTTTAGACAATATTATAGTACTTTAATTCCCGTAATACAACTTATAATTACTAATATTTTATCCAATTGAGCGTTATTTTTTTGATTTATGAGTATTATTTACTTATTATTCTTTCCTCTCCATGCATTACTTTTAGTAATTCAGGAAAAATAAGATTGGAGGTGATATTATGGCTAAATCAAAAAACAGCCGGAATAAGAATAGTAAAAGCATCAAAGATGCATCCGGTAAATATGAATTTGCAAATGACCAATTAGGAGAAAATATGGAAAATAAATATGAGGAATTGGCTAAGAAAGAAAAAAACAGCAAATGTAAACGTTAATTTTTGTTAATGCTAATTGATATTGTATCTAAATACAGAGGGGCATTAAGCCCCTTTGATTTTGTATTATAACACCTCGGCTCAACGAGGCACAAGATACTTCACTGCCTGAAGGGTGCATTAAATAAATGTGAAGAAAAATATGCCCCCAGCCTGAAAGGTAAATCTGTATCCGCCATTTATAGAAGCTAGGAACATTTACAACCTCGTTATAATCGTTATAAATTTATCCTTCCAATTTTCTTTGTTATATGCTAGCATAAACTATATCGGTAAATTAAACTGAATATAGTGGCTTCGGTGGAAATTTCTATCCATCTCCTAAGTTGTAAAGAAAAAGCAACTTCACATTTACAGGTTGAAAAGTCTTAGAATTATATAAACAGACAAATAAAGGAGATAAATATAATGTCAATAGTGGTTTTAATGAGATGTGAAAGCTATGATTACAATACTGTTAAATCAGCTGTAAAAAAGGGGATTGAACTAATTGGCGGTCCCCTCAAATTTGCATCACCACAAGAAAAAATTTTGTTAAAACCCAACCTTTTATCAGCTGATTCTCCTGAAAGATGCAGTACAACACATCCCTCAGTATTTAAAGCCGTTGCTGAAGTTTTTATGGAGGCGGGTATTAATTTAACCTATGGTGACTCTCCAGGGATTCATAAGCCCCAAACCGCTGCCCATAAAACCGGTCTAGAACAAGCAGCAAACGAGCTTGGCATTAGCCTTGCTGATTTTACAGGAGGCAAAGAAATTTTCTTTGAAATGGGAATCCAAAATAAAAAATTTACATTAGCCAATGGTGTTCTTGAAAGTGACGGCATAATAAGCATACCCAAGCTAAAAACTCACGGCTTGACCAGAATAACGGGATGCATAAAGAATCAGTTCGGATGCATACCGGGAGCTCTAAAGGGAGAATTCCATGCCCGCATTCCTGATGCCATTGACTTTTCAAAAATGCTTGTGGATCTTAATGCCTGTCTTAAACCAAGACTTTTTGTTATGGACGGTATAATGGCAATGGAAGGTAATGGACCTAGAGGTGGAACTCCTAAAAATATGAATGTTATATTATTGTCATCGGATCCCATTGCTTTAGATGCCACTGTCTGCAGAATGGTTGAGCTGAATCCGGAATTTGTTCCGACAATTGTGTTTGGAAAAGAAGCAGGCCTCGGTACTTATATTGAAGATGAAATAGAAATATTAGGAGAGAGTTTGGACAGTTTTAAAGACTCCAGCTTTGACGTAAGAAGGGCACCTGTAAGACCGTTCAAAGCTAAAGATGCAATCCAGTTTCTAGGAAACACTCTTGTACCCAAACCCTATATAGAGGAAGCCAAATGTAAAAAATGCGGGGTATGCGTAAAAATGTGCCCGGTTAGTCCTAAAGCACTGGATTGGCACAATGGCAATAAAAAAGAAGTTCCTCCTTCATATATTTATAAAAGATGCATAAGATGCTACTGCTGCCAGGAGATTTGCCCTGAAAGTGCCATAAAACTTAAAGTTCCTTTTATACGCAAGTTTATTTACAATCCATTAAAATAAAAATAAGCATTTCGTGCTAAAATAATCTCATTCTTTTATTGCAAGCTATTATTAAGAAAACATGATGAGGTGTTAGATATTGGATAGGATGGTTTTTAAGGCTTATGCCGTCACAAATGAAATAGACCTTAACAGAATTGCCGCCGAATGCAACATACCCAAAAAATACACTTGGGAGGAACCCCTTATATTGCAGGACAAAATTCTGTCCACTATACTACAAAGAAAAATCCTAAAGGATGAAAAAATTCTTGTATTTTCTTTTGGCAGTATAGTTTTTATCAACTCTACAACCGAAGATGAAAAGGTTTTTTTCAAATATCTGAAAAAAATCAAGGACGATATAGATATTAATAACTATGAAAAGTATTCCGATGACTATGAACTGAAAGTAATAAAAAAAGCTAAAATAGAACTTACCGACAGGTATTTGGTGGTTCCGGAGTTCCAGGTTTTCTATCCGGAGATTGTTTCCACCGTGATTGCCAAATCAGTTGCACTGGAAAAAACCGAAAAACACCTAGAAGGTATCCTTGATAAATTGGAAAACATGATCGACAAACTGGAAAAAGGAAAGCTGAATATAAGTAATAAGGAACTTGCAAAAACGACGTCTAAGATTGTACGCCATGAGTACAACACCATAGCCTATATAATGATTCTTGATAAACCAGACATAACATGGACCAATAGTGATGCAGAAAGCCTTCATGAGCAGATGTCGGAGTTTTTTGAGCTAAATGACAGATATATTATATTAAAGGAGAAGACCGATATTCTAAACAGCATCATTAAAGGTTTTTCTTCCATAAGTTATTCAATAAGAGGGCTTTTTGTCGAATGGATCATTGTTGTACTGATTCTTATAGAAATAGTTCTTATGGTTTTTGATTTATTAAAGTAAATTCGTTTAGCTAAAGCGGGACATAAAGGTTCTAGCAAGCAATCCCAGTCTGACGGAAGTTAGAAATAGAATCTATGCTTTTAGAAATAGAATCTGTACTTTATTGTAGATAGAATCAGGTAAATTTATAAAGGAAATGATTGGTATGAAAAATGTGTATTTTATATGCTATAAGGTTGCATCATCTCTCCCTTTGGAAAAGATTGCAGCTTTTCTAAAAACACAAATGACTTTTAGCTGGAAGGAATACATTGAACTAAAGGATAAGCAGCTTGATATTATACTGAAAACCGATTCTGAAGACAAATCTGTTTACCTGTTTAAATATGGCTGCATTTCCTTTGTCAATTTTTCAAGAAATGATATTTATGACTTTTTAAAATATATCGAGTTAATAATTGGGAAAATTGATTATAGACTGTTTTATAATTACCACGAAAGTCATATACTGGAAACAGATGATGATTTGTGCTGCAACATCGGTAAGAAGAGTAATACTATAATTAAATATACCAATGGCATAAATCATATTATAGCAATTATTCTGGCTAAGTCCGTGGAAATGTTTGTATTTGATGTAAAGTTATCCAAGCTTTTGAGCAATGCAGAGAAATTTATAGTTTTCCTTCAAGAGGGTCGTTTAAAGTGGTATAGAAAGAAATCCTGCCTTATAATTTCTAAGATATTGAGGTTTGAATTTGACAGCATAAACAGTGTAAGAATTTTAGATCGACCTATGTTTGCCGAACAAAGTATTAAGGCTAAAGAAATATATGACGGCCTAATGGAATATTTTGAAATAAGTGACCGATTCAAAATACTGCAAAACAAAATTAATAACCTTCGTGAAATTACGGAGCTTTATACTTCATTAAGCCAAAACCAAATGGAATACCGCCTTATAATGTTTGAAATACTTCTCCTCCTCCTGTTTCCGTTATTTATTGTCATTGAAAATTTGCTTCAACTTTAAATACTCAAGGGCATTAAGCCCATTTCATTTTGGTCATTTCACTTCGTGAAATTCCACATCCCACTAAATATATAGAAAGATAGAGAAAGCATCATGATACTTTCTCTATCTTATATGTGTGCCCAGCATGGGCAACAACTTGGTGGTGAAAGTCCACTACGGGCTTGGTAGTAGGAACCGTTAGCCAAGAGCAAGGGTGTCCACGGCGACGTGGAATCTGAAGGAAGCTGGAGGCAAAATCCTGAACCGACGA
>JAAYTO010000061.1 GCA_012523755.1 Clostridium sp. | reverse complement strand
ATGGACAGACGAAGGCTGGCTGTACCTTGCAGGGGTAGAAGATTTATTTAATAGAGAGCTAATTGGCTGGAAGATATCTGATAGGAAGATATGTGGATATTACGCTTTCAGCAATGGACATGGCAATAGGAAGAAGAGCTCCGAAGGAAGGCGGCAGCCACCTGTACCCAAAGGCCTACTACATATAATGTGGCTCCGCTCTGGCTGCTTTAATCATACGGGAGATGCTTGTTGTCAAGGGCACTCCGAAAACAAGCAATTGGTCTAACGAAAGACAGAGAAATTTTGAGAACGAGGCAGTAAACTAACGTAATTGTATGTCCAGTTTAATCGGGACAGACCAGTTAGAAACATTTCTGGTGCTGGGGAGCACACAATCTTTGTCGCAGTTGGGAAGTGCAATGACCAGCTTTGCACTGATACTGTGGTTGTATGAAAAGACGGGCTCTGCATTACAGACAGCTTTGCTGTCAATCTGTTCCTATGCACCCTATGTTTTTATGAGCATTTTTGCAGGTGCTGCCGTATGCATTTTCTTTGAACAAATATTGAAGAAATATCAATTCCGGGAGCCGTAGGGACAGGTACCTTGTACCTGCTCTCTAGCTCTTTTAAATACTAATAGATAATTCTCCATGTGTGTATCTTGGTGTAGGTGATCCTGATATATATTACTTAATGTGCCGTATTGACAAAGTGGATGCTATCTGTTATATTAATAATATAACAGATAGCATTTATAAAAAGGAGGTGCTCTTTTGTTATTATCCTTGGATATGCAGTCGGAAACTCCTATATATGTACAAATCAGAAATCAAATAATTGAAGGAATTGCATCGGGTAAGCTTTTGCCGGGAGATACATTGCCATCGGTTCGACAGATGGCGTCTGATTTAGGTATTAATTTACATACTGTAAATAAAGTATATACACTGCTAAAACAAGAGGGTTTTTTGGTTGTTCATAGAAAAAGCGGTGTAGTTGTAAATGAATATAAGGAGTTTAAAGTGACGGATAGTTTTCTTGAAAAAATGGAAAGTGATTTAAAGCCTATTGTAGCAGAATCAATTTGCAGAGGTCTTACAAAAGAGAAGTTTTTGGAGAAGTGTTTGAATATCTATGAAGAATTTCGCGATAATAAATAAGGAGGGAAAAAGGGATGAATTTATTTGGGATTATTGTTATGTATTTTATTTGTTTTTTCTCTATTATGGGTACATTTTTAACATTTCCGCATATAAGCAGAAAAAATATAAGTTTTGGTATAAGTATACCGGAGGACTTATATTATAGCAGCGAAATTAAAAATGTAAGAAAAAAATTTACGCAAAAGGGTCTGGTTATCGGTTTTATTATATTGATTTTTGCAATAATTACATCACTGGTATTAAATAATCAAGGTAGTCCGGATAACGCAGTATTGGTTGTAGTTCCAGCGATTTTTATACTACTTTTAGCGTATATGGTTTTATACTTAAATGCATATAAAGAAATGAAGATTATTAAATCGAACAGTAGCTGGAAAGATCAATCCAAAGAGGTAATTGTAATAGATACAGACTTTAGAAAAGGTAAGTTAATGGTCTCTCCTTTATGGTTTGTTTCATACTTGTTAGTCATAATGATTACACTTTTTGTAGGAATATACTTTTATGATACAGCACCTGAAAAGATACCCATGAATTTCGATTTTAGCGGTAATGTGACTAATTATGTTGATAAATCCATCAGAGTATTTTTGATGCCTGTTTTTGTTCAGCTTATGATGTTAGTTATTTTCATGTTCTCATATTGGATGATTGGAAAATCCAAACAACAGATTGATGCCTCAAATCCTGAGGTTTCAAAAGAACAAAACAGGATGTTTAGACTTAAGTGGTCTCAATTTATTATATTTACCGGTTTTATAATGATGATTCTTTTTATGATTTTGCAATTAACAAGTATTGGTGTCCTCAAAAACCTTCAAATTGTTACCCTGTTTGCAATAGGCGTACCGCTTCTAATTGTGGTTGCAGCAATTGTTTTGTCCATTAGAACCGGTCAAAGTGGCAATAGGATTCATGTATATACAAATAAAGCCGGTGAAAAGATGTCAATTAGCAGAGATGATGATAAGTATTGGAAGCTTGGTACCTTCTATTATAACCCTCAGGATCCTTCACTATTCATTGAAAAAAGGTTTGGAATAGGTTGGACCATGAATTTTGGCAGACCTTTATCCTGGGTGATATTTATAGGACTAATGCTGTTTATCGCTGGCTTTAGTATTTTTACTTCAATTTATATGAAATGAGGTGGATTAAATGGTTAGTACTACATCAATTATTTGTATGATTTTTACAGCACTATTTACAATTTTTATGCCAATTGTTGTTGCTATTGTTTTCTACAAAAAGACAAAGTTTAAATGGAGGTTTTTCTTTGCAGGTGCTGTTGTTTTCACAGTAATGCAGATTTTCATAAGAGTACCCATATTGCAGAGTGTGCTTCCGCAAATGCAATGGTATAAGAATATGACGGAGAATGTTTGGATTTATGCAATATTTTTGGGCTTAACCGCTGGGATTTTCGAAGAGGTTGGAAGATATATTGCGTTTAAAACTGTGTTAAGAAAGCATTTGAACTGGAAAAATGGCGTTGCTTTCGGTATTGGACATGGTGGAATCGAATCAATACTTATTGTTGGGTTAAGTTACATTAGTAATTTAATTATGGCTTTTATGATTAACAATGGGTTATTTGATACTTTGATTGGTCCGACAATGTCTCAGGAGCTAATAACACAATTAAAGAGTGGACTGATAGACACACCGTCGTATATGTTTTTGGTTGCCAGTCTTGAAAGAGCACTTACATTTGTTATTCATATTGGTTTTTCAGTGTTGGTAATGTTGGGTATACGAAGAGGAAAGGGTTTATTGTATTTGCTTTTGGCAATTCTGTTGCATATGGTGCTTGATGCAGCTGTGGTTATTATGAGTTCTTACGGGGTAAATGCATTCATTATTGAAGGATTTGTCGGTATATGTACAATTGCATCCATTGTATTTTTAGTAAAGACAGGTAATGATGCAAAGGATAAAGAAGGGGAGATAGGATTTATTAATGAGTAAATATTTTTAAAAATACAGTATTTCACTTCGTGAAATCTCACTAATAAAAGCTTTGGGGATATTATGTTTCCAGAGCTTTTTGGATATTCTACTTCGTTTAGGCATATTAACAATGTAATTATTGTGCTTTATTCATAAAATACGTATAATAATATTAAATGAATAGACTAAAAAACCTTTTGCCTTTCGAATATATATAATATATATGCAATAGGACAAATCAATTGTAATGTTAAGAAAAATATAGTAAGATAAATATGAGAGGTAAAGTAGCATAATGAATAATAAAACGCTAAATTGCAGTAGTTGTAGAAATACTATTCTTTTATAAAATCATTTAACACGGTTAATCAATTCAAAACTCGTTGTGCACTATTCTGTATTTCGATTCCGGTTACTTTACTATTTTAATATAATAGTTTTTTACATTACCGCATAATACTTGTATAACATTATTTAGAAAAGCGGTTAATAAGTATAATATTATTTCATATTTTTTAAAGGAGGAGTTTCTATGTATAAGAAAACTAAAGCAAAGGTTTTCTTAGTACTGACATTGGCATCTGTTATATCCTTGATGTCATTTATCTATGCAGTAAATGCCATAACGGAAGATGGCGATAAATATGAATTTGAGGATGGTGTTCATAACGGAGCACAAATCTATACGGACTATATCGGAGAAAATGACGATGGTGATGTGTTTGACCTTAGCGGTTCAACCTGCAGTTTTTTAGGTCAAAAGGGGACAAGCACTTCTGTTAATGTTGAGGTTGATAATGCCGGACTTTATGAAATTATTATTTGCTATGTACAGCCCTATGACAAAAACAAAAAGGTGCAGTATCTTAATGTAAATGGTTCTAATCAAGGAGAGGTAAGTTTTCCATATACTCTTAATTGGAGAGAGCTTTCTGCCGGTATTGTTAAGCTTGATGGGGGAACTAACAATATCGAATTGGAAGCCTATTGGGGATATACTTACTTTGACTATATGATTGTAAAACCTGCCGATGAAAGTATAACAAATCTTAAAGCTCCTAAAACATTGGTAAATCCTAATGCTACCCAAGAGGCAAAAGCCCTTATGTGTTATCTTGTGGACATTTACGGGAAGCATATACTCTCAGGTCAGCAAGAACTTTGTGGATCTCACAACTATGAAGGTTCTGAAGCGGAGTTTACATATATAAAACAAAAAACCGGGGAAATGCCTGCAGTAAGAGGTTTTGACTTTATGAATTACAGAGGGAACGGTTTAATGTGGGATGATTTGTGTGCCGAGCGGGTTATCGAGTGGTATAACGAGAAAAACGGCATTCCTACGGTTTGCTGGCACTGGTTCTCCCCTGGGGACATCGGAAAGAAAGCGGACAACAGCTTTTATACCGAAAGTACAACCTTCAGCATATCAAAGGCTTTGACCCCGGGAACGGAAGAAAACATTGCCTTGCTTAATGATATTGATTTTATGGCAGGAAAGCTAAATCAGGTTCAGGACGCAGGAGTTCCGATATTATTCAGACCTCTTCACGAGGCAGAGGGCGGATGGTTCTGGTGGGGAGCCGAAGGTCCGGAGCCTTGTGTTGAGTTATACAGACTCCTTTATGACAAATTTACAAATGAATACGGTCTGAATAACCTTATATGGGTTTGGACTTCCTATGATTATGAAACCTCAGAGGCATGGTATCCCGGGGATGATGTGGTTGACATTGTAGGTTACGATAAATATAATGCCAAGGATGGATTGCCTAACGGAAGTGCTATTTCCTCTACATTCTATAATCTGGTTAAACTTACTGGCGGAAAGAAAATGGTTACGATGAGTGAAAATGATACGATTCCACGGGTTTCAAACCTTATAAACGAAAAGGCCGGATGGCTTTATTTCTGTCCATGGTATGGATGGTGGTTGACCGGCGAACAGAACAATCCCGTTGACTGGTTGGTTGAAATGTATCAGAGTGAGTACTGTATAACCCTGGATGAGTTGCCGGATCTTAAAACTTATCCTACGACGAGTTTTGGAACGATACCGACACCAACGGCAATTCCTAATCCAACCCCAACGGAAACACCGAAAATCAAGCATGGTGATTTAAATAGTGATGAAGAGATAGATTCCACGGATTTGACAATATTAAAAAGATATATTCTCAGGAAGCTTAATGAATTGAGTGTTCCGGAAGAAGCTGCAGATTTGAACGGCGATGGAGATGTAAATTCCACGGATATCACTTTATTGAAAAGGTATTTACTGAGAAAAATAATTATTTTTCCTGTTGACGCAATCTGAAATTTATTAAGTTAAAACATTTTATATTTAATATAAATTTATATAAGAAGGGAAGGGATAAGATGAAAAAGGGTAGATCTATTTCAAAGAGAATAAGAGCTATGGTGACAAGCTTTGTTCTCCTTGTAGTGTTGGTTGCTCCTTTTAATACTGCTCTTAATGCAGCTGAGATGGAATTCAACTATGCAAAGGCATTGCAGTATTCCATGTTTTTCTATGACGCAAATATGTGCGGAACTGGAGTTGAAGAAAATAACCTATATGATTGGCGAGGAAACTGCCATGTTTATGACGCGGAACTTGTGCTTGACTCAATAAACACCAACATGTCAGATGGTTTTATCAGTCAAAACATGAGCGTTCTTGATCCTGATGGAAACGGCACAGTTGATGTTTCGGGTGGATTTCATGATGCAGGCGACCATGTCAAATTCGGTATGCCTGAAGCCTATTCCGGTTCTACATTGGGATGGGGATATTATGAGTTCAGAGAGCAGTACAAAGCAACGGGGCAGGATGATCATATTGAAACAATATTGAGATATTTTAATGATTATTTTATGAGGTGTACATTTTTAGATAAGGCCGGCAATGTAGTAGCCTTTTGTTATCAGGTGGGTGACGGTGACATTGACCACGCTTACTGGAATGCCCCGGAGATTGATGAAATGTTCAGAAGGGGATGGTTTGCTACCGAAGAACTGCCTTCAACCGACTGTGTATCGGCGGCAGCAGCTTCTCTTGCGGCAAACTATATGAATTTTAAGGATGAAGACCCTGAATATGCACAAAAGAGTCTTGACTATGCAAAAGCTTTGTTTGACTTTGCAGAGAAAAATGATAAAGAAGTTAATACAGACGGACCTAAAGGCTATTACGGCTCTACAAAATGGGAGGATGACTATTGCTGGGCTGCGGCATGGCTTTATTTAGCGACACAGGATGACCATTATTTAGATGAGCTATTCAAATATTATGATTATTATGCACCTTCCTGCTGGACACACTGCTGGAATGATGTTTGGGCAGGTACGGCATGTATAATGGCTCAAATAGATGACCTGTATGATAAGGATAGTGATGAATTTGAAAACAGGTATAGACAAGCCCAAAATAAAAGCCCTTATGAAGAAATAGGCTTCTGGAAGGAGATTGAAAAACTAGTTGAGAAATGGATGAGTGGTGATGGCATTACAATTTCTCCTGGTGGTTACGCATTCCTTAACAAATGGGGTTCCGCAAGATACAACACAGCTACACAGCTTGTAGCCTTGGTATATGACAAGCATCATGGGGATACACCGTCAGAATACAGTGAGTGGGCAAGGTCGCAAATGAATTATTTAATGGGCGACAATCCCCTTGAACGGTGTTACATTGTGGGATACAGCGATATTTCCGTTAAATTTCCGCACCATAGAGCCGCATCCGGTTTATCGAAATGTGAAGATCCGGATCCCCACAGATATGTTTTATATGGTGCTTTGGTAGGTGGTCCTGATGATAGTGACCAACATATTGATGTAACAGAGGATTGGGTCTACAATGAAGTTACAATAGACTATAATGCTGCGTTTGTCGGAGCATGTGCAGGTCTTTACAGGTATTTTGGGGATTCTTCAATGCAGGTTACACCGGATTTTCCACCTGCAACGGGAGGTGGAAATGATGATGAGCCGGGAGGCACCGGATATTGGGTGGAAGCCTTTGGTGTTGATATAGTACAGTCTGACGGACCAAAGGTTACTGAAATAACCCTGTTTGTATGTTCTGATGTCAGGAAGCCTTCCAAAAACATCTCAGTTAGATATTATTTTGATGCTACTGGAATGTCATCTTTGGAGCCTAATAAAATCGAATTGAGGCAATTATATGACCAGACTGCGGCAGAAACCGATTATGCGGCAGAGCTTACAGGTCCCCACCAATATAAAGATAATATTTACTATATCGAGATATCCTGGGACGGTTTTGTAATTGCAAATTCCAATAAAAAGTACCAGTTTGCCTTGGGAACATATGCATGGGGAAATTGTTGGGATCCTTCAGATGACTGGAGTTATCAAGGTTTAAAAATTGAAGAAAGTAATTACACCGGAATTCCTGAAAAAGCAGATAACATTTGTGTTTATGATGAGGGCGTTCTTGTTGGAGGTACGGAACCGGATGGGACAACTCCTGTAACTCCAACACCGACAGTAACACTTCCGCCGACTCCGACACCTACTGAAACTATTGCCTTATACGGTGATTTGAATGGAGATAAGGATATAAATTCCACGGATCTGACACTGTTGAAAAGATATATTCTTAGAAAAATTGATAAATTAAGTGTTCCGGAAGAAATAGCGGATTTAAACGGAGACGGAAGTATTGATTCCACGGACTTGACGCTGTTGAAGAGGTATGTGCTCCGTAAGATAAGGGTTTTTCCTGTAGAACAGTAGACTAAAGGTACTTGGTTATTGATTTTGCAGAAATTAATAAATACACATAAAAATCTCAGGGATGTGGTTTTCCCTGAGATTTTTGTGCTTTACTCTATGAAGTTTATAATTTCTTTAATATCTTACCAACTCTACAATTTCACTTGTTCCATAATCAAATGCTTCAATTTTCCATACAGAATCTTTCTTTCTTAGGTGTGCCGTAACTTTAGTTTTTTTAACCAGTTTTGCTGCACTGGTTGTTACTGTGTTAATCTCGTAATAGGTAAATTGAACACTGTTGGAATCATTTACAGATAAATCGATTGGTTCAATTTCATATTTAAATGTAAATGAAGAATCCATTAAAAGATAATCCTTCAGTGATTGGATGCTTGATTCATCCAGTAAATCTGCGTAGTAGAAACAGTCAATAAAACTGTCAAAATCCTTATTATGATGGGCTTCATAATAAGTGGTTAAGATATCCTGGGGAATGCTGAAGGGATACGCTTCCAAGTAGTTAAGTTCGAATATTTTCCATGTGGTGTTAGACTTTACAAGTACAGCTGTGACTTTTTGAGAGTTAAGAATAAATCTGTTGTTATTTCCCCTTATTTTCGTGATTTCAATATATGTAAATTCTGCAATATAATTTCCACGAGTATATTCTAAGGGCTCAATGCTAAACTCAAATTTCTCATTATAAAATGTTTGTTTAAGGGTTTCTCTGTCTTCTTCCGGCAACAGATCTCCATAATAAAAACTGCTGATAAATTGATCGAAGTTATTGGTATTACGACCGTTATACATAGAGTAAACGACACTTTCGGGCTCATTGCTCGCTTGTGCAAAGACAGGAGTAACAACTATTGTAGAGCATAAACAAATGACAAAAGCTAAAATCAAAGATAGTACTTTTCTCTTTTTCATATTTCTATCTCCTTTCGATATGATTTTTTAATAAGTTTATACTATAATATCAATTTTTTCAATAACATATTATTTTTTTTTACATCTGTTTCATGTAGTCTCTATAAATGAGTGTACATTTTTCTTCACATTTATTTAATAAACCCGGCTTGATGTCTTGAAAGGAGATGACTGATATGAATAAAAATAAAATTTGTGAGTTTATTAACCAAAACCCGGTTTTATATCTGGCAACTTGTTAATTTATTGGGTTTTATAATTTGCAGTGTAACTTAGAAAAGATTATATATTGAATTATATTTAAATGCTTGAAACTCTAGGCGTGGGAATAAGACCTGAGTTTGTTGCAAACAGACCCTTTGTATTTGTAATTGCAGACGAGAAATATGATACAATACTCTTTATGGGTAAGTTATCCAACGGTAATTTGACTAATTAACAGTTGATATTAAAAGCAAACAGACAAAAATAAATTTGTATAATAAAGAAATCTCCTCTTTTCTTTTATTGCAAGGAGAGATTTTTTTGTCTTAATGCAGCATCAATATTTTAGTTATTATCCTTTTTTTTCAATGCATCCAGAAAATATTTTGAAATATTGTGTATTTCTCCAGAGAGTTTGATGCTTTCTTTTGTAGCAGCTACCACATCCTTTTTGCCACTGGTTAATTTGTTAAAAGAAAGGCAGTTAACTTCAAATAATTTTTGTGCGATTAAGGATAGGGCGTCGTTTTTCTGGATATTTTCATCTGTTAGATGTTTATACTCGGTTATGTCAAAGAACATAATAATCTGACCTATTATGCTGCCTCTTTCCTGTATTGGAATGATATAAACCAAATAACACATAGGCTTGTCCTGATTTGGCCATGTAAACTCAAATTCACCATTGAATGGTTCTTGTGCTATTGTTTGGAAACGTTCTAAAACCGGAAGATTTTTTTCGTCAATATAAACTTTTTGTTTGAGATATTCGATGAATTTAAAAATATTGTTTTCAATAGATGGTGTAAATCCTGGTAAAAAAGTATGAAATGCATTATTTATATAGTTGACATCATTATTGCTGTCAACAACCATAATTGTCTGAGGTATGGCGTCGAGTATACTGGTGATTGCAATTGGCAACAAGTTGAGAAAACGGTATTTAAAGACAGATACGAAAAAGATCAATGATGAAAAAACAAATCCAATGGGAGTAAAATCACTATTATGCTTAATTGTTCTTGTTACATATAAATAGTTTAAAATAGTTGGGAAAAGAATGGATATGGACAATAAAATATATTGAATCCTATATTTTTTTACACATCTAAATAACTCTATTAAAAGAATTATTACACTACCTAAAAGGTACGCATATGAACATAATGCATGGAGCCAAAAAATAATGCCATATGTTTTGGCTCCATATGAATATGTGGAAAAAAACATATGGTGGTTGGTGTTGGTAAGGATAGCAAGATTAAATATAGTAGGACAAGAATATATTAAAATCAGAGACTTTCTTAAATTTTTTATTCTATTGGTATATAGCAGACAGAAGGTAAGCCAAGTAGCTCCTGTATATATAATTGCAGTATATTTAAGCAATGTGGCATTCCATATATGTTCTTCATTAACAAGGATGTTTTCAAGTACTTGACCTATAATCCATATGACCATTAGGACATGGCAAAAAATAAATGCTTTTAACACCTCGTTTTTTTTCCCTTTAATCAAAGAAAAAACAATCATTGATAAAGATAAAACAATGGATATCATGGGCAGCATATATTGAATTATATTAGCCATTATTTTCCCCCCTACTTAATTACAATTCATACAACAAAAGTGTACATATCTATCTTACGATATATTACCGTATATGTAAATATTAACATAGGAAAATTTTTAAATTAATTTATCGACGAAAATTAAAAAGAGGGTTATGTCATTAAAATTAATAATCATATTAATAATAATTTCATTAAATCCAATGGTTGCTAGGACACAGAGCGATAGGGAAATAATAACAGTGATTTTATTGACGGATATGCGGGAGTGTATGCGGACGGAAAATACGGGGCAATCGACAAAAAAAGGGAATTTCTTGTATAAGTACATTAATAAAAAGGATGAAGTTAATTAAGCTTCCGACAAGGGTCCAAGATTGAAAAAGTCAAGGGCATTATTAACAATTATTTTATGCATCCATTTATTGCCCACAGCTTGACATGGAACAGGTTAATATAGTAAAGTAATATAAAAATAAGACTTTGGGAGGTGGTAGGTTAATGGACGATTACCCTGCGGACATACGATGTATCAACGCACTTTGGTTGTCATTAAAATCAAAAGAAAATGGAAAAGTTAGTTATTGCAGAAGGCCATAACAAATCCATATTGTTGGGTTTATTATGCTTTTTTTATTTAACTGATTTTTTCATTTGGAGGATGATTACAATTGTTTGTTGAGATTTTGATTTTAATATTTCTAATAGTGCTGAACGGATTTTTTGCGGCTTCTGAAATTGCCTTAATATCGTTGAACGATAATAAGCTCAGGTTAATGAGCGATGAAAGAAATAAAAAAAAGATTGAGTTGTTGAAAAAACTATTATCTGAACCCGGAAGGTTCTTAGCAACTATTCAAATCGGCATAACCCTTGGTTCAATGCTGTCAAGTGCCTTTGCTTCAGAAAGCTTTTCCGATAGATTGGTTAGTCTTATCAAGCTGACGGGAATACCAGTCCCGGATGCGGTATTAAAGAGTATATCCGTTATCATTATATCGGTAATTCTTTCATATTTTTCGTTGGTTATAGGTGAATTGGTTCCAAAGAGGATTGCAATGAAAAAGGAAGAAGATATTTCTTTATTTGCAGTTAGACCGTTACATATCCTTTCTGTTGTCACTTTGCCTGTTGTAAAGTTTCTCAATATATCCACCAATACTATAGTAAGATTGTTTGGAGTAGATCCTAATCAGGATGAAGAAGAAGTTACGGAGGAAGAGATCCGTATGATGGTGGATGTAGGCGAGGAGAGGGGTGCCATACAGGAAAATGAAAAGGAAATGATCAACAACATTTTTGATTTTGACAACAAGACTGCCATGGATATAATGACTCATAGGATCGATATTGTGGCTCTTCCGATTAATGCAGGACTTAAAGAAGTGGTTTCTATTCTCAATGAAGAAAAATATACAAGAATTCCTGTTTATGAAGGTAATATTGATAATATTGTAGGAATACTTCATGCAAAGGATATTATTAAATTTATAGATTGCGACCAAAGAAAAGTAGATTTTGACTTAAGAAAACTTATTAGGCTTCCGTATAATGTTCCGTGGTCAAAGAGAACGGACGAACTTTTTGGCGAATTACAAAAAAACAAAAATCATATGGCAGTTATTATTGACGAGTATGGGGGAACTGCAGGGATTGTAACCATGGAAGACCTTGTCGAAGAAATAGTGGGCAATATATTTGATGAATATGACGAAGAAGAAAAAGATTTTGAGAAACTGGACGAAAACACGTACATTGTCAATGGTTCTGCCGGTCTTGATGCTGTTAAGGATTATGTTGATGCTATGTTGCCTATCGAGGAATATGATACATTGAGCGGTTTTGTTATAAGTCAATTAGGAAGAATACCACAGCCTGGGGAGAAGCCAGAAATAGAATTTAATGGATTCGTTTTTAAGGTTATAGAAATAAGTGAAAAGAGAATTGAAAAGATTAAGATTTGCAAAGCTTCGGATTAGGCTTTTCCCATAAATATATTAATTAGCGGAAATCTTCATATAATTTCCCTTGACCTTTACGTTACGTAAAGGTATAAGATAGTATTGTGAGGAGGTGAAAACATGGAGTATACAGTTAAAAAACTGGCAACTCTGGCTGGAATCAGTGCCCGCACCCTCAGGTATTATGATGAATTTGGAATTTCACAGCCGGCAAGAATAAATTCATCCGGATATCGAATTTACGGACAGAAAGAGGTTGACACGCTGCAGCAAATATTGTTTTACAGGGAATTGGGGGTGGAGTTGGAACGCATAAAAGAAATCATAACATCCCCCGAATTTGACCTGACCTCTGCACTGATTAAGCACCGTGAGAAACTCCTTGCAAAAAGGGAACAATTGGATTTGCTAATCGCAAATGTTGAAAAACTATAGCATTTGCAGAAGGGAGAACGCAAATGAGTGATAGGGAAAAGTTCGAAGGTTTTAAGCAAAAAATAATTGATGAGAATGAGAAAAAGTATGCTAAAGAAATCCGGGAAAAATATGGTGATGAGAAGGTTACTCAATCCTATCAACGGTTAAAAAACATGACTAAAGAGGAATATGACCAGTGGCGGAATCTGGAGATGCAAATAAAAGAGACTCTTAGGGAGGCCTTTGCAACGGGTGATCCGGCAGGAGAGCTTGCTCAAAAAACGGCAGATTTGCATAAACAATGGATAAGTTGCTCTTGGGGAAGCTACAGCAAAGAAGCCCATGCAGGGCTTGCCCAAATGTATGTTGATGATGAGAGGTTTACGGCATATTATGATAAAGAACAGCCGGGAATGGCTAAATTTCTCAGGGATGCCATTTTCATTTATGCAGGCATGAAAGAAAAGTAATTCTTATATTCCCTCCAAAAACGAAAAATTAAAAAACACGTGTTGATATTTTAATGAATTTGTGTTAGGATGTTAGTGAAAAAATTAACTAATTCATGATGTTGCATAAATGTTGATTTTTATTCTCGTTTATTATACACTGCTAATCATCAATAATATAGTTTGTTATATAGAAAGTTTATTTTAAAATTGGAGGGAGAAATTCGATGACGAAAAACAAAAAATTGCAAGCTTGGGTAGATGAAATTGCAAAAATGTGTGAGCCGGATGAGATTTATTGGTGTGATGGTTCAGAGGAAGAAAATGAACGCCTGTTGAAAAAAATGGTTGAATCAGGTGCAGCGGTACCTCTAAATCCTGAGAAACGTCCGGGGTGTTACTTGTTCCGCAGTCATCCATCGGATGTGGCTCGTGTTGAGGACAGAACATTTATTGCATCTGAGAAAGAAGAAGATGCAGGACCTACCAACAACTGGATTGACCCGAAAGAGTTGAAAAATACAATGAAGGATTTATACAAAGGCTGCATGAAGGGAAGAACCATGTATGTTATTCCGTTTTCCATGGGTCCTATCGGTTCACCTATTTCTAAAATCGGTGTTGAAATAACTGACAGCCCTTATGTTGTTGTGAACATGCGCATAATGACCCGTATGGGCAGTGAGGTTCTAGATGTGCTTGGGGAAGATGGAGAGTTTGTACCATGTCTGCATTCGGTAGGTGCTCCATTAGAGAAGGGTCAAGAAGATGTGGCATGGCCCTGTGCACCAATGGAGAAAAAGTACATCAGTCATTTCCCTGAAGAAAGAACTATATGGTCCTATGGTTCCGGATACGGAGGAAATGCACTTTTAGGCAAGAAGTGTTTTGCACTTCGTATTGCATCCGTATTGGCAAGAGATGAGGGATGGCTGGCTGAGCACATGCTCATTCTTCGCCTAACCGACCCTAAGGGTAATAAGACATATGTTACCGGTGCATTCCCAAGTGCTTGCGGAAAAACAAACCTGGCTATGCTCATTCCTACTATACCGGGATGGAAGGTTGAGACTATAGGTGATGACATAGCATGGATGAAGTTCGGAAAAGACGGACGTCTGTATGCTATCAATCCTGAGGCAGGATTCTTTGGTGTTGCTCCGGGTACTTCTATGGATTCCAACCCAAATGCAATGCATTCAATTGAAAAGAACACGATATTTACCAACGTAGCACTAACAGATGAGGGAGATGTTTGGTGGGAAGGCATTGGAACTGATGCACCAGATCATCTTATTGACTGGAAAGGCAACGACTGGGCACCAGGCTCAGAAGTTCCTGCAGCTCATCCTAACGGACGTTTTACAGCACCTGCAAGTCAGTGTCCTGTAATTGCTCCTGAGTGGGAAGATCCACAAGGTGTACCCATCTCTGCGATTTTGATTGGCGGACGCCGCCCAAGTACTATTCCATTGGTTCATGAGAGTTTTGATTGGAATCATGGTGTATTCATGGGATCAATAATGGGTTCTGAGATTACTGCAGCAACTATTTCAAAGAAGATTGGTCAGGTTCGCCGTGACCCGTTTGCTATGCTTCCTTTCATAGGCTACAATGTAAACGATTATCTCCAGCACTGGCTTGATATCGCTACAAAAACCGATGCCGATAAACTGCCTAAGATATTCTATGTAAACTGGTTCCGCAAAGACAGTGAAGGCAGATGGCTATGGCCTGGATTTGGCGAAAACAGCCGTGTCCTCAAATGGATTGTAGAAAGGGTTTCTGGAGAAGGAAAAGCTGTCAAGACACCTATTGGTTATATGCCTACCCTTGATGCTATCGATACCGAAGGTCTTGACGTAAGCAAAGAGGATATGGAAGAACTTCTTAAGGTTGATAGAGAACAATGGTTAAATGAGGTTGAGTCCATTAAAGAGCATTATGCTAAGTTTGGCGAAAAGCTACCCAAAGAATTGAAATCACAGCTTGAAGCTCTTGAAAAACGTTTGAAAGAATAATAGGCAGTGAGCTAAAGGATTATAATTAAAAAAAGTGAAGTTATAAGAGGCGAGAGGAGACAATACTCCTTTCGCTTTTTTAGTGGGATTTCACAAAGTGAAATGACCAAAAAGCGAATAAAAAAACCGAAACCATAAGTTTCGGTGATTTAGCAAGATCGTAACATTATATAAAGGAAAGGGTGTAATGATATCATTTGGTTCGAATTTGCAAAGTAGAGTTTATGATGTTGAGTATGTATCTAGATATAAAAAGTATTACGAAGTATAGAATGAAGATTGAATCTAATGTGGAGTAAAAAGTATATTGTTTCGCTCAAGTTTAATTAATAAATCCATAGTATTGCTTTATAATAGGTGTATCCATTTTTCTATAGTTGGTGTATTTTATACATCACACCCAATAATTTTCTTTTCTGTCTACACTACTATTATCGCAAATTTGAGGGATTAAAACAATATACAAATTCAACAAAAAAAGCAAGAACTGAAGACGAATTTTTGATAAATAAGATAACAGCACAACAATTAGCTTACGTTACATAATTAGGTCGTTTTTATTCTTTTTTGTCATTTCAAACCAAAAAACAAGGATGTCTTTGGAAATAAAATCCTAAAACCTAATGTTTATAGGTATTTCCCATAAAGATTATTTAAATTAAATCAAAACTTTACCGAGGACAAGTTAACATAAAAATACGAATTACTAAAATAGGAACAGGATTATCCACAGGTAAAACAAGCCTATATTAGTTATTCACAGAACTATCCACATTATCCACAGAATTTATGTGCACAAAACAGGTGTTTTGTGGGGCAAATGTGGGATGATTGTGGAAAATAATATGGGCATAATTCCCGCACCAATTGTAAAGCTTTTTTAACCCTTCTCAGGAGAAAAATAATCCACATGTTTTGTCTTAATCTTTTTTCTATTATTTTTTAGAGATTGTAAAATACGTATTTTCTAAATTTGTGAATTATACTTAATCCTTATGTAAAGGGTTTTGTACAATTGGTTTAATAGAAAAAAATTCTTCACATTTATTTTAATGAACCCCAAAATAGGTACTGATTACAGAAGGAATATTTTACTTGATGTAGAATTAATATAATATAATATATTATCCCAATTATGAGCTTTAAGTTGTCTGGGAATCTTTTGCTCTTAAATTTAAATTAATGAAAAACTGGGGGTGGGTATTTTTTAAGATTTTCAGGCAAGGGCATGTTTCGCATAAGGGGTTTTGGGGTAAAATATTAATGAAAAGAAAGGCAAGTATTGCTGGTAAGATTTCTAAAGTAATATTTGTCATTGACTGAAAGGGGCTGTGGGCATATATGAAATTCATAGTTAGCGGTAAAAACATTGTTGTAACTGAAGCTTTAAAGGAAAGAGCCATTAAGAAAGTTGGTAAACTTGACAAATATTTCCAACGGGATGCAGAGGCTCAAATAACCATGAGCGTGCAGAAGAACCGGCACATAGTGGAGGTTACAATTCTTTTTGATGGAGGAGTACTTAGGGCCGAAGAAGAAAATACGGACATGTATGCTTCTATTGACAAGGTAATAGACAGTCTCGAAAGGCAGATAAGAAGAAACAAGACTAAACTGGAAAAGAAATTCCACAATGGAGGTCTTAGGCTTGAAAGTATTAAATTCGATGAAAAAGATGTTGATGAAGAGCATAAGTTTGAAATTGTGAGAACGAAGAAGTTTGCTATAAAGCCAATGACTGTTGAAGAAGCTGTTTTGCAAATGAATTTGCTCGGACATGAGTTCTTTATGTTTTCAAATGCAGAAACGCAGGAAGCAAATGTTGTTTACAGGAGAAAGGACGGAAATTATGGCTTAATTGAACCGGAGTTTTAGTTTTTGGATTCTAAGCGTTAATTATATATTTGATATCAAAGATGTTTTCTACTATAATTTAAAATGCCGAGACTTTAGTTTCGGCATTTTAAATTATAGTGGATTAGTGTGCTTTCACGAATTGAAAGGGCTTGATGCCCTCGGAGCTTTTGCTTGCAATTAAAAGATAAAAGAATTAGATAAAAACAGATAGTTTGGAGAGGAAGATATTTAATGGATTTACTGGAAGGTTTGAATAAAGAACAGAGGGAAGCCGTATTGCATGGTGACGGACCGCTTCTTATTTTGGCTGGAGCGGGTAGTGGGAAAACAAGAGTTTTGACCCACAGGATAGCATACCTTATTAAGGAGAAAAATGTACATCCGGCAAGTATTTTAGCAATAACCTTTACCAACAAGGCCGCAAAAGAAATGAGGGAAAGGATAGACAAACTTGTTGAGAATAATAGTGACTACATATGGGTCAGCACCTTTCACTCCATGTGTGTAAGGATGCTGAGAAGAGATATAGACAAGATTGATTATGATAAGAACTTTGTTATATTTGATTACGCGGATCAGCAGACCGTTATAAAAGACTGCCTTAAGGAGCTTAACCTAAATGATAAGAATTATCCTCCGAAGTCAATGCTTGAAATGATAGGAAGGGCAAAGGATGAGCTTATAACTCCTGATATATATTCAAAAATGTATGCACAGGACTTCAGGATGAGTAAGATTGCCGAGATTTATGAACTCTATCAGAAAAAGTTTAAACAGAATAACGCACTGGACTTTGATGATATTATAATGCTTACAATAAAGCTTTTGTTGGAAAACCCTCAGGTAGCAGAGTATTATCAGAGAAAGTTTCGCTATATACTTGTGGACGAGTATCAGGATACCAATACCGCCCAATATTCGCTCATAAGCATTTTGGCACAGGAATATAAAAACCTTTGTGTTGTGGGCGATGATGACCAGTCCATTTACGGATGGAGGGGTGCCAATATTAGAAATATTTTAGACTTTGAAAAGGAGTTTAAGGATGCAAAGGTAATAAAGCTTGAGCAAAACTACCGTTCAACCCAGACAATTCTTGATGCCGCCAATTATGTTATAAAAAATAACTTGGGAAGGAAAAACAAGAGTTTGTGGACGGATAAAAAAGGCGGCGACAAAATTAAGTATCTTGAGTGTTCCAACGAGCATGAGGAAGCTTTTTTAGTTGCAAATGAAATAAAGAGACTTAATAGTGAGAAAAACAGACCCTATAAGGATTTTGCCATATTATACCGGGTTAATGCCATGTCCCGTGTTATAGAAGAAATGTTTATAAGGGAAGGGATTAGCTATAAGATATTCGGAGGACTCAAATTCTATGACAGAAAAGAAATAAAGGATGTCCTTGCCTATCTTCGTGTTATTCAGAATCCGGGGGACAACATAAGCCTTAAGAGAATTATTAATGAGCCCAAAAGAGGGATTGGAAATGTTACAGTAGATACTGCAGAGCAGTTGGCCAATAAAAGAGGGGTAAGCATATTTACAATAATTTCGTCGGCTCAGGATATCCCTGAACTTAGCAGGGCTTGGACGAAACTGGATAAGTTTGTGTCGCTGATAAACAGCTTTCGGGTTCAGAGTCAAATAATGACCGCTTCGGAGATGATTGGGGAGGTAATTGAGAGAACCGGAATTTTGAGCGGCTATGAGCAGGAAAATACTGTGGAGGCACAGACTAGGATAGAAAACATTAAAGAATTGATATCCGTTGCCATGGAATTTGAAAATGAGAATGAAGAAAAGAGTCTTATGGATTTTCTAGCTCATGTATCTTTGGTTTCGGATGTGGATACCATGGATGAGGACAGTGATTATGTAACTTTGATGACCCTTCATAGTGCAAAGGGACTTGAGTTTTCCATTGTGTTTATGGTGGGCATGGAAGAAGGGATTTTCCCGGGATACAGGTCGATGACCAGCGAAACGGAGCTTGAGGAGGAAAGAAGGCTTTGTTATGTGGGTATTACGAGGGCTATGGAGTCTCTTTATATGACCAGCACCTTTACCCGTACACTGTTTGGAAATACAACCTTCAATAGGGCTTCAAGGTTTGTGAATGAGATTCCTGAGGAGTATTTTGAAGGCAATGCAAACGAGAATAAGGGCAAGACGGTAAATAATAGCACAGCAATGGGGCAAAAGCCGAAGAATAAAAAGGTGGCGGCTGACGGAGGCTTCGACCCGACGGTAAGTTTTAATGCAGCAAGCTTTAAGGCACCTCAAAATAAGGGCTGTACAGAAGTGCTTGATGTGGGAGATCAGGTAAGGCATAAGATGTTTGGTGAAGGGATCATCACACACAAGGAAAAGGACGGCGATGACTTTATGCTTGAGATACACTTTAAAGGAAAGGGCATGAAAAGACTGATGGCAGGTTATGCCAAGCTGGAGAAGATAAATTAGTTGTTTTTTCGTTTTTACTTATATACCAAGGCCGTACTGGGCTTTTCTTTTGCTGAAGATGTCTGTCGAAGGTTAGGCATTAGTGACGGAAGAGTTGATGTAATAGATTCTAAAGTAATGGCAAGAGGTTTGGACTATAGTGATAGCGAAAGCACGGATTTTGAGGAAATGAACTTTACAGATATAAATGAGCCGGGGCTTACGGTAGAAGAATTTGAGGAGAGAATAAGGTGAGTTAGAATGTTTTTTAACCATGCAATATTTCCAGCCGTAATAATGGGCGTTATACTTTTTATTATTGGGCGAAGGGTTTCAAGGGTAGTCAACCGAAAGCCCGTAAGGACTCTTTTGGGCTTGGTGTTCATTCTCCTTTGTGTTCCGAACTTTCTGCTTGCGGTATATTATTTACATATATTAAATGAGCCCTTATGGTATGTTAAATTCAGGGCTATTGACAATATTGAGTTGTTATCGTCCTTTATAGGTCTTTTCTTTGGATTTATAACTTTTAAAGATGAAAGTTTTCGTAAGATTAAATTAAAAACTTTTAATAAATATATTTTTGCAATTTGCATGCTTTTGATTACAATACCTTTCATCAAACCGGTTATAAGACCTGTAAGCCGGAATTCTGAGTTTTCGAACCGATGGAAGGATGGGGTGTGTTTGCAATCTACAGGTTCAACATGTGGTCCTTCGGCTTTAGCGACAATTTTCAATTATTATGGGATATCAAAAAGTGAAGAAGAGATAGCAAGGGCGTCCTTTTCCAGTTCAAGCGGCACGGAGAATTGGTATTTAATCAGGTATGCCGAAAAGAACGGGCTTGAAACCGAAGTTTTATACAAAAACCGTTTGGAAGATGTGCTGGTGCCGTCTATAATCGGAACTTATATTAACGGCGGGATAGGCCACTTTATAACGGTTTTAGGCAAAGAAGGAGACCGCTTTGTTGTCGGAGATTCGTTAAAAGGAAGATTAATGTTAACCGAAAAGGAGTTTAATGAACACTATACTTTTTCAAATTTTGTTTTGTATATAAAGAAGCCGGAGGGCTAACCTGCTTTGTATGTTGTTGATGCTATGCTGGAGCATGTTATTTAACTGAATTTTGCAAGAAGTCGCCCAACCTCTTAGGTGGGAGATGAATTGCAGATTGACATAATCTACCATTATATGTTATGCTATAATCAGTAGTAAAACTTATAAGGCGGGTGAAAACATGAAATTAGACTCAAATAATCATTCAGT
>JAAYTO010000060.1 GCA_012523755.1 Clostridium sp. | reverse complement strand
TTTAATGCATAACCAGCCAAACTTTCCAGAAAGAAGTTCACTAAATTAAAAGTATGAGGATTTCACATTGACCTTCAAAGCAAGTAAACCAATAAAATAACAGGATGAAGAGATCATTGCCAACTTTTACTTGACACAAACTGAAGAAAAGTGATAGTCGCAATTTACCCTGATTTATGCTATCATATAATTGTAATATTTCACTTCATGAAATCATTGTAATTAGTTTCACTGGCGTATACACTGCTTTATTATGTTCGGAAAAGAGGTATCAATAATGCATCTTGAAGCTATATACCACAAACCTTATAGCCAGTTTGCTTTTCCTAGAGATTCAAACACACTGGTTATTCGGCTTAGGGCAAAGAAAAATGATATAAATTTTTGCCTCGTCATATACCATGAAAAATACAACAACTCGATAAGAGGAAAGGTTGAAATGAAAAAGACAGCAAGTGATGAGTTGTTTGATTATTTCGAAGCCGAACTGAATGTGGGGATAAAGAGGTTCAAGTATATGTTTTATTTCGAAGACAATTATGAGGTGAAATGGTATAACAAAAATGGTTTTTTTGATTATATGCCCGAATGGGGTTTTTTCAGTTATTCTTACATATGTGAAGCCGATGTTTTCGAGGAAGTTGAGTGGTTTACCAATTCCACGGTGTATCAGATTTTTCCGGACAGGTTTTCGAAGGTTCCTCCTTACATAGAGACTAAAGGTATGAAATACGGAGGAAATATTAAGGGTATAATAAACAGGTTGGATTATCTTACAAAGCTTGGAGTAAACGCAATCTATCTAAATCCTGTGTTTTTGTCGGATTCTTACCACCGCTACGATATAATTGACTACTATGAGCTTGATCCGGTGTTTGGAGAAAAAGATGAGCTTAAGGAATTGGTGGATTTATGCCATGCAAAGGGTATAAAGATAATTTTTGACGGTGTATTCAATCACACCAGTGATAAGTTTTTTGCCTTCAAGGATGTTTTAGAAAACGGAGAGGCATCTTTGTACAAAGACTGGTATTATGTGGACTCTTTTTCAGTGGTGAACTATCCCATACCGAACTATGAGTGTTTTTCCTTCTACGGTGGAATGCCAAAACTGAATACGGCAAATCCTGAAACCGCCCGATATCTATTTGATGTGGTGAAGTATTGGATCCTTGAGTTTGATGTGGACGGCTGGAGGTTTGATGCGGCAGACGAGGTGAACCGGAAGTTTTGGAGAGATCTCAGAACAGAAATAAAGGCTTTAAAAAAAGATGTAGTGCTTATTGGAGAAATATTTGATGAGGCATCTTCGTGGCTCGAAGGAGACCAGTTTGATACTGTATTGAACTATCCAATGAAGGAATTTATTAACGATCTGTTTGCCTATAGATCCATTGATGTGGAGATTTTTAAAATGAGAATAAACAGTTATGTAATGCAGTTTAATAAGAATGTATTGAACAGTATGGTGAACATTATAAGCACCCATGACACACCTAGATTTTTGACTCTTTGCGGTGGCGATGAAAAGAGATTTGAATTGGCAGTGGTGTTTCAATTTACTTTCCCGGGAGTTCCGCTTGTTTACTATGGGGACGAGGTGGGCATGGAAGGGGAAACAGACCCCGACTGCAGAAACCCCATGGTCTGGGATGAGGGAAAATGGAACAGGAAACTCTTGGAATTGTATGTTTTTTTAATTGACATAAGAAACAAAAGTGAAGCCCTAAGACACGGAGAATACCGGTCGCTTTGTACGCAAGGCGATAAAGGGATACTGGCTTACAAAAGGGAGTCTAAAAGGGATAGGATTGTTGTTGTAATGAATACAAAGGAACACAATGCTGGGGGAACAATTGAACTCGGAGGCTCCTTTAGGGAAGTGAAGGCACTAGAAGCTCTTAGGGAAAAAGAATTAGCTCAGGTAGAGGGATGTAAAATAAAGCTCAGTTTAAAGCCTTTGGAATGGAGGATTTATAGAGCTTTTGGAGAATAATTTAACTATTGGTTATGTAATATTTTTGGTTGTTATTATTTGATGAAGAAAATATGGAAGAAGCGTTGTGGAAGCAAGTTTTAGTCGCCTATTAATACAATGAGGAGAGGGAGAGCATTGTTTTAGCGGATTGGTTAATATTGAAATTAGGGTCTGATGTGTTAAAATAGTTATTAAACAAGCTCGGACTTGCTTTTTAAATAATAACGAGGCGATAGAGCTGTTATAGTGCAATTATATTAATAAGGTCTTAAATTATTTAGTCTTTTGGACAAGAAAATTTAGTGTGGGGAGAAACAATGAAATCAGAATTTAAAGAGTATTTAAAAAACGAATTTGGAATAGACGAGAGAGTGCTTAAAATTGCGGACTCTGTATCAGAGGAGATTGCTTCGGAGTTTTTAGCCATTGACTTGGTCAAGGAGTATAATCAGCTTAAAGTCATCAGGGCAATGCAAAACAATAATGTGAGTGATACCCATTTTAACGGTACTACGGGTTATGGCTATGACGATAGGGGCAGGGATGTTTTAGATTGTGTTTATAGGGATGTTTTTAAGGCTGAAGATGCATTGGTAAGGCATCAGATAGTATCTGGAACCCATGCATTGGCATTATGCTTGTTTGGAAATCTTAGACCCGGCGATGAATTGCTGTCGGTGGTGGGTAAACCTTATGACACATTAGAAGAGGTTATTGGAATAAGGGGTGAGGGAGGAGGATCCCTCAAAGAGTTTGGAGTAACCTATAATCAGGTGGATTTGCTTGAAGACGGAAGCCTTGATTACAAATCCATTGAGAAAGCTATAAACAGCAAGACAAAAATGG
The DNA here is from genome assembly GCA_012523755.1 of Clostridium sp. Classification (GTDB taxonomy): domain Bacteria; phylum Bacillota; class Clostridia; order Acetivibrionales; family Acetivibrionaceae; genus Hungateiclostridium. The sequence continues at coordinate 5,281 of JAAYTO010000060.1, read as the reverse complement.
TGCTTCTTCAAAGGTCGAGGGGCTATGAATGGAGACCATCTTTTACAATAGACGAAATTGAAGAGGCCATAGGTTTTATAAAGGGAATGAAAAGTGACGTATTGGTTCTTGTGGATAATTGCTACGGAGAGTTTGTTGAAAGCAGAGAACCTATTGAGGCTGGGGCGGACTTGGCAGCCGGTTCGCTAATCAAAAACCCCGGTGGAGGAATTGCTCCTACGGGAGGATATGTTGTGGGAAAGAGGTCATGTGTCGAAAAGGCGGCCTATAGGCTTACAACTCCTGGCCTAGGCAAAAATGTGGGTTCTTCTTTAGATAATAACAGGCTTATGTACCAGGGACTGTTTTTAGCACCCCATGTTGTTGCTGAAAGTCTTAAAGGAGCTGTATTCTGTGCTGCTGTTATGAGGGAATTGGGCTATAAGACAAGTCCGCAGGTGCACGATAAAAGGGGAGACATTATTCAAGCAATAAGATTCGACAACCCCGATAGCTTGATTGCGTTTTGCCAAGGCATTCAAAAGGGTTCACCTGTAGATTCCTTTGTAACTCCAGAACCATGGGAAATGCCGGGATACGAAAGTCCGGTCATAATGGCTGCCGGGGCGTTTATTCAAGGGTCATCCATTGAACTCAGTGCGGATGCTCCCATAAAGCCGCCCTATATTGCTTATATGCAAGGTGGGTTGGTTTTTGAACACGTTAAGCTTGGTATTATGATATCCATACAGAAAATGCTTGAAAAGGGAATAATACAAATTTAGTGTTTGAGGGTGAAGGATTTGGAAGAGATAAAAGAAAGAGAAAAAGAGGAAAATAGAATTAATAGAAGAATAAGATTTGGAAGTGCAGTAATACTTCTGTTTTTGCTTTTGTATATTCCATCCTTTGTTTTTTGGATTTACGGCAAAAATATTAGCATTGATATATTGAGGATGGGTGAAATTGAGGAGTCCGTTACTGTTGATGCTTTGATTGTCAGGAATGAGACGGTGGTTAATTCACCCGTCGATGGAATAATTATAAAGAATATTGAAGAGGGTGAAAAAATCAGGGGTGGCAGCACAATAGCCACAGTACTGAACAAATCATCGGAAAAGCTTTTGGATGATTTGAAGGCATTGGATTTGCGGATTATAGAAGCCCAAAGAGAAAAGGCAAAAAATGATGTTTTTTTCTTAGAGGACATAAAAGATATTGACGAGAAAATCGAAGACAGGCTGATGAGTGTTATAGCACAGGCTGATAGCAACAACATCTCCGAAGTGAAGAATATAAAGAAAGATGTTGATGAGCTTATCCAAAAGAAAGCAACCATAACGGGGGATTTGAGTATTTCCGATGCCCATATTAATTCTCTTAAAGCTGAAAAGAAGTTGCTACAAGAAGGTATAAATCAAAATAAAAGCAGCATCGTTTCGGATGCCCCGGGAATAATATCCTATGCGGTGGATGGGTGTGAAAGCTTTCTTAACCAGGATGCAATAAGCAGTTTAACTCCGAAAGATATAAATAATATAAAGCCTCAAAACACTGTGAGGAAAATGGACGATCTGGATGTTGAATGCAACAAGCCCGTTGTTAAGGTGATAAGCGGCATAGACTATTATATTGTTTTTGCTATCGATAAAAAAGAGACCGAGGAGTTTAAGGTTGAAGACAGTTTGAGTTTAAGGATTAACGATATTAACAAAATTATTGACGGAACGGTTGTGCACAAATCCGATGAGATAGACGGGAAATTTGTTATAGCTGTGAAAACGGATAAGGCTATGAGTGATACGGCAACCTTAAGGAATATAAATGTGGATTTGATAAAAAACTGTTATAGTGGGCTTGTAGTGCCTGTAAAAAGCCTTATTGATATTGATATGACAGCAATGACAGCTAAAATTGGCTTGGTTAGGGCTCAGCGGGTGGAGTTTATTCCTGTTAAGATTGTGGGAAGAAATAGTGAGTTTGCTATTATAGACAATGTGGATAAAAGCTATTATGCTGGTGATGCTACTTCGCATCCTAGTATAAGTTTGTATAAAAGCTATATAGTTAATCCGAAAAATATTGAAGAAGGGCAGATTGTAAATTGATGGACGAAAAACTTGATTTTATAAAAAGAAACCTTGAAACTGTAATGGAAAGAATTGAAAGGGCAGCCCAAAGAAGCGGAAGAAATGCTAAGGATATCAAACTTATTGCAGTAACTAAAACAGTGGAGCCGGAAAGGATTCTGAGGATTATCGATGAAGGAATTTTGGATCTGGGAGAGAATAGGGTTCAGGAATTAACTAAAAAATACGATAAAATAAATAGGGAATGCAATTGGCACCTAATTGGCCATCTTCAGACAAACAAGGTAAAATATATTTTAGACAAGGTTAAATTAATTCACTCTGTGGATAGGATTGAGCTGGCTCAGGAAATAAATAAAAGAGCCCAGAGACATGGAATAACTATAGATGTATTGGTTCAGGTAAATGTTTCAGGAGAGGAGAGTAAGTTTGGTGTTTCTTTAGAAGGGGCACAGGAATTGGTTGAAAAGATTAACCATCTTTCCCATTTAAAGACTAGAGGTTTCATGACAATTGCACCTTTTGCTGAAGATCCTGAGAGAATTCGCTATGTTTTTAGTAAATTAAGGGACTTTTCTATTGACATAAGGAAAGAAAAACTTGATAATAGAAGTATGGATATTTTGTCCATGGGTATGAGCAACGATTTTGAGGTTGCAATAGAAGAAGGTTCGAATATGGTGCGTATAGGGACTGCCTTGTTTGGCAAAAGGAATTATACATAGGCAGAACAATGTCTTCTAAGAAGTTTGTTTTTGAAAAATAAACATTTTAGAAGAATTGCATATAGCGGTTTTACAAAAGATAAACAGGAGGTATTTACTATGTCAAAAATATTTAACAGAGTTTTAAACTTCGTGGGCTGGGAAACAGAAGATGAAGAAGAAATGGAGAATGTTGAAAACTTGGATGAGAAAGAAGGAGTCGAAAAGCCACAATTCATCCAACCCATAAGCAAGAGAACTCAAAGCAAGATTGTAAACATTCATTCAACGTCTCAGTTCAAGTTGATTGTTATGCAGCCACAAGACTTTAATGATGCTAAAGATGTGTGTGATCATTTGAAAAACAAGAAGCCTGTGGTTGTGAATCTTGAGGGAGTTCAAAAGGAGACTGCTCAAAGAGTAGTAGACTTTTTAAGCGGTTCTGTTTATGCCCTTGACGGCAATATCCAGAAGGTTTCAAACGGTATTTTTATTGTTGCCCCATGTAACGTAGATATTATGGGAGATTTCCAGGAAGAAATAACTGGTAACAAAGCTGTTTTTCCTTGGATGAGATAGTTGGAGGGTATAAATGAATGGTGCCAACCTGACCATTAAAGCATTGCAGGCTTTTGACCTATTATTGAAAATAATTCAGTGGTCAATTATTTTGCGTGCTTTATTATCATGGTTTCCAATATCGAAAGAGAATATCTTTTTTAAGATTTTATATCAGATTACAGAGCCAATCCTTTCTCCCATTCGAAAGCTGCTTGAAAGCACTTCTCTTGGGAGAGATTCCATGATGGATTTTTCTCCAATTATCGCTGTATTGATACTATGGATAATTTCGGCCTTGTTGTAAATAATATAGATAAGTTTAGGGTGCATTATAATTTATGGATAGAGATTTTGTACTAAATAGGATTTCTAAAATTGAAGACAAACTTTTAGTTGCTAAAATATTGGATAGACATACTTTAGCCGAAAGAATAGGAAAAAGCACCAATTCCGAATTTCTAGACCCTTATCAGAGGAGTATTCTAGAGAAAAGTTTTGAGTTATGCGGTATAAAAGACTATTTTTTCTTTGGGGGCTTTAGTGGGGCAGAGAGAACCGTGGTTGTTTTCTGCCCTAATAATATGCCTGAAAATATAGACCGGGAGTTTTCCGATCTTTTTGAGGTTCTTCATATTAAGCCGAAGTTAAGGGATAATTTGTCTCATAGAGATTATTTAGGTTCGTTTATGGGATTGGGTATTAAAAGAGAAAAAATTGGTGATATTCTTGTTAGGGACGATTTTTGTTATGTGGTGGTATTAAAGGATATTGCTGAATATATTAAGTATAACCTCACCAAAGTGGGTAATGTACATGTTGAAGTTCAGACTATAGATATCGATGAGCTTGATATCCCACAGCCAAAGGTTAAGGAAATCAGTTCTACTGTCGCTTCCTTAAGGCTTGATTCTGTGGCAAGTGTGGGATTTGGTATGTCAAGGAGCAAGATAGCTGATTTTATAAGGGCAGAAAAGGTATATGTGAACTGGGAGACAAGCAACAGTGTGAAGAAGCTTGTCAAGGAAGGTGACACAATATCGATAAGGGGTAAGGGAAGAGTGGTGCTGGAGAAGATAGGCAACACAACAAAAAAGGACAGGATACATATTTTAATGAAGAAATTTATATGACGAGGTGTTTAACATGAATTATACGCCCAATGAATTACAAAACTTAACGTTTAAAAAAAGTGTTGTTGGTGGTTACAGTGAGGACATGGTAAATGAAGTATTGGATAAAATAATTGAGGACTATTCCGAATTTATTCATGAGAATATTGAGTTGAAGGACAAGATAGCTGTTTTGAATGAAGCGATTACACACTACAAGAATATTGAAGAGTCCTTACAGAGTACGCTTCTTGTTGCACAGCAGACCAGCGAGGAAATAAAAAAGAATGGACACCAGAAAGCGGAGAATATCATAAAGGAAGCCGAGATAAAAGCACAGCAAATTATAAATGAGGCAAATCAGGAAGTTTTGAAGATAAAGTTTGAATATGAGGAACTGAAAAAGAAATTTCAATTGTATAAGAGCAGGGCTGAGTCATTGCTGCTTTCTCAATTGGAAATAATAAAACACGTGACTGAGGATTCGGAAGAGAAGCAGGCTTAAGGAGACATTTCAGTCCAGCCACGTTCTATGATATGCTATTCGGAAGAAAGAGCATTGTATTGGGAGAAATTAATGCTATCAAATAGGATTTCATTGATGTATTTAACCAAGTGGAAGATATAAAAATAGATGATGCTATCAGTAATAGATTAAAAGAAATATTTGAGTGTATACAATCTAATTATAACATCACATTACAGGAATGGAATCATGATAAAGATCATGTGCATATAGTATTCAAAGCACATCCTAATTCAGAAATAAGTAAATTTCTGAATAGTTACAAAAGTGCTTCTTCTAGACGTATAAAGAAGGAGTTCCCACAGATAAGGA
>JAAYTO010000059.1 GCA_012523755.1 Clostridium sp. | reverse complement strand
TATATAAAGAATCAGGTGGATGTATTGATCACAATTGAAGGTACGATAGAGGAGATAATATTCTCAAATGAGGTTAACGGATATACGGTTTGTGAAGTCAGAAAGGATAAGGATGTCATTACGGCAGTGGGATTTATGCCCTTTGTGAATGCTGGCGAGGTTCTGAAAATTTGCGGCAGGTGGGTAACCCATCCCGATTATGGTGAGCAATTTAAGGTGGAGATGTACGAGAAGATGCTTCCTAAGACTACCGAGGCCATTGAGAAGTATCTTTCTTCCGGGCTTATCAAGGGTGTTGGTCCTGCAACGGCAAAAAAAATCGTAAAAAGATTCGGCGAGGAAACTATTGAGATTATTCAGCACTATCCTCAAAAACTTGCCGAAATAAAGGGTATTAATCTGGAAAAGGCTAAAAAAATCGGACAGGTGTTTGAGGAACAAAGGGAACTTCGAGATGTTGTTCTATTCTTTCAGGAATACGGAATCAGTCCTATCTACTCTGCCAAAATTTACAGAACCTTTGGTTCTAACACCATTGAACAAATTAAGGAAAACCCCTATAGACTTTCCGATGAGATTTTCGGCATAAGCTTTAAAACCGCCGACAGAATTGCAAAAAGCTTGGGAATTGACTCCGATTCAAAATATAGAATATCCAGCGGGGTTAAGTATGTGTTGTCCCGGGCTGCGGTGGACGGACATACTTTTGTTGATGAGGAAAGGCTTAAGGAGTACACCTCCCAACTTTTAGGTGTAGGCATAGATAATATAGAGGATGTTTTGATATCTCTTGTGCTTAAAAAGGCGGTTTATGTGGAAAAGGAAGAGGATATTTCGAAGGTATATTTGAGTGCGTTTTATAATGCGGAGCTGGGTGCGTGCAGAAAGCTTTTGGAACTTTCAAATATCAAGTTTAGCGGCAACTTGGATGACTTTGAAGAAAGAATCAAGGAGGTTCAGACGAAGGAAGGAATTATTCTTGCACACAAGCAGAAGGAAGCCATTAAAGAGGCATTGATAAACGGAGTTCTTGTTATAACCGGTGGACCCGGTACTGGAAAGACAACCATAATAAAAAGTATCATTGCCCTTCTTGAGGCTGAGGGATATGAGTTTGCACTGGCAGCACCTACAGGCAGAGCCGCAAAGAGAATGTCCGAAGCTACGGGATATGAAGCAAAGACTATTCACAGGCTTTTGGAAATCGGGTATACAGCAGATGAAGAGGAGCTTGTGTTTGCGAGGACAGAGGCAAATCCCCTTGAGGCTGATGTAATAATTATTGATGAGATGTCCATGGTGGATATAATTCTTATGAATCATCTTTTAAAAGCAATACCTGTTGGGGCAAGACTTATTCTGGTGGGGGATGTGGATCAGTTGCCGTCGGTTGGACCGGGAAATGTGCTTCGGGACATAATAAAGAGTGAAGTTATAAAGACGGTGAAACTGTCGGAAGTGTTCCGGCAGGCTGAAGAAAGTATGATTGTTGTAAATGCACATAAAATTAACCGGGGGGAAAAACCCATATTAAACAACAGGGATAAGGATTTCTTTTTTGTATCTCGAAGCTCATATAACGATACTGTCAGGACAATTGTGGATCTATGTCAAAGAAGGATACCCGATGCTTATGGATTTGACCCTATGAAGCATATTCAGGTGCTTACTCCGATGAGAAAGGGACCGGTTGGGGTTGGCAGTCTCAATATAGAGCTGCAGAAGACTTTGAATCCCGAGAGCAAAAACAAGAGACAGAAGGTTTTCAGGGATTACATCTTCCGCGAAGGCGACCGGGTGATGCAAATTAAAAACAACTACAACCTCAAATGGGAAAAGCCCAAAGACAGCAGACAGAGCGGCACCGGAGTATTCAACGGTGATATGGGAATAATTCAAGAAATAGACAATGAGGATCAGAGGGTTTTGGTATGCTTTGACGATGAAAGGCTTGTGGAATACGATTTTACAATATTGGACGAGCTGGAGCCGGCTTTTGCGGTTACTATTCACAAGAGCCAGGGAAGTGAGTTTCCTGTGGTAATACTTCCTGTATTTCCCGGACCTAAGGTTCTCATGACCAGAAACCTTTTATATACCGCCATAACAAGGGCTCGGGAAATGGTGATACTTGTCGGAGCCAGGGATTTTCTTGACGAGATGATTGAAAATGACCGGGAGACCAAAAGGAATTCGGATCTTTCGGGGAAGCTAAGGAAATGTATCTTAGGAATCGATACCAATCACTTGTAAGGAATGTGGGACATCTATAGCATTGTTATAACACTTCATCTCAAAGATAATTCGTAATTTGCGGTAAAATTTTATCACATCAGCAGTGTTTTAACGAGGCCCAGGATAGCTAACTGCTTTGTTAAAATAATTGGGATAAGTTGGTGAAGGAGTATGCTTAAACGTCTTCTTAATTTGATATTTCCTCCCAAATGTATTTTTTGTAATAAAATTTTAGATTTAAATACCGATATATATATATGTAAGGAATGTTATTCGGCAATTGAGTTTAAGGAAGGCGGAAACATAAAGTCCGGCACCGGGCATGATTATTTTGACAGCATTGTTTGTGTATGCGAGTATAAGGGGATTGTGAAGGATGCTATAAAAAGGTTCAAATTTTCAAACAAACCGGCATACTATAGGACTTTTGCAGGACTCCTGGTCTCAAAAATAAAGGAAATGACTGATTACCAGTTATTTGATATAATTATAAGTGTACCCCTTCATCCAATCAGAGAAAGGGCACGGGGTTACAATCAGTCTTTTCTGGTATCCATGGAACTATCTAAGCAACTGGAGATAAAAGAGGAGTCGAAGCTTTTATCCAGAATAAGGAATACGCACAGCCAGAGCTTGTTGCAAAGAAAGGACAGACTAATTAATGTAAAAGATGCATTCATGGTAAACGACAGTTCTAAAATAAAAGACAAAACAATTCTTTTGGTAGACGACGTTTTGACTACAGGTACTACATTGAATGAATGCAGTAGAGTGCTAAAGCAGGCAGGGGCTAAAAAAATCGTAGTTGCCGTAGTTGCATCAAGCAGGAGGTTTTAACGAGAGGACTCGGAAGGAAGCATTTTGATATTTTCAGGTATTGGAGTTTATTGGTTAAATAGTGCTGTCATAGTGATAGGAGGTATCAATATGCCGGATATAAGAAATTGCAGACGTTGCGGTAAAATTTACAGCCATATTGGAGGAGTCCCCCTTTGCAATGATTGTAAACAGCAGGATGAGGAGGATTTCAAAAGAGTTAAGGAATATTTGTACGAGCACCCCAAGGCCACAATCTATGAAGTGTCCAGGGAATTGGATATAAGTGTGCAGAGAATAAAGAGCTATTTAAAGCAGGGAAGGCTTGAGATTATTGGTGACGAAGGCAACATGGTTCTTGACTGCGAGTTATGCGGCAAATCCATAAAAACAGGTCGTTTTTGTGAGGAATGTACCAATGCCCTCAGCAAGGATATAAAATCAACAGTTAACGAAATAAGAAAGCCGGGATTTGGGAATACGGGCACGAAAATACAGGGAGGAATGAGATACCTGCATAAAGGCGGAAAGTAGTACTGAAAGCAGGGAGCTATTTACCGATAAATTTTGGGTAGCCAAAGTTTTAAGGGAAAATATAAATATTTGTTAATTTAAATATTTTAATGACGATATAATTAGTGAGGGAAGGATTTTTACAACTAATGATGAGTTAATACTTTAAAGTGTTAATATATAAGTTTTAAAGAAGGTGAGTGGTAGTTATGAAAGTTTGGGACGGAATCCCGAAGGTCGGTGCTATTTATGATGGTCCTAAAAGCGTAAACAAGACAGAAAAAACCGACACTGTAGCTTCAAAAAGGGATGTGGTGTCTATCTCAAGTCAGGCTAAGGATATCCAGACTGCAATGAAGGCACTAAAGGACATACCGGATATACGCAAGGACAAGGTAGAACCGATACTCAAAAAGTTTGAGACAGGTACTTATAAAGTGAAGGAGGAGGACATAGCGGACAAGATTTTAAAATCAATAGCAGAAAAGAAAAGCATAGAATGATATCATGAGAATAGTATATTTGCGGGTTAATTAGGAAAGTTCCGAAATTATCCCGCAATAGATTTATTACAGGCATTTCACGAAGTGAAAGAAAAACCTTAAAAGTGAGGGTGTAATATATGAATAACCAGCTGGTAAAGGGTTTAATTGATGTTATTGAAAAGGAATCAAAAATATATGAGGATATACTGGAGATTTCTAAAAACAAGACCGATATCATTGTTAAAGGAAAAGTAAAGGAATTGGAGAGTATCACAGAGCTGGAACAGTCACTTATTGTTCAGATAGGTAAACTGGAAGCTGTAAGAGAGGATCTGGTTAATAAAATATGTTCTAATATTGGCAAAGACTCGTCATCAAATATGACGATTACGGAGTTGATTGGATATATTGAGGCACCCCAGGCTGAAAGGTTGAGCTCATATAAAGATAATATGATTTCTGTGCTAAAAGAAATTAAGGATATAAATGACATAAATGCAAAATTAATAAAAAGCTCAATTGATTTTATAGATTTTTCGATAAATATTATGTCCAATGTAAATTCCGATGGAAACAACTACAGCGACAATGGACAGATAAATGATTCCGAAAAGAAGACATATTTTGATGTCAAATTGTAGGATATTTGGAGGCGGTTTAAATGGCGATGGGTTTTGGCAGCTATGAAATTGCAAGGTCGGGAATGTTTGTGAACGAACGGGCTCTGTTTGTGACGGGGCATAATATTTCCAATGTAAACACCCCTGGCTTTTCCCGTCAGCAGGCGATGATTGCAACAGGTCCATATCAGAATTGCGGCGGGTTTCAGCTTGGACTTGGGGCGGATATCCAACAAATAAGACAGATCCGACACCAGTTTCTGGATAATATATACAGGGATGAAAATACCTTGCTAGGATACTGGGAAACAAGAAACAAAACCTTTCAGGAAATTCAAACAATTCTTGGCGATCCCATGGAAGAAGGACTGCAAAATGTATTAAACCAGTTCTGGGACTCATGGCAGGAGCTTTCGAAAGAACCGGACAGTCTTACGGTGAGAGCCCTTGTGAGGCAAAGGGCCGAAGCTTTGGTATACCATATTAACCATGTCGGACAGCAGTTGGACAAGCTGCAAAATGACTTGAACTATGAGGTTTACATGCGGATAAGTGAGGTCAATGACATAACAAGACAGATAGCATCCCTAAACAAAGCAATATTTTCAGCTGAGGTAACCGGAGATAATGCCAATGACTACCGGGACCAAAGGAATCTTCTTATAGACAGGCTTTCAAAGCTTGCGGATGTTGAGGCAACCGAAATGATGGACGGGCAGGTTGATATAACTCTTTCCGGACATTATCTGGTGCATAAGGGTGAGTTCACAGAGTTATACGCCGGGGAAAGAAACCCGGGGGATATATTTTGTTTTCCAATGCTTGCGGGGACAAATATTGAGGTTGCGGTTAAGAGTGGAGAAATAAAAGGACTTTTAGACTCAAGGGGTGACTCGGTTAACTCTCTCGGAAGCATGGACGGCGGAATCAGTGCTTTAGAGGACTCCACCAGTATTATACCTGACCTTAAGAGAAGACTGAACGCTATTATAAATAAAATGGCAGAAGAGATTAATAACTTACATAAGAGCGGAAAGACGCTCAGTGTCCCTCCGGAAGACGGACAGGACTTTTTTGTGCCGATAAATCCTGCATATCCTATTCGATTAGGAAACATACAGCTAAACAGCAATCTTATAGATTTAAACAACATTGTTGCATCGAAAAGCGGTGACAGCGGGGATAATAGCATTGCTCTTGATATTGCAAACTTAAGGAATATCCAAATAATCGATGATATCGACAGGGTATTGAGCATAGACGACGCTTACCAGTTCATAATATTAGGAGTCGGCAGTGGAGGAGCTGAGGCAGAGAGAATGAGTCAGAGTCAGAACCATCTTGTGCTTTCTACCGACTTGCAGAGAAACTCCATTATGGGGGTTTCCATGGATGAGGAAATGTCCAACATGATGAAGTTTAAGTTTGCCTATACTGCTTCTTCAAGAGCAATAAATGTTATAGATGAAATGATTGAGACAATTATTACAAAAATGGGAATAGTGGGTAGGTGATGAATTGTGAATCCAGGCTTTTTCGGATTGGAAATTGCAGTTAGGGGTCTCTATACGGCACAAAGAAATCTTGATGTAATAAACCATAACGTTAATAATATCAATACCCCCGGCTACTCGAGGCAGATTGCCAATCAGTCGGCTTCAAGACCGATAGCTCTCTTGAATGGAACCGGAATGCTGGGTACGGGCTCGGATGTTACCGGTATCAACAGAATAAGGGATGAGTATCTGGATTTTAAATACTGGAGCGAAAACACCACATACGGTGAATGGGAATGTAAAAAGGCTTTGATGGCGGATCTGGAGGTCACCTTCAATGAACCGTCGAACAGTGGCTTCAGTACGATGCTGGACGAGTTTTTCAATTCCCTTCAGGAGCTTGCAAAGGACCCGGGAAGTGAAGCGGTAAGAGCTTTGGTGAAAGAGAGGGGGATTACCCTTGCAAAGTATTTCAACAACATGGCAACTCACATGGAAGAGCTTCAAGTGGATTTGAACCATCAGATTAACACAAAGGTTAACAGGATTAATTCGTTGGGCTCCCAGATTCAACAGCTTAACAAGCAGATATACCGCTCGGAGCTTGACGGAAATGTTGCCAATGATCTTAGGGACCAAAGGACTCTTTTAATAGACGAGCTCTCAAAATTGGTCAATATTGATGTGCATGAAGTGGTTGCGGGGAAACTTCCCAACGGTAAAGAAGATAAGAGAATGCTCATAACAATAAACGGCAAGCCCTTTGTTGACCATTACGATCTTACCAAGTTGGCTGTCAAGCAAAGAGCGGACAAGTTAAATCCTGAGGAAGATGTGGTAAACCTCTATGAAGTGATGTGGGAAGACGGGAACAGCATTCAAATAAGAGGTGGAGAGTTAAAGGGATTGCTGGATATAAGGGACGGAAACGAGGGAGAAAACGGAAGTCCGCTGTATAAAGGCATACCCTTCTACATAAAGAAACTGAACCAGTTTGTACGAGTCTTTGCCCAGGCTTTCAATGAGGGAATAATAGGCGGTGTGGACATGGAAGGACATGCGGACGGTATTGGGGCCGATAACTCCACCGGAGTAAGGTTCTTTACCATGCTGGGCACAGGCAATTTGCCTATGAGCAGCAGCGATTTCATCAGTAATCCCGACTGCTATAATGAACTTACGGCAAAGAACTTTTGTGTAAGCAGCGATATAATAAATGATATAAGCAAGATTGCTACCTCCGATACTCCGGATCAGATCGGTAACATAGAGAACATAAACAAGCTTATAAAAATGAGAAACAACACCCATATGTTTACCGAAGGGGCACCTGAGGATTTTATGAAATCCATAGTCTCGAACCTGGGGATAGATTCCCAAATGGCAGTAAGGATGTCGGCAAACCAGAATGCCATGATAAGACAGGTTGAAAATCAGAGACTGTCAGAATCGGGAGTATCCATGGATGAGGAAATGGCAAACATGGTTAAGCACCAGCAGGCGTATAATGCTGCTGCAATAATGATTAATACAATGTCAGAAATCTATGACATATTGATAAACAGGGTTGGATTATAAGTGTAGTGTTATAGGATTGAAAAACACTTTTAAGTACAGTGTGGAGGGATGATATGCGAATAACCAACAGTATGCTTGTTAATAACATGATATCAAACTTGGGCAAGAACCTGTCAAGGATGGAAAAGTATCAACAGAAGCTTGCCACCGGAAAGAAGATTTCGGTTTCGTCCGATGACCCTGTTGTTGCAGCCAGGGCATTGAAACTTCGTACCGATGTGTCGCAGATAGAGCAGTATAAGAAAAATGTAAAGGATGCAATGTCGTGGCTGGAAATAACAGAGTCGGCCATTGCCGATGTTGGAGATATTCTGCAAAGAGTCCGGGAATTAGCGGTACAGGCAAGCAATGGGGCAACTACACCGGAGGATACCAAGAAAATTTGTGAAGAGGTAAAGCAGCTTAAGACCCAGTTGGTCAACCTGGGCAATGCAACCTATGCAGGAAGACATATTTTCTCTGGTTTTAAAACCAATCAAAAACTGTTGAATGATGACGGTTCTTTTGCCATTGATGTTGACAGTACTGAAGTGATAATTTATCAGATAGGTATTGCGGATAGTATTAATATTAATGTGACAGGAGGAGATTTTTTTAACGGTGGCGGTACAGCGACAACCGGAGTCTTCGGAACGATTTTTGAGGATATGGATAATTTTATAACGGCACTGGATAACGGTGATTATGATGTAATTAATGAAACTTTGGGAAAGCTTGACATACAGCAAAACAACCTGCTCCGAATAAGGGCTGACATTGGGGCCAGATACAACAGGCTGGAACTTACAGACAACAGGCTTGGAAACGATGGGCTTAATTTTACCAAGCTCATGAGTGAAAATGAGGATATTGACCAGGCAGAAAACATTATGCTGCTAAAGAGTGAGGAAAATGTATACAGGGCCTCATTAGCGGGCGGTGCCAGAATAATTCAGCCGTCTCTTGTGGATTTCTTAAAGTAATATAAAGTAATAAAAAGGTTAGTGCGGGTGGTTTTATGGGTATAAGAATAACTCAAACCTATGCTAAAATCGGAATTGACACGGTTTTATCCGAACTTAACATGAAGGCTCACAAACCAAAGATTGAGATTCACCAGAACCATTCCAAGTTAAAGATAGAGACGGAGCTTCCAAAGGTGGAAATTGACCAGTATGAGGCGTTTGCCAGTGCCGGTCTGAAAGGCCCCATTGACCTTACTCATGAGATAGCTCAAAGAATTTATCAACAGGTAATTGAGCAGATAGGGAAAATTTCTGAGGACGGGGATACCTTTGCAGCTATAGAAAACGGAGGAAACCCCATTGCAGATATGGCAGAGTCGGACTCGGTTACAGAGCATGAGTTTGATGTTGACTGTATACCCAAAGCAAGACCGCAGATTACTGTTAAGGGATCACAGCAGATTGAAGCGGGAAGAGAAGGCGAAGGGGTGAAAAATGGTGTAGAGTTTTCGATTAGCCCCGGCCGGATTGAATATAATTATATACCTGCCCAGGTCAATATTTTCTTGAGGCAGTATGGATCGGTTAAAATCGGTTATGTTCAAGACAGCAAGGTTGATGTATATATATAAGTATAAGAAGGGAACTTATTAAATGGAGGAGATTAAATGCTTCTAAAAACAAAGCACTTTGACGAAATTGAGATTGAGGAAGATAAGATAATTAATTTTAAAGACGGAATTCCCGGTTTTGAGGAAGTAAAAAAGTATATCGTGCTGTATGACGGGGATGAGGCCTCACCTTTCAGATGGCTTCAGGCGGTAGACGATGGACAATTGGCTTTTGCAGTTGCTGACCCGTTTATGATTGTTAATGACTATGACATAGAAATTCCGCAGGAAGCCGTGGATGTTCTTGAAATTCAAAGTCCTGAACATGTTATGATATTGTCGATTCTTGTAGTACCGGAGGATCTTTCTAAAATCAGTATGAATTTAAAAGCACCAGTTATTATTAATACAAAAAATAAGAGAGGAATGCAGGTTGTCCTTGACACGGATAGATATTCTGTGAGACACTATATCGTAGAAGAACTCCGCAGACGGGAGGTAAATATTAGTGCTGGTTCTCACAAGAAAGAAGAATGAATCTATTATTTTAAATGACAATATTGAGATAACTATTGTTGATGTTCAGGGAGATCAAGTACGTGTAGGCATTAATGCTCCAAAGAGTATTTCTATTTATAGAAAAGAGATATTTTTAGAAATACAGGCTGAGAATAAAAAGGCCGCAGATGTTAAGTCGGTAGACCTGAAGAATTTATTGAAATAACATAAGGGGACGGTTCTCTTGATTAAATATCATTCCACTGATACTGCATATCGGAGGCATGATTTTTTTATGCCTACTGTTAGAACAGAGAACCGTCCCCTGTTCTAT
>JAAYTO010000058.1 GCA_012523755.1 Clostridium sp. | reverse complement strand
TTTAATGCATAACCAGCCAAACTTTCCAGAAAGAAGTTCACTAAATTAAAAGTATGAGGATTTCACATTGACCTTCAAAGCAAGTAAACCAATAAAATAACAGGATGAAGAGATCATTGCCAACTTTTACTTGACACAAACACCCTAATATTTAAACTTTATTTTATATTTATTTCATGATAATATGTAATTAGAAGTAATATTATATATAAAGCATAATAATTGATTATTGCAACATTAAAAGTAATATTACAATTTAATAATAATTAAATTAATTTTATTTTTAAGGGAGGAATATTGATGAAAAAAAAGATGTGCATCCTTGTAGCAGTATTGGTTTTGGCAGCTGCCAGTCTGCCGATTTTATCATGGGCAGCACAAGAACAATATCCGGGTTTTCGGGTAGAAGGCAGGTTCTTATATGATAAGGACGGAGAAAAAGTAGTGTTATATGGTGTCAATGAAATGTCTATCTGGGGCGATATTGACGGTGATGTAGTTCTTCCCGAAATCAGGAAGACCGGAGCAAATGCAGTAAGACTGGTATGGGGACTCTCAGGTCCTGCAAGGAAACTGGATATTTTACTTTACAACTGTCGTATTAATAACATGATACCAATCATTGAACTTCATGATGCCACTGGTGAATGGCAAAAACTTCCGATGCTTGTTGATTATTGGACAAGCCCTGAGGTAGTTGAAGTATTAAAAAAACATGAGGAGTATTTAATTATCAATATAGGTAATGAAGTAGGAGCACAAGTTTCGGAGTCCGAATTTAAAACAGGATATGAAACTGCAATTAAGAGAATGAGAAATGCGGGAATACATGTTCCGCTCATGATTGACGGCAGTGACTGGGGTAAGGATATTGATATCCTTCAGGCAACCGGTCCATACCTTATAGATGCCGACCCTGATAAAAACCTTATATTCTCGGTACATATGTGGTGGCCGTACATGTGGGGCAACAGTGAACAGAGGGTTATTGACGAAATAAAAGAGTCTGTTGAAATGGATTTGCCTCTTGTGGTAGGAGAGTTTGGACATCAATGGGAAGAACATGATAACGGTAAAATACCTTACAAGACTATATTGGAAGAATGCTATAAAAATGAAATCGGATATTTGGCATGGTCATGGGGACCGGGTAATCAGCCCCAAACCTTTTTGGATATGACAACGGACGGAACCTTCGATACATTAAGAGGATGGGGGTTGGAGGTTTGTATAACCGATCCTTACAGTATAAAAAATATTGCAGTTCGCCCGGCATCAATGCTTAAGGAGCCTACAACCGAACCACCAATAATAAACATTCCCGAGGGAAGCATTGCTCAAAATAAGCCTGTATTTGTTTCATCAACAGAATCGGGACACGGGAATACTGCCGAAAAAGCTGTGGACGGGAACATAGCAACACGATGGTCATCGGAGTACAGCGACCCTCAGTATATATATGTTGACCTTGAAGATGAGTATGAAATTGAAAGGGTATATATTGAATGGGAGGCTGCATACGCAAGTCAATATAAGATACAGGTATCCAATGATGCTGTTGCTTGGACGGATGTATTTACGGAGTACAACGGTGATGGAGATATAGATGATATTTACTTAGAAGCCAAAGGAAGATATGTAAGGGTTTATTGCATGCAAAGAGCAACACAGTATGGAAATTCCATATTTGAGTTGGGAATTTACCCTAAAGGAGATATTCCCGCCCCGACTCCGTGGGGTACTGAGATTTTAGTTGGCGATATAGATAGAGATGGTGATGTTAATTCAACGGATTTAACATTACTAAAAAGATATGTATTGAGGAAAGTTGAACTTAACGTTATACAAAGGGAAGCAGCGGATGTTAGTAAAGATGAAGAACTTACTGACATTAACTCTACTGATGTTACAATAATGAAAAGATTTATACTGAGGAAAATTTCTGAATTCCCTGGGGGAAATACAAGAATTATTTATCCTTAAAATTAATATTGTGTCCCACAAGAATTAAGTATTTAGGTTGATTTTAGACTAAAGCAAGCTTATCCATTTCAAACTGAGAGCTGAACTTATAAACTTGAGTATTGCGAAGCAAGTTGTACAAGCCTGTTTATACGACTAGGAAAGGGAGAAGGATTGTTTTTTATGCGAAACAGGTTTTGCCCGATAGGAGTATTTACAGGCTCTTTGCTTGCGAAACTTAAGTTTTTGAAATATTTTTCCTATCATTGATTTTATACACCCTATCTAACCTAATAGAACACGGTGAAATCATGAAGGAAGATTAAGCCATGGCATAAATTACAGATAAACTTTATTGAGCCTTTGTAGTAAGATGTTACCCATAGATAATGAAAAGTGGGGTTATACTAAATGGGTAAGAAATTATACAAAGGG
>JAAYTO010000057.1 GCA_012523755.1 Clostridium sp. | reverse complement strand
GAACCGTACGTACGGTGGTGTGGGAGGTCGGTAAATAAAATAATTATTTACCTCCTACCCGATTTTATTTCAAGCATCTGTCGAAGGAGCAAATGCTCGAAGTAATGAAATATTGAATATTTTAAATGAAAGATCAGGGGGGAAAACATGATACTTACAATTACATATACCAAGCCACCAGCCACGGATTTGGGGTATTTATTATACAAAAATCCATCAAGGCCCCAAACGTTCACGCTAAACCACGGGAAGGCACATATATTCTATCCCGAGGCAACAAAGGAAAGATGTACGGCAGCATTGCTTCTTGATATCGACCCTATTGATTTGACCCGGGGAAAGAAAGGTTCTTTTGGAGAGGGAGGATTGTTTGATTATGTAAATGACAGGCCTTATGTTGCATCTTCATTCCTGAGTGTTGCGATATCAAGGGTGTTTGGGACTGCAATGTCCGGTAAGTGCAAAGATAGACCTGAACTGGCGGCGATGGAATTACCGCTGCAAGCAAAAATAATGATGCTTCCCTGCAAAGGAGGAGAAGAAATCATTCACCGGCTGTTTGAGCCATTGGGTTACAAGGTTGCTGTTGAAGGATATGTGCTGGATGAGAAATTTCCCCAGTGGGGCAAAAGCAGGTACTATACGGTTTCTCTTGAGGGTAAAGTCATGCTCAGGGATTTATTGAATCATATATATGTTTTAATACCTGTGCTAGACTCTGAAAAGCACTACTGGGTCGGGGAGGATGAAATAGACAAGCTGCTTGAGCATGGAGAGGGTTGGCTCATTAACCATCCTGAAAAAGGGCTGATTACCGGCAGGTACTTGAAGAGAAAAAAGAGTCTTGTTAATCAGGCATTGAAAAGACTTATGGAAGACAGTGATGTGTTGGATGATGAAGATGAACCGGATGAGCCTTCACAGCAAAAGGAAACTGAAAAGAAGCTAAACTTAAACCAGCAGCGGCTTGGGACAGTAGCTGCTGTATTAAAAAGTGTTAATGCAAAAAGAGTAATAGACATAGGGTGTGGAGAAGGGAAGCTGATTTCGCTGCTTCTAAAAGACAAGAGTTTTGAACAAATTACCGGTGTTGATGTTTCATACAGTGTTCTTGAAAGGGCTAAGGATAAATTGAAAATCGACAGATTGCCTGAAATGCAAAGGAAAAGAATTAATTTGTTCCAGGGTTCCTTGGTGTATAGGGATAAACGGTTTTCGGGATATGATGCCGCGACAGTTATTGAGGTTATAGAACATCTTGATGAAAACAGGCTTAAAGCCTTTGAAAAGGTATTGTTCAAGTTTGCAAGACCTCAAACGGTCATTGTGTCTACCCCAAACAAGGAATACAATTTGCACTACTCAAATCTCTTTGAAGGCGGTGTTCGTCACAGGGATCACCGTTTTGAGTGGGCTCGCAAAGAATTTGAAACGTGGGCGATCAGGATTTCTGAAAACTACGGTTATAATGTGAGGTTTTTACAAATAGGCGAGGCCGACGAAGAATTGGGAAGCCCTACACATATGGGAGTGTTTACATTATGAAGTTAACTGTACCGGAATTATCTTTAATAGTATTAATAGGTTCTTCGGGAAGCGGTAAGTCCACTTTTGCCAAGAAGCATTTCAAGCCGACAGAGGTAATATCATCGGATTTTTGCAGAGGGCTGGTGTCCGATGACGAAAATGACCAGACAGTTACGAATATAGCCTTTGAAGTTCTGCATTATATAGTTTCAAAAAGGCTGCAATTAGGAAAGCTTACTGTTGTTGATGCCACAAATGTGCAGGAAGCGGCAAGAAAGCCCCTTGTACAGCTTGCCAGGGATTATCACTGTCTTCCTGTGGCCGTGGTATTCAACCTTCCGGAAAAGGTATGCCAGGAAAGGAATAAAAACAGGACTGACAGGCAGGTAGAAGAGTATGTAATAAGAAATCATACCCGGCAGCTTAAAAAGTCAATCAAAGGACTTAAAAGGGAAGGATTCAGGTATGTGTATGTGCTCAACTCCCCACAAGAGGTGGAGGAGGCTTTATTTGAAAGACAGCCTTTATGGAATAACAAGAAAGCTGAACATGGTCCTTTCGATATTATAGGAGATGTTCACGGCTGTTATGATGAGCTTAAGATGCTGCTGGAGAAATTGGGGTACTGCATTGAAGAAGTTGTAGATGGTACCGAAAGCGTCAATTACAGGGTAACCCATCCTGAGGGAAGAAAGGTTGTGTTCCTTGGGGATTTGGTAGACCGTGGTCCTAAAATCACCGAAGTTTTGAAACTTGTTATGAGCATGGTTAAATCGGGAAATGCCTTTTGTGTACCGGGCAATCATGATATCAAGCTTTTAAAGAAACTTAAAGGAGCCAATGTTCAGATTACTCATGGCCTGGACAGAACTTTGGAGCAGCTTGAAAGAGAGTCTCCTGAGTTTGTTGAAGAAGTTAAAGCCTTTATTGACGGGCTGGTAAGTCATTATGTACTGGACGACGGAAAGCTCGTTGTGGCCCATGCCGGGATGAAGGAGGAATTTCAGGGCAGAGGCTCGGGCAAGGTAAGGGAATTTGCCCTTTATGGAGAAACCACCGGTGAAACCGATGAATACGGTTTTCCTGTAAGATACGATTGGGCTTCCGATTACCGCGGCAAGGCACTGGTTGTTTATGGTCATACTCCACAGGCCGAAGCCTTAAAGGTGAACAACACCATCAACATTGATACCGGGTGTGTTTTTGGGGGAAAATTAACGGCCTATAGGTATCCGGAAAGAGGATTTGTGGATATAAAAGCCTTAAAAACCTATTATGAACCGGCTAAGCCATTTCTCCCGGAAGAAAACAAGGCTGATGTTTTTGATTCTAGGGGGGATAATGATATTCTGGATATCAATGATGTTCTGGGCAAGAGGATTATCGGAACCAGACTAATGAGCAATATTACGGTACACGAGGAAAACTCCATTGCTGCTTTGGAGGTAATGAGCAGGTTTGCGGCTGATCCGCATTGGCTTATATATTTGCCGCCTACTATGTCACCAACTGAAACCAGTAAGGAAGAAGGAATGCTGGAGCACCCTGCAGAAGCCTTTGATTACTTCCGTACTCGGGGAGTGGATAAAGTAGTGTGTGAACAGAAGCATATGGGTTCCCGTGCTGTGGTAATCGTATGTAAGGACAGCCATGCAGCGGAAAGAAGGTTCGGAGTTGTGGATGGAACTTCCGGAATATGCTATACCCGTACTGGAAGGCATTTCTTCGACAATATGGAGCTGGAGGCAGCATTGATTGACAGGGTAAGAAAGGCTTTATACAATTCAGGATTCTGGAGCGATTTTGATACCGACTGGGTATGCCTTGACTGTGAGTTGATGCCCTGGTCAGCCAAAGCACAGATGCTTTTGAAAGATCAATACTCGGCAGTGGGTATTTCCGGCAGAGTTGCACTGGATGAAGCTGTTAAGCTGCTGAAACAAGCATCTTTGAATAAGACTATATCCTTTGATGTTAATAAGCAGACTTCGGGACAGAATGCCGATATAAATACACTTTTGCAAAGGTTTACGGAACGGTCGGAGCTGATGCATAAGTATGTAGAAGCATACAGGGAATACTGCTGGCCTGTTAATTCTATTGACGACTTGAAGCTGGCACCCTTCCATATCCTTGCTACAGAAGGGAAAGTGCATTCGGATAAAAACCACCTGTGGCACATGGATACCATTGCTAAATACTGTGCTCAGGATGACAGCTTAATTGTTGCAACAAACCATATTCTTGTTGATGTTACCGACGCAGAAAGCGTGGCTAAGGGGACAAAATGGTGGGAAGACCTGACTGCCTCCGGGGGAGAGGGAATGGTAGTGAAGCCGTACGACTTTATTGTGAAAAATGGCAGGGAGCTTTTGCAGCCGGCTGTAAAATGCCGTGGAAAAGAGTATCTCAGGATCATTTACGGGCCGGAGTACACAATGGATGAGAATCTTAAGAGGCTTCGAAACCGATCGGTGGGAAAGAAACGCTCCTTGGCACTTCGTGAATTCTCGCTAGGAATGGAATCCCTTGAGCGTTTTGTGAGGAATGAACCTCTCTATAGAGTGCATGAGTGTGTATTCGGTGTTCTGGCCTTAGAAAGTGAACCGGTGGATCCTAGGCTGTAAGTTGTAAGCCAATAGATATAGTTTTATGGTATGATAAAAAGTTAAGGTCTCCATTTTTTGGAGTCCTTTTCATTATTAGTGGGATTTCACGAAGTGAAATGACCAAAAAGCGATGGGGCTCGAAGCCCCCGGAGCTTTTATTCTCTTCGGTTTAAAGAACTGTTTTTTTGATAAATATTTAATAAAATTTGAGGAAATTCTTGCATATTTAAAAAATATATAATATACTTTTAATATCAAGCCTTAGTACTAGGTAATAATTTAGATAAAATTGCATATGTTAATAGTACTAATGAATATTGCAGCTAGGCTGTAATTAGGGTTGTTGCGGTAAATATATAATACATAATCATCCTGCTATCACGATTGTAAAAGAGGTGAGCGAATGAGCAGGTCATCATGCACGAAGAAGGAAAGGCAGGCAGTACTTCTGGAAAAACTAAAGTCTGACCCTTTTTTGACGGACGAAGAGCTTTCGGAAATCTTTAGTGTGAGTGTACCTACTATAAGGTTAGACAGATTGGAATTGGGAATACCGGAGCTCAGAGAAAGGATTAAAAATGTAGCTGAAGAAAATTATAGGAAGGTGAAGTCTCTCAAGAGCAAAGATATCGTTGGAGAACTTGTGGATATTACTTTAGGACAGGGTGGAATTTCAATACTTGAGACCAATAAGAGTATGGCCTTTGAGAGAACAAAGATTGTCCAGGGACATTATATTTACTCCCTTGCCGAATCCCTTGCAATTGCAGTGATAGATGCACAGGTGGCATTAGTAGGGGTAGCAAATATTAAGTATAAGACGCCTGTATATGCAGGAAGCAAGCTTGTAGCCAAGGCAGAGGTTAAAAAGGCAAAGGATAACAAATATATAGTATGGGTGAAAATATCGGCAAAGCAGGTCGAGAATTTCAGAGGTAAATTTATATTGGTATCCCTTGAAAAAATATAGTATTCATAGTAATTTATATTGATAGATTACTATTGGTATTGGGAGTGAAGTTATTTTGATTATACTGGTTGATGCGATGGGTGGAGATAATGCACCGGAGGCTATTGTAAACGGATGCTTGGATGCTGTTACTGAGGCTGAGGGCTTTGATATATTACTAATTGGTGATGAGGTTAAAATTAGGGAAATATTAAGTAAAAGAGATTATGACCAATCCCGCATAAATATTCATCATGCCTCTGAGGTTATAACTATAGAGGATACTCCAACGAAGGCAATTAGAAGCAAGAAGGATTCTTCCATGGTTGTGGGTTTTAAACTGTTAAAGGAAAAGAAGGGTGATATTTTCCTATCTTGCGGTAACAGCGGGGCTTTGATGGCAGGTGCTTTATTTATAGTTGGCAGAGTAAAGGGAGTTGACAGACCTGCTATTGCGGCTATTGTACCTACAAAGAAAGGAAATGGGCTGATAATAGATGCGGGACTGAATACCATCTGTAAGCCTATTAATTATTTACAGTTTGGAATTATGGGTTCCATATATATGAAAGAAATGCTGGGGATTGATAACCCAAAGGTTGGCTTGCTAAACATAGGAGCTGAGGTAGGAAAGGGTAATGAGACGTTGAAACACGCATATGCTTTGCTATCTGAAGCCAGTATAAACTTTGAGGGAAATGTTGAGGGAAATGATGTACCCTTAGGCAAGATAGATGTGGTTGTATGTGATGGTTTTGTAGGGAATGTAATGTTAAAGTTTTATGAGGGAGCCGGTTCCTTTCTTGTTGGAATGTTAAAGGATATTTTCTTCAAAAATATAAAAACGAAGGTTTCTGCTTTACTGATTAAAAAGGAAATGAAGCAATTCAAGAAAGTTATGGATGCTGATGAACAGGGAGGTGCTCCAATACTTGGGGTTAACGGTCTTGTTCTAAAAAGCCATGGCAGTTCGAACGCAAGAACCATTAAGAATGTAGTGATTAAGGCAAGTAAATTTGCAAAGACTAAGGTTATGGACAAAATAAGAGATGAGTTTGTTAATATGGAGGTTGAGGAGATTGAGCAGGACTTATAATTGTGGAATTTTGGGTTTAGGCAGCAGCATACCTGAAAAGGTGCTTACAAACTTTGATCTGGAAAAAATAGTGGATACATCGGATAAATGGATTTCGAAAAGAACCGGAATATCTCAAAGGAGAGTTTTAGATAAGGATACTCCAGCATATGAATTGGGGGTGGATGCAGCAAGGAAGGCTCTTGACGATGCTGGAATTAAAGCAGAGGAGCTGGATCTTATAATCGTAGCTACCGAAACCCCTGACTATCTGACTCCATCAATGTCCTGTATTGTTCAAAGCAAGCTAGGGGCACGGAAGGCAGCGGCATTTGACCTTAATGCGGCGTGCTCGGGATTTATTTATGGAATGTCGGTAGCAAACCAGTTTATTAAAACAGGACATTACAAATATGTATTGGTTATTGGATGTGAAGGGCTCTCAAAAATACTGGATTGGAAGGACAGAAACACTTGTGTACTTTTTGGTGATGGAGCGGGAGCGGCTGTGTTTGGTCCGGTGGAAGAAGAGTATGGAGTTATAACCACTTATATAGGTGCTGACGGTGAGTTAGGAAAAAACCTCACTCTGCCGTGTTGTTTTATAGGACCTGAGGATGTTGAAGTGAGGACAGGAGATAATAAGAAGGTTCTTTGGATGGATGGCAGTGAGGTTTTCAAGTTTGCGGTAAGAATAATGGAACAGGGAGCAAACAGAGTTTTGGAGGATTCAGGACTTTCCATGGAGGACATAAAGCTGATTATACCTCATCAGGCCAACATCCGTATTTTGGAGGGTGCGGCAAAGCGACTTAAAGTACCGAAGGAAAAGGTATTTACGAACCTTCACAAGTATGGTAATATTTCTTCGGCATCCATACCTTTAGGGTTGGATGAAGCCTATAGAGAAAAATTGTTTTCCAAGGGAGACAATTTAATCCTGGTAGGTTTTGGAGGGGGACTGACATGGGGGTCTGCCATAATCCGATGGAATAAATAACACTCAAAATAACGCAGAAGACAAGGCGTAATCTGTTGCAATATTGGAGGGAGCAGGATGGGAAAACTGGCATTTTTATTTTCCGGGCAGGGTGCCCAATATGTAGGGATGGGAAAGCAGATAGTTGAGGAATATAAAGCTTCAAATGCTATATTTGAAGAGGCATCCCAAGCTTTAGGCTTTGATGTAAAGAAGATGGTTTTTGAAGGCTGATGATGAAACACTTAAAATAACTGAAAACACACAACCAACGATTTTGACAACAAGTATCGCTTGTATGCAGCCTCTTTTGGAAAGGGGTATAAGACCTGATGTGGCTGCGGGATTGAGCCTTGGGGAGTATTCAGCCCATGTTGCGGCAGGGACTATGGCGTTTACCGATGCTGTAG
Source organism: Clostridium sp. (assembly GCA_012523755.1). GTDB lineage: Bacteria > Bacillota > Clostridia > Acetivibrionales > Acetivibrionaceae > Hungateiclostridium. The sequence continues at coordinate 13,852 of JAAYTO010000057.1, read as the reverse complement.
CACTGGTTAGAAAAAGGGGAAAGTTCATGCAAGAAGCGGTTCCTGTGGGTAAAGGCACTATGGCGGCCATACTTGGACTTGAATCCGAAGCTGTTATTGAGTGCTGCAAAAAGGCATCAACGGAAGGAATTATAGAGCCGGCAAACTTTAACTGTCCGGGGCAGGTTGTTGTAGCAGGAGAGGTAAAGGCCGTGGAGAAGGTTGTAGAGATTGCTAAAGATATGGGGGCAAAGCGGGCTATGTTGCTTCCGGTCAGTGCACCTTTCCATTGTAGCATGCTAAAGCCTGCGGGCGAGAGACTTGCTGTGGAGCTGGAAAAAATAAATTTAAAGGATATGCAATTTCCTGTAGTAGCAAATGTGAATGCAGAATATATTTTAGATAAATCAAAAGTTAAGGATCTTCTAATTAGACAGGTAAGCAATTCAGTGCTGTTTGAGGCTTCAATAAGAAAAATGCTGGAAAACGGTGTGGATACCTTTGTTGAAATAGGTCCCGGAAAGGTTTTAAGCGGCTTTGTACGCAAAGTGAGCCGGGATGTTAGAACCCTTAACGTTGAAGATATTGAATCTCTAAATAATATACTCCGGGAACTTGAAAATTAGAATATAAATAAGCTGTTGGACGTTTATTAGAAAGTGGGATTCACTTTCTGTGTTCAAAATAGACTAATGGCAAGGAGACGTGAATAGTATGAAATTAAAGGGGAAAACTGCAATTATAACTGGTTCAGGCAGAGGACTTGGCAAAGCAATTGCATTTAAGTTGGGAAGCATGGGTGCCAATATTGTTCTAAACGATATACCTGCTTCAGACAGCATTGACCAAACTGCCGAAGAATTTAAAGCAGCTGGAATAAATGTTGCTGTTACAAAGGGTGATGTAAGAAATTTTGAAGATGCTGAGGCAATGGTTAAAACCGCTGTTAAGACCTTTGGAAGCGTTGACATACTTGTTAACAATGCCGGTATAACAAGGGATAACCTTATGCTAAGAATGACTGAACAGGAATGGGATGATGTCTTAAATATTAATTTAAAGGGTGCGTTCCTTTGCACAAAAGCGGCTTCGAAGGTTATGTTGAAACAAAGAAGCGGAAAAATTATTAATATTGCTTCGGTTGCCGGGGTTATGGGCAATGTCGGGCAAGCCAATTACTCAGCCGCTAAAGCTGGTATGATTGGTCTTACAAAGTCGACGGCTAAAGAACTGGCATCGAGGGGTATAAACTGCAATGCAATTGCTCCGGGTGTGATAAAAAGTAAAATGACCGATGTTTTACCTGACAGTGTAAAAGAAAACTATTTAAACAACATTCCACTAAAAAGGTTTGGGACGCCTGAAGATGTGGCAAATGTGGTTAGTTTTCTGGCATCGGATGATTCAAATTATGTAACAGGTCAGGTAATACATATTGACGGCGGATTAGTAATGTAATAATATCTTATTGTAACACTATTTGGTTAAGTTGATACAGTATTGCACTAAGGGTTCTAAATCATACAAAAACCCCCTGTGGAAGGAGGTGAATGATAGTGTTCGAAAAGATAAAGAAGATTGTTGCAGAGCAGTTAGGAGTTGAGGAAGATGAGATTACAATGGAATCATCTTTCATAGACGATCTAGGTGCTGACTCGCTGGATATTGTTGAATTGATAATGGCTTTGGAAGAGGAGTTTGATCTCGAAATTCCTGATAGTGAGGCCGAAAAGATTTCAGTAGTAGGCGATGTTGTTGAGTATATTAAGAATAATTCATAAAAAAGTCCCTGAAAAAGGGACTTTTTTATGAATCAGGTGATTACACAAAGTAAAATGACCAAAAAAGTGTGGAATTTATTCACCTCTAGTTTTATTAACGGGATTTAATTTGTTTTGCAAAATTATTTATGATAAATTTTTAAGGTCACACATGATTGACTTAAGCGTTAGTTATTGGGATGTGCAATAATTAACCTTTGGATATATACTTATAAAGTAATGGGCAGGGAGGTTAAACGATGAAAAGGCGAGTAGTTATTACCGGTATGGGGGTTGTATCTGCATTAGGTACTGATGTTAATGGGTTTTGGAACTCTATAAAGGAAGGAAAATGCGGGATAACCACAGTATCAAAATTTGATGTATCAGGTATGTCTACAAAGGTTGCTGCTGAAATTAAAGACTTTGATCCTACTAAGTTCATTGATAAAAAAGAAGCCAAAAGAATGGATGTCTATACCCAATATGCATTGTGTGCGGCTAAGATGGCTTATAACATGTCAAGGATTGAAAGTGTCAAAACCGATCCGTACAGATTTGGTGTTATAGTTGGTTCGGGTATAGGAGGAATAACAACCTTTGAAGATCAGTTTAGAGTATATACGGAAAAGGGACCCGGAAGAGTCAGCCCGTTTTTTATTCCTATGATGATTTCAAATATGGCTACCGGGCGAATAGCAATTGAGTTTGGAGCAAAGGGTTTTAACGAATGTGTGGTTACAGCTTGTGCCACATCTACAAATGCCATAGGGGATGCTTTCAAGGTTATCCAGCGTGGAGATGCAGATGTTATGATTACCGGGGGAGCGGAGGCTTCAATAACTCCCATGTCTTTTGCAGGGTTTTGCTCAATGAAGGCCACATCTACAACGGAAGATCCCAATTTAGCATGCAGACCGTTTGATGCTGACAGAAACGGGTTTGTAATGGGTGAAGGTGCAGGTGTAATAATACTTGAAGAGTTGGAACATGCTAAAAAAAGAGGAGCTGACATAATAGCCGAGATTGTGGGGTATGGTTCAACGAATGACGCATATCATATTACCGCCCCTGCTCCTGAAGGTGAAGGCGGGGCAAGGTGTATGCAGATGGCTATTAATGATGCGGGCATTAAGCCTGAAGATGTCGAGTATATAAATGCCCATGGTACGTCAACCGAGTACAACGACAAGTTCGAAACTGCAGCCATAAAGACCGTATTTGGCGAGCATGCCCGTAAGCTGCCGGTAAGCTCGACAAAGTCAATGACGGGGCATCTTCTTGGTGCGGCGGGAGCAGTGGAGTGTATTATAACAGCTCTGGCAATAAAAGAGGGTTACCTTCCTCCTACAATTAATTACAGAACTCCGGATCCTGAATGTGACTTGGACTATGTACCGAATGTAGGAAGAGAGGCAGGCATAACTTATGCCATATCCAATTCCTTGGGTTTTGGCGGGCATAATGCAACTATTGTTTTAAAGAAATTTTGATTTGATATATTGATATTCTATTATTTAGGGGGACGGTTATAGACTGTTCCCTTTAAACTATAATACATACCTTTCTTTTTGTATACTATTTCAAAAATTTATACCGACAGGATCGAAAAATTTTCTTTTGAAGCGGCATATTATAAATCTATGAGGTATAATAAATATATATATAATAATAGTTACTAAAGAATGGGGGAGCAGCAATGCCGGATCTAAAGGCTCTATCAGATAAAATAAGTGAGTTTGAGAAAATTACAAATTATTGCTTTAAAGACAAAAAGAAGCTTGTGATGGCTTTAACCCACAGTTCTTTTGCCAACGAATGCAAGGATAAAAAATTGGTCAGTAATGAAAGACTCGAATTTTTGGGTGATGCAGTTTTGGAAATGATAGTTAGTGAGTATATTTACCTTAATTCTACTTATTTTACCGAAGGAGAAATGACAAAATTCAGGGCTAATGTTGTGTGTGAGCGATCATTGGCAGAGTGTGCCAAAAGCATCAACATCGGAAGCTATCTTTTACTCGGAAAGGGAGAGGAGTGTTCGGGAGGAAGGAAAAGAACTTCTATACTTTCTGATGCTGTTGAAGCCTTAATAGGAGCCATATATTTAGATGGCGGATTCGAAAATGCGAAAGTTTTTATTTTGCAGCAACTGGAAGAATCAATTGATGGAGCAATCAAAGGTACAATATACACGGATTATAAGACCCAACTACAGGAAATTGTTCAAAGAACCAGTGACCATACAATTTCTTATGAGATAATTGAAGAAAAGGGTCCGGATCACAGCAAAATGTTTGTCTCACAAGTGAAAATAGATGAAAAAACTGTGGGAATCGGTAAAGGAAGAAGCAAGAAGGAAGCGGAGCAGATGGCAGCAAAGTCTTCCTTAGAGAAAATAAAGATTTGAACATACCATGTTATATAAGTATTTCGCGAAGAAGAGGACCAAAGACATATTAACGGAATTGATACGGAAGGGAAAAGTATGGAAACTAAGCACATTGTAATACCTGTTTTTATTCCCCATAAAGGCTGTCCTTTTGATTGCATATACTGCAACCAAAAGAAAATAAGCGGTCAGAGGGATGAAATGACGGAAGAAAAGATGGTATCTGAAATTGAGTCTTATCTGAGTTCGGCTGATAAAGATTCATACATTGAGATAGCGTTTTATGGAGGGAGCTTTACAGGTATTGAAAAAAGTGAACAGTTGAAATTTCTTAAGACAGCTAACAAATATATGAACAAAGGCAATATAAAGGCAATTAGACTATCCACACGTCCTGATTATATAAGCAAGGATATTTTGGACTATTTGAAAGAATATAAAGTTGGGACAATAGAATTGGGCGTACAGAGCCTTGATGATGAAGTTCTTGAAAAAAGCTGCAGGGGACACAGTCAAGAGGTAGTATTTAATTCTTCAAAACTCATTAAGAAAAATGGATTTGTTTTGGGTATACAGACAATGATAGGACTTCCGGGAGATACCGATGAAAAGGCTTTGGAAACGGCGAAGAAGGTTGTGGGGCTAAAACCGGATTTGCTCCGCATATATCCTACACTGGTTATAAAGGATACATATTTAGAGAAGATGTATAATAAGGGGGAATATACTCCCCTTAGTTTGGAAGATGCTGTTGAACTTTGTGCAAAGCTTCTTCGTATATACCGGGAGAATAATATAAATGTAATAAGGATTGGGCTTCAACCTACGGAAAGTATCAATGAGGACGGTGATGTAGTTGCCGGACCGTTTCATCCTGCCATCAGGCAGTTGGTGGAGTCCAAACTCGCATTAAACAGAATTGAGGAAATAATTGAACAGAATAATTTGTCAAAAAAAAGCTCTTTAACTATTTGTACAAGTAGAAAAAGAATATCTGATATCGTGGGTCAAAAAAAATGCAATGTGAATTATTTGAAGAAAAAATATGGTTATGACAAGGTGAGGGTCAGGGAATACTACGGTAAACATGAAATTTATGATATAAAATATTAATTTTATGGTATTGTTTGTTGAAGGGCATTGTTATAAAATAGTAGGTAGGAGGGGTCTATAATATACTGGTTGACATAAACACGCAGATAGAGAGCAATTATATTAATTAATTCATTTTAAATAGTTATATTTTATTGAGGAGGAAAAGTGTATGGAAGTATTAAAGGTATCAGCTCAATCGCAGCCGAAAATGGTCGCTGGAGCATTAGCAGCAATTCTTAGGGGAAAATCGACAGCAGAAATACAGGCAGTGGGGGCAGCAGCAGTTAATCAAGCTATTAAAGCTATAGCAATTACAAGAGGGTTTGTCGCACCAAATGGTATAGACATCATTACTGTTCCAGCTTTTTCATCTATTAGTATTGATGGGGAGGAGAGGACTGCAATCAAGTTCTTGGTAGAACCCAGATAAGTTTGCTACATAGTTATTTTTTTTTTGAAGCTGTTCTTCTTGGAACAGCTTTTTTAATATCTAGAAAGTGCATTAATTTTTCATGTACTCACTGTTGAGGGGTGCAATTATTAGGAGGCATTTAAAAAGTGTGAAGAAAAATGCAGAAGAAATATTGCAAAACTTAAGTTTTTAGAACACTTTTCTTCACTTACATAATATGAACTGTTTTGGAAGTAGGATTTTAAATAATAAATTTATGTTGGGAAGGTGTTTGGAATTGGACAGGGCTGATTTTTGGGATAAGCCTTTAGACAAACCTGTAATAGGCATTCCCCTTGGAGATCCTGCGGGAATTGGACCGGAAATAGTTGTAAAGGCATTAAGGGAGGAGAGCATATACAGTCATATTGAGCCGGTTGTAACTGGAAGTAGGGATGCTGTTAATAAAGCATTAAGGGTTTGTGGACTTGACAGCAGAATTAATGATATAAAGGATCCGTCCCATGGAATTTACAACAAAAGCATTGTAAACTTAATTGATTTTGAAGATGTTGATGTGTCCCGGGTCATAACCGGAAAGGTTCAAGCAATAGGGGGAGCGGCGGCGTACAGCTATATCAAACGTTCTGTTGAACTGGCTCAAAAGGGCATAATTAATGCTGTGGCAACCACACCCATCAATAAAGAGTCCTTGAAAAGGGCAGGGATTGACGGTATTGGACATACGGAAATATTTGCCGAACTCACAAACTCCCAAGACCCTTTAACTATGTTTGAGGTTCGAGATCTTAGAGTGTTCTTTTTAACTCGGCATGTTTCCCTGAAGCAGGCATGCGAACTTGTTAGTAAAGAAAAGGTTTTAAGCTATATACAGCGTTGTACCAAAGCCCTTGAACTTCTCGGTATAAAGGAAGGTGCGATGGCGGTTGCAGGACTTAACCCCCACAGCGGTGAACATGGTCTTTTTGGGTCGGAGGAAGTTGAACATATTGAGCCGGCGGTCAGGGAGGCAGTTGCCATGGGCTATAGGGTTGAAGGTCCGATTGGGGCAGATTCGGTATTTCACCTCGCACTAATGGGAAGGTACAACTCGGTGCTGTCCCTGTATCATGATCAAGGACATATTGCCACAAAAACCTTAGACTTCGAAAGAACAATTGCAATTACAATAGGATTGCCGTTTTTACGCACATCTGTTGATCATGGCACTGCTTTTGATATTGCAGGTACAGGAAAAGCAAGTGCGGTTAGTATGGTTGAAGCCCTTTTAAAAGCCGGGAAATATGTGCACAGTTATTCAAAAAATATATCAGAGTAAGGGAATATGAGTGTTCAATATAAAACTTGGTAGAGCTTTAGGGCTTATAATAATGATATGTCTTTAAAACTTTGAAACTTAGTGTTTTTAATAGTGAAATTGTGTGTATTGATTAAATATAAAATTATGTTAGAATTATTATGTATTAAAATGCCCATGCAGTTTTGATTTTGCGTGGTTTTTTATATGATTGAAGCTACTTTATTCTATAATACGAGGTGTTTTATTTGCATCTAAAAAGACTTGAAATTCAAGGCTTTAAATCTTTTGCAGACAAGATTGTGCTTGATTTTAACTCCGGTATTACCGCTGTTGTGGGACCTAACGGAAGCGGAAAGAGCAATATTTCCGATGCAATCAGATGGGTGCTGGGAGAACAGAGTGCAAAAACCTTAAGAGGCGGAAAAATGGAGGATGTCATATTCGCTGGTACAGAACATAGAAAACCTCTGGGTTTTGCGGAGGTTACCCTCACTTTTGACAACGCTGATTCCATGCTTCCAGTTGAATTCAGTGAAGTTACCGTAACTAGGCGAGTGTACCGCTCCGGTGAAAGTGAATATATGATAAACAAGACACAGTGTCGGCTTAAAGACATTTATGAGATGTTTTTAGATACCGGTGTGGGCAAGGACGGATACTCCATCATTGGTCAGGGAAGGATTGACGAAATCTTAAGTTCTAAATCCGATGAAAGAAGGCATGTATTTGAAGAGGCTTCCGGCATAATGAAGTATAAGGTTAGAAAACAAGAAGCAGAAAAAAAGCTGGAGATGACAAGACAGAATCTTATAAGGATAAATGACATCATAGGGGAGCTTGAGATCCAGCTTGAGCCTTTAAGAGAGCAAGCAGAGGTGGCTAAAAGGTTTTTAAGCCTCAGAGAAAGTTTAAGAGAACTGGAGGTTAATGTTTATATTGAAAACATTACTAGGTTTAAAGAGAAGCTGGAGGAGTTTGAAAAAAACTATATTACAATAAATCAAAACATCGAAAGTGAAAATAGTAAGCTTGAGGAAATTACAAATCTCAATCAAAGAAATTTAAACCTGTTAAAGGATATGGACAATAGGCTTGAACAGGCAAAACAGGAGTTTTACGCCATTGATGGCAATTTGGAAAAGTGCAGCTCCGAAATAAGGCTGAATGAGGAGAAAAAGAGCAATCTTACTTCAAACATTTCACGACTCGATGGAGAAATAGCTGAGATTGAAGAGAAAATCAAGGAATTGTCCGGGGAAGAAGAGCAAAAGAATGACAAAATCAACTATTTAAACGAGAGGTATGGTGAGTATTCATTAAAGCTTGAGGAAAGTGAACAGCAGTTTAAAGCGATATTGGATACATTGGATGAGAACGAAAGGTATATTGAGAATTTAAAATCAAGCATAATGGAGAAGCTTGATATTCAGTCGGATAAAAGGACTCAGATAAACAATGTGAAAAATCATATTGAGATTATTCAAAAAAGGCAGGCGAGCATTGACGAGGAGCAATATAAGCTTATTTTAGAGAAGGACAGGGAGAGCATGAAGAAGGAAGACCTGTCTGAGGGCATTTCTAAGGTCAATGAGTTGATCAAGAATATAAAAGAACAGCTGGATGCTTTGTATGAAAAAAGGAAGGATCTGGGCTTAAAGCTGGAGGAAGAGAAGAAAAGGCAGAACAATGTGAGGTCGGAAATACAGGTAAAGACCTCAAGGCTCAGAATGCTCAAAGAAATGGAGAAAAACCTTGAGGGTTATAACAGGAGTGTCAAGGTTGTTTTGCAGGCATGCCAGCAATCCCGGGATTTTGGAAGGGGGATTCATGGTGCATTGGCACAATTGATAACCGTTGATAAAAGGTATGAGACTGCCATTGAGATGACTTTGGGAGGAGCACTTCAAAACATTGTAACCACCACTGAGGAAGATGCCAAAAGAGCCATTGAGTTTTTGAAGAAAAACCGGCTGGGAAGGGCAACGTTTTTACCTATATCCGCTGTAAAGGGCAGGTATCTGGAAGAAAGCATTATAAATCAGCTTAGAAGTCAGGAAGGATTTATAGGTGTTGCCTCGGATCTTATTAGCTGCAGTCCGGAATACAGGGGGATTGTATTAAGCTTTTTGGGAAAGGTAGTAGTGGTAGAAAATCTTGATACGGCAATAAAGATAGCAAGAAGATACGGATACAGTTTTAGAATAGTTACCCTTGAGGGAGATCTTTTAAGCACCACTGGTTCCATGTCCGGGGGCAGTAAGACCCAGAAAGAATCGGGAATATTGGGAAGAAACAGAGAGGTAACGGAACTTTCGGAAGGTATAGAAAAGCTAAAATCCGATGAAGAGGAATTGGAAAAGAGCTGCAATAGCATCAGTTCTATGCTCAGTGATGTCGTAGACCAAATAAGCGATAACGAAAACAGCCTAAAAAACAATGAATTGATAAAAATAAGGGATGAAAGCCACTTGGCACAGGTTGAGGAGAATATTAAGAGGATTCTGGCAAGGGTTGATATGCTTAAGCAGGAGAAGGAACAGCTTATAAGACAGGAGACGGAAATAGAAGAAGAGCTTAAAAAGTACGAGGAAGAATTGACCCTTATAGAAAAGGATATTGAAAAGACCCGAAGCAAAATAGCCCTCAATCAAGAGAAGAGCAAGGAGCAGCAAGGCGTAAGGGACAAGCTCCATGCCGATATAACCGATTATAAGATTTCCGTCAACTCGATATTAGAGAGCATGGAAGCAGTGAGAGAATCTTTAGAAAGGATTCAAAATGAGAAAAACAGCCATGCAAAAGGTATAGAAAGAAGAATTGCGGAGAAAAAACGGAATGAGCAGGAAATAGCTTCATTGGAAGAGAAAAATGAAGGATTGGGGCAGTTAATTAAAAGGTATGAAGAAGCGAAATCGGGAAAAACTTTTGAGATAGACAGGATTACAGAGGAAAAAAAGGTGCGGGAGGAAGAGTCCGCAGATACTGTAGAAAAGATAACCCAAATCAATAAAAACATACTTTTGCTTCAAGAGGAATGCAACCGGATTGAGGTAAAGAAGGCTAGAATAGAGTCAGATATGGAGTCAATACAAAACAGGATGTGGGATGAGTATGAACTGACATATACCAATGCATTGGAACTTAAAAAGGATATTGGAAGCATAACCCAGGCACAGAAAAAAATAAATGAGCTAAGAAGCAATATAAAGGAGCTTGGACCGGTTAATGTAGCAGCTATAGAGGATTATATCAAGACTAAAGAGCGGTTTGAGTTTATGTCGGCACAGAGAAATGATATGGAACAAGCGGAGAAAAAGCTTTACAGGATTATCAGTGAGATTGTGGCAAAAATGAAGACCCAGTTCATGGAGCAGTTTAAATTAATAAATGAGAATTTCAACAAGGTATTTCGCGAACTATTTGAAGGGGGTAGGGCAGAACTGATTTTATTGGACAAGGAAAACGTTCTTGAAAGCGGTATCGAAATAGAGGTACAGCCTCCGGGAAAGAAGCTTCAGAATCTTATGCTGCTTTCGGGAGGAGAGAGGGCGTTTACCGCAATAGCGTTGCTTTTTGCGATTCTAAGGCTTAATCCTACACCTTTTTGTGTACTTGACGAGATTGAAGCTGCTTTGGACGATGCCAATGTCTATAAGTTTGCTCAGTATTTAAAAAAGTATTCAAATATAACACAGTTTGCTGTTATAACTCATAGAAAGGGAACCATGGAGGTGTCCGATGCCTTGTATGGTGTGACAATGCAGGAGCATGGTGTATCAAAGGTGGTTTCCCTCAAGATGGGGGAAAAAGTAAGCTAATATATTAAATTTAAATATAATTTCAAATGGAGGATAGAATATGGGTTTTTTTGATAGGCTTAAAGAAGGATTGAGGAAAACAAAAAATACGATTACCGAAAGAATAGATCAGGTATTGGTTTCCTTTGGAAAGATTGATGAGGAGCTGTTTGAAGAGTTAGAAGAAATTCTGATAACTTCGGATGTTGGAATTGATACCAGCATGAAAATTATTGAAAACCTTAAAAAGAAGGTTAAGGAGAACAAGGTTGTTGATCCTCAGAAGGTTAAGGAACTTTTGAAGGAGGAGTTAACTGAAATTTTAAGTATGGGTGAGTCGGAACTCAGGCTTGAGACAACACCGTCAGTTATTTTGGTGGTGGGAGTCAATGGTGTGGGCAAGACTACATCAATCGGTAAGATTGCAAATCTTTTAAAGACTAAGGGTAAAAAGGTGGTACTTGCTGCAGGAGATACCTTCAGGGCTGGAGCCATAGACCAATTGGAAATCTGGTCGGACAGGGTTGGAGTGGAATTAATAAAGCACTCGGAAGGAGCAGATCCGGCGGCGGTTATTTATGATGCAATACAGGCGGTAAAAGCCCGTAAGGCTGATGTTTTGATATGCGACACTGCAGGGAGGCTGCATACAAAGAAGAATTTGATGGAGGAGCTAAAGAAGGTATTTCGAGTGATTGACCGGGAATTGCCCGATGCCTCAAGGGAGGTTTTGCTTGTCCTTGATGCTACCACCGGACAGAATGCCATTTCCCAAGCCAAGTCTTTTGGGGATATTACGGATGTTACCGGAATTGTTTTGACCAAGCTTGACGGAACAGCTAAAGGCGGTATTGTAATTGCAGTGGCATCTTCCCTTAACATGCCGGTTAAATTCATAGGTGTTGGCGAACAGATGGATGACCTTCAAAGGTTTAATGCAAAAGAATTTGCCGAGGCCCTTTTCTCTTAAGGAGCAGAAAAACAGAAGATATTTCAAGAACCAAGGCTACTGCATATGCCATGGCAATCCTCTTTCGGGAGTGATAGAACAGAAGATATTTCAAAAATAATTAAGGAGGGATAGTATGAAGTTTCATACCGAGTATTTACATTTTAATACAAAGAAAAGAAGAGAGTATATAAATATTACGTATGAAGTGGAAAAAGCCCTTGAAAAGAGCGGGATTAAGGAGGGCATGGTTCTTGTTTCGGCAGCCCATATTACAGCAGGGGTTTATATTAATGATGCCGAGGACGGGATAATAAAGGATATTGACGATATGTTAGAACGCCTTGCCCCCACCGGCCCGGATTATAGGCACCACAGAACCGGTGAAGACAATGGGGATGCCCACCTTAAGAACATCCTTGTGGGTCATCAGGTCATAATTCCTGTTACAAACGGAAGGCTTGATGTGGGACCGTGGCAGCAGGTTTATTATGCGGAGTTTGACGGTCAGAGAAGAAAGAAGCTTATAATAAAGGTGATGGGAGAGTAAAAGACTTAGGACATGGAAAAAGAGAGGCTGATTAAAATTCTATGGGACTACCACCACATGAACCATAAGCTGGAGAATTCGGATTGTATAGTTGTCCTGGGAAGTCACGATACAAAAGTTGCACAAAGGGGAGCAGAGGTCTTTTTAGAGGGCTATGCTCCTTTAATTGTGTTTTCGGGAAGTTTGGGGAAACTTACACGTAAAATCTGGAACGTACCCGAAGCCCGGGTGTTTTCTGAAATAGCGGCAGATATGGGAGTTCCAAAAAGCTGTATGCTGATTGAGGATAGGTCCACAAACACAGGAGAGAATGTTTTGTTTGTAAAAAAGCTTATGGAGGAAAAACAAATAAAGGTTGAAAAGCTGATAGCGGTTAATAAGCCCTACATGGAGAGAAGAACCTTTGCAACATTTAAAAAACAGTGGCCCAAGGTGGAGGTTTTGGTAACATCTCCACAGATAGGGATGAAAGAGTATCTTGAAGGTTATTCAGAAGGGATGATTGACCGGGATGAGATAATAAAGATCATGGTGGGGGATTTGCAGAGGATTAAAATTTATCCCGAACTGGGTTTCCAGATTCCTCAGGATATTCCCAAAGAGGTGTGGGATGCTTACTTAAAGCTATTGTAGAACAGCGTAGAACAGGGGACGGTTCTCTGTTTGATATAGAACAGGGGACGGTTCGAAACCACTGAAAAACACTAAACAAAAGATGCCAAATATTCAACAAAATTCTATAAATATATAGTAAGAAAACCCCCTTAATGGTATAATGGAATTGACAAAAAAACCAACACCAAAGGGGGTTTTACAATGCTTAAAGATAAAAATAATCAATTAATCATCTGCTCAATATTATATAATAAAATTCCAGAAAATCATATACTTAAATTAATAAATAAAGCAGTTGACTTAAGTTTTATTAATGAACTACTGGAAAAATCCTATTGCAAATATTATGGCAGACCTGCAAAAGAGCCGGAACTTATGTTAAGACTTTTAATCCTTCAGTATTTATACAACTTATCTGATGAACGTGTAATTGAAGAGGCTTCATTAAACCTTGCATATATGTGGTTTCTTCGAATCAATCCTGAAGAAGAACTTCCGCATCCAAGTTTGCTGGCAAAATTCAGAGTTCATAAATTGCAGGATGTCACAATGGATGAAATAATGAATGAAGTAGTAAAGCAGTGTGTGAAAAAGAAAATAATCAAGTCAACCAGTATCAGTATTGATTGTACACACACTCATGCCAATACTATAAAGAAAGTGCCTGAAAGGATATTAAAGCATATTGCAAAGAAGATATTTAAAAGTCTTGAAAAAGAGGCAGGAGCAATTCCGGAAGGTATTAATACAGACATTCCCAACTATAAAGAAATAGAAGATCACAAGGAAGCAAAAGATACAATGAAGACTTATGTGGAAGAAATTATTGCACAAGTTGAAGAAAAAACTGAACTTTAAAAATATCCAGAGACTAATGCTATTATCCAAAATACCCGTGATATATTAGCAGATCCAAAATTTATACAACAAAAAGGTATAAGATCTCTGGTAGACCAAGATGCAAGGGTAGGATATAAATCAAAAACAGATAACTACTTTGGAT